>JARKQH010000093.1 GCA_029974925.1 Verrucomicrobiota bacterium
GGAGTCCGCTCGGCGGGCAGTTGGGCGGAGACCGCAACCTGGAGGGCGTAGTTCTCGTTGGTCTTGTTGCCCACTTTTAATTCGTAGGTGAAGCCGTCAAAGGTTTCGAGCGTGATTTTTCGTGGCTGGTCCAGGCCGAAATCGGCGGGATTCGGGTCAACCAAAACATCCACAAAAGAGGGCGAATTCAGGGCATAGTTGAGCGAAGAGGTCTTGCTGGTGTCCAGCGCCTCGCCGTCTTTGGCGTCGGCGAGTTTCCAGGCATCGGTCTCAGTTTCACGCGTCACTTTCCACGAATTGGTGGCTTCGCGGTGTTCCACCGAAATGGACCGTGCTTTCTCAACCTTGAAAAACTCCCGGGCGAGCCACTGTTCCGGCTTGGGGACGATGTTGTCCATCACCTCCGAGACGAGCACGACCTCGGGCGAATCGTCCACCTTGATGTACCGGCCATCCGGCCACCCCTCGCTGTCAAATTGTCCCATCGGAGAGGGCTGGGTGGGCTTGCGCAGGTGTTTTTTGCCGAGGTAAAGGCGGTGCAGGGTCTTGCCCGCCTGATCACGGAATTCAACCACCGTCGGCGCATTGGTCCCCGTCCCCGTTGCCAGGCCCAGACGGCCCAGTTGCGAAGCGCCGACCTGCTCAACCTGCGCCGCTTTCAAGTCGCGCAGTTTCAGGAGGAACCCGCTGATCTCGCCGAAGTTGGCCGGGTAATTCCCCCGGGCCTCGACCTGCCACACCTCCGGCCCTTTCACCAGCTTGAGCTCGTTGGTTTGGTCGCGGATGACCAGCGTGGCGACCTCGTTGACGGCCAGGTTTTCGAGCACCTTCCTGCCCACGCCCGGCTGGCCTTCGCGCCGCGCGGCATTCTGCTGCTTGTAAACCATCAACCCGGCGGCGCCGAGCACCACCACCAACACCAGTAACAAGGTCAGTTGCTTCGCATTCATTTCGCTGAAGTTCGTTTCCGTTTGAAAAATGCCAGGGCCAGCCCCGAGGCGCTGACGACCAGCGGCATGGCGGCGATGTTGAACCACTTCAACCGCCGCTCCAGGGAGTCAATGTCCCGCCGCAGCTTCTTGCGCTCTTCCTTGAGCTGGATTTTCACTTCCGCCTCCTTCTTCCGGAAATTCTCGAGCGCCGCCTGCTGTTCCGGCGAGAGGATGAACCGCTGTCCCTTCTCCTTCTTCTGCTGCAGCTCGTTCAACTGGCGCTGGGTGTCGGCCAGACTCTCCTCCAGCTCCTTGATCCGGCTGCGATAGCGCGCCTCCGCCTCCGCCTGCATCTGCTTGACCAGCGTGAACGGCCGGTTTTGCACCGCGCGGCTCCGCACGGTGATGAGGTTGTTGTCGCCGGTGAACTGTTCGACCGCGTTCTGGGCGAAATTCAGGTTCCCATTCATCAACATGCTCAACGTGCCAAACGGGCTCTGAATCTGGCGGATGGCGAAGCTGTCATAAATCATGTCGGCGTCTCCAACCAGAATGACGGAGTTCTCGCCTTTGCCTTCCTTGAGCCATTCTTCCTTCGCCTCATCCTTCTTCTCTTCGGATTTCTCGTCCTGCTTTTCCTCGGGCTTGCCGTCCGGGAAGGCGGTCTTGAACTTGCCGGTCAGCCGCACGGCCAGGTTCTGGGTCATGCCCGAGGGTTTGAACTCCTTGACAATGTTCTCTCCGCTCAAGTGAGCCATGAAGCCGTCCACCAACTGGGACTCCTTGGTGCTCTTGAGCAGCACATCCATTTTCAGGCCGGCCACCGGGGTCCCGGAGAAGGCGCCCGCGAACGGCAGCCAGACATTGTCCAACTGGCTGGTGACGATATCCTCGCTGCTGATGCCGTCCTTGGTGATGGACAGGAAAGCGGGGGCGTCCTGCGGCTGGTTGTTTCTTCCGCCGACCTGCATTTTGAAGTTCATGTCCGCCACGACCTTGCCGGTTTCAAAGGACAATCCCCATGCTTTCAACAGCTTGTCCAGGTTCGAACCGCTGTTGGGAATGCTGCCGAACATCTGGTTCTGCTCGCGGCTGTCCATCAACGGCAGCGGGTCGAGGAAGGCAATGAGCTTGCCGCCGCGCAGAATGAACTGGTCAATCGCAAATTGCGCTTTGTCGGTGATGTCCCGCGGGTGAATGACCACCAGCACCTTGATGTCGTCATCAATCTTCTCGGCCGTCATCTCGACCCGCCGCACCTCGAAATCGTTCTTCAACTCGTTGACGATCGCCCACGGCTGCTGCTGTTGCGGTTGTCCCATCCTCATCATCATCGGGTTGGGCGGTCCGCCGAACACCGGCAGCGGGCTCATCACGCCCACGACCGGCTTTTCAGGCGCCATGACCCGCGAGATGGCCCGGGCCAGATCGTACTCGAGCAGCCGCTCGCGGTTCGGCGCCAGAAACGGAATGGTCTGCCGCTCGTCCAACAGGCTGACGCTCAGGCCGAGGTAGAACCGCTCGCCGTTGGAAAGGGTTTCGCCCTCGACGCCATTGAGGCGCGCATTGTCCTCGGCGTCCGAATCCGGCTGGGGATCGTATTTTTCAATGATGAGTTTGCTGCCGGCCACCTGCTTGAACTCCGCCAGCAGGTCCTCGACCCGCTTGGCATAGTTCTTCAGGAAGACCGTTTCCGGCGTGGCGCTCTCGGCCTGCGTGCAATAGAACCGGATGCGGATGGGGGTGTCGATTTTTCCGAGGATGGCTTTGGTGCCCGGCGAGAGCGTGTAAACCTTTTCCGCGGTCAAATCCACCCGCCCCTTGAACACGCTGGTGATCACATTCACGGCGATCAGGATCAGCGCCATGGCGCACACCCCGACCGTCGAATACAACATCGTCTCCAGTGATTTCTTTTTCATCTTCGCTTCCTTTCCGTCAGCCGGCGCGATGACCGCGCAGAATCACGCTGGTCGTAAACAGGCAGAAAACCATCACCGACAGGAAGAAAATGATGTCGCGGAAATCCAGAACGCCTTTCTGGAATCCGTCAAAATGGGTGATGACGCTGAACGAGGTGATGACGTCCACCAGCCACGGCGCGGCCCACGTCTCCAGCAGATTGATGACGGGCGGGAAGCCGGCCAGGATGAGAAACAGGCACAGCACCACGGCGATGATGAAGCTGACCACCTGCGCCCGCGTCATGGCCGAGGTCATGCAGCTCACGGCCAGATACGCTCCCGCCATCAGCCAGCTTCCAATGTACCCCGACAGAATCACCCCGTTGTCGGGGGACCCGAGGTAGTTGACCGTGATCACCACCGGAAAGGTCAGCGCCAGCGCCAGGCCGAGAAACAGCCAGGAGGCCAGAAACTTTCCGAGGATGGCCTGCCACGCCGTGATGGGCATGGTCAGCAGCAGCTCGATCGTGCCCACGCGCCGCTCTTCCGCCCACAACCGCATCCCCACCGCCGGCACCAGGAAAAGGTAAAACCACGGGTGCCAGTCAAAAAACGGCCGTACCAGCGACGCTTCGCCCCGCTCAAAGAAGCCCCCCACCATGAAAGTGAAGAAGCCGCACAAGAGCAGAAATATGACGATGAACACATAAGCCAGCGGCGCCGAAAAATACGCCCCCAGCTCCCGTTTGGTGATCGTTCGAATGTTTGACCAGGTATTCATTTCTTTTCCTCGGCTGCGACCGCCGTGTCGGGCATGGTTATGCTTCTGAAAACTTCATCCAGCCGCCCTTCCTCCGTGTGCATTTCCTCGACCCGCCAGCCGCTGACGGCCTCCGCCAGGCTCCGCGCCAGCTCGCCGCGGGGAGGATTGCCCCTGGCGAAGACCCGGGCGGTGACCGCGCCGTTGTTTTCATTCAACACCGCCACGCGCTTGACCGTTCCCAAGGTCCCCAGTTTCTGGGTCAACGCCGCCGCGGTCACGCCGCTGATGCGCAACAGCACCGCCCCCGCGTATTCGGATTTCGCCCGCAGTTCGTCCGGCGTGCCGTTGGCCACGATCCGGCCGCGGTCAATGATGATCGCCCGGGTGCAGGCGGCGTCCACTTCCTCGAGAATATGCGTGGAGAAAATGATGGCCTTCTTTTCCCCCATGCGGCGGATCAACTGCCGCACCTCGTGTTTTTGGTTCGGGTCCAGACCGTCGGTCGGCTCATCCAGAATGAGCACGTCCGGGTCGTGAATGATGGACTGCGCGAAACAGGTCCGGTGACGATACCCCTTGGAGAGCGTTTCCACGCTCTGGTGGAGCACCGGCTGGAGAAAACACATCTCGACCACCCGCCCCACCGCGCGCGTCCGCGCCTCCCCCCGCAATCCCCGAATCTCGGCCGCAAACTTGAGAAACCCCTCGACGGTCATGTCGGTATAAGCCGGCGCATTCTCCGGCAGGTAGCCGATCATCCGCTTGGCCTCAATGGGATGCGTCAAGATGTCATACCCCCCCACGGTTGCGGTCCCCGACGTGGGAGGAATAAAACCAGTCAGCATCCGCATCGTTGTGGATTTGCCGGCGCCGTTGGGCCCCAGAAACCCCAGCACTTCACCCCGCTCCACGGTAAACGAGACGCCATCCACGGCCCGTTTCGTGCCGAAAACCTTTGCCAAATTCTGCACCTTAATCATAGTCTTAAGCTCCGTTGTTGAAACGAAGTGAACGTTGCAAATAGCCAGTTTAACGGGTTTTGTAAACTGGTTTTTTGCATCCCTGAGACGCCCGCTCGTCCGCGCCGGCGCCAGGTAAATTTTGACATTTTGATGGGATTTGTCGCGCCGCGTTCAAAAATTTTTTGTTTCGTCCTGCTCCTGGCCGCCACCGGATGCCGCGCGCCCAAACCGTTGGCTCCCGTGGACCTAGCCCAGCCGGGGTGGCAGCTTCGGCACGGTCAGGCCGTTTGGCAACCGGCGGCCCAGGCTGCCGAAACCTCGGGGGAATTGTTGTTTGCGACCCGCACGGATGGCACCCGCCTTTTGGAGTTTTCCAAACCGCCCTTCGCGATCGTTCGCGCGCAGGTGACGACCAACCGCTGGCAAATCCAGTACCCCCTCCGCAACCGGACCTGTCAGGGCGATAATCGGCGTTCCTCCCCTGCCCTGAGGACACCGGTGGCCATCTGGCTCCACCTGTGCGACCTGTTGACAGAAGGGGTGGCCCCACCGGGCTGGGTCTGGCAAACCAACCAGACCGCCTGGCGTCTGGAGGACCTCCGCACCGGCGCCACGGTCGAGGGATTCCTCCAGCCATGAGTTCCCGCCTGCCAGCCGACTCCGGCCGTGCCGAGCCCCCACCCCCCAGGCGGCCCGCCTTCCGGATCGGCCGGCGATCGGCCTTCTGGCTTTCAGTGCTATTCCTCCTGTCGGCCGTCGGATTTCACCGCCTCCGCCTCGACCCCGAGGTCCTGAACCTCCTGCCCCAGGATTTGCCGTCGGTGCAAGGTCTCAAACTCTACGAAGAGCATTTCACGGACGCCAGTCAACTGATCGTGACTCTCAACTGCCCGGACCCGGAGCGGACTTCCCAAGCCGCCCAGGAAATCGCCCGCTTCATCGAACGCCGTCCGGATCTGGCTGCCTCCCCCCGCTGGCAGCCGCCCTGGCTGGAAAATCCCGGAGACCTGGCCGAGCTGGCCGCCTATCTCTGGTTCAATCAGGCGCCCGAGGCCTTTCAAAACCTGGCGCATCGCCTGGCCCCGGACCGGCTGGCAGCTCAACTTGAGGAAACCCGCGAGTTGTTGAGACTGTCCCTGTCGCCAGCCGAGGTCGCGCGAGCCAGCCGCGACCCCTACGGCCTGATGCGCCTTTCTGAAAGCACCGCCGCTCCCCCGGCCTTCACGCGGGCCCAGGACCCGTTCAGCAACGCCGAGGGCACTTTTCGCATCATCCTGCTCACCGCCCGGACGCCACTGACTAATTATCGCGCCTGCCAGAAATGGCTTGGGGACATTCAGCACGCGGTGGCTGCATTCGTGGCCTCCAAGGCGGATGGGGGCGTGGTGCGGATCGGCTTTACAGGACGGCCCGCATTCGTGGCGGAAATCGGCGGCACGATGGAGTCGGACATGCGCTGGGCGGCGGGCAGCACGGCGCTGCTGATCGCGTTAATATTTTACGTCGCTCACCGCCGGCTCAAACCGCTGTTCTGGCTGCTGTGCCTGCTGGGGGTGGTCCTCGCTGGCACCCTCGCGCTGGGAGGGTTGCTCTATGGCTCAATCAACCTCATCAGCCTGGGGTTCGCCGCCATCCTGCTGGGGCTCGGCGTGGACTACGCGGTGGTGCTTTACCACGAGGCGCTGGCGAATCCCGGCCTGACCCATCGGCAGGTCAGGCGCGCCATGGCGCCCGCTATCGTGTGGGCGGCCCTGACCACCGTTGCCGCGTTCCTGGTGCTTAACGGGGGGGGGCTTCCCGGTCTTGCACAACTCGGCACCTTGGTTGCCCTGGGTGTGGCGCTGGCCGCCGGCATCATGATGTTCGCCTACCTTCCCCCGCTGCTTCCAAGCCGGGAGCAATCCGGGCCTGCCGAAGCGCCGCCACAGGTCCCGAGCGGCCACGCACTCTCCTCACGTCCCGGACTGTGGCTGACTTTGTTTCTCGTCCTGCTCGCCGGCGGCGTCGTATCGGTGGCCCCTCCCAGGCTGGATGCACGCGCCGATCCGCTCCGGCCTCGCCATAGCCCGGCTTACGAGGTCATGGCCGAGGTGCGTCACCGGCTCGGTCAGGATGCCGGCACGCTCTGGTTTCTGGCGCGTGGCCGGACCGAATCCGAGGTTGCCGTCGAGCTGCTGGAGGCCTCCGCAATGCTCGCGCAGGCGCAATCCAACGGCCTGGTTCACAGTTTTTGGCTTCCGGCGGACTGCTGGCCGCGGCCGGACCATCAGGCCGCCAATCGCGCGGCCGCGCTGGCTCTGGTCAACCGCCGCGAGGAGTTGCGAACTGCCGCGGCCGCGGCCGGGTTCACGCCCCTCGCCCTCCAGTTCACAGACCAGGTTCTGGATACCTGGCAGGCGGCGGTCGAGAGTCCGGCGGCGTTCTGGCCCACCAACACCACAAGCCGCTGGATTCTGGACCGTTTTGCGGTGCGAACCGATGACGGCTTTTTCGCGCTCGGACAAGTTCAACCTGTGGGCAACCCGGCCTCACTGGTCCCGCTTCAACACACATTGAACGGTCCGCAACGCTGGCTGACGAACTGGGAATGGCTCGGTGGGGAGGCTTTTGACCGGGTGAAGTCCAGGCTCGGGCGGGTGACCTGGCCGATGGTGGTTTTGGTGCTGGGTTCGCTCGGGCTGGCCTTTCGACGTCCCGGCGAGGTCATCCTGAGTGTCTGCGCGCTGGGGTTGAGCGGGTTGTGTCTGCTGGCGGCCATGGGGCTGCTGGGCTGGTCCTGGAACCTGCTCAATCTCATGGCCATCCCTTTGCTGCTGGGTACCGGAGTGGACTATGGGATTTTCATGCAACTCGCCTTGCGGCGCCACCGCGGAGACGTCCCGGCGGTTTGGCGGTCGGTGGGGCGGGCGTTGCTGTTGTGCGGAACCACCGGCATGGCAGGGTTCGGGTGTCTGGGAATGTCCTATAATCCGGGCATCGCCAGCCTTGGCCGGGTCTGCGCCCTGGGCATCGCCTGCAACATGGCCGTCGCCATCCTGCTCCTGCCGGCCTGGTGGCTGTGCCTCGAGAAACGTCGCGCCCGGTGCGCGGGAGCAGACACCGGCTTGCCCTCGCCGCTTCGCGCCGCCGCGTCCCAGCCCTCCTCGCTCTACCGCGCCGATCTGTGGCGGGGCGGACTCTGGCTGGCGCGGACCCTGCCGCGCACTTTTTCGGTTGCCCTGGGCCTCACCGGCGCCCGGGTTTACTGGGCGCTGGCGCGGCATCGGCGCCAGATCGTGATTGAAAACCTGCTGCCGGTGGCGGGAAACTCGCGGGCGGCCGCCGAGGCAGCCGGGCGGCGCCTCTTCGAGCAATTCGCGCTGAAGCTGCTGGACCTCTGGCGCTACGAAGGCGGCCTGCCCATCGAGGACCTGTTCGGGCCGTCGGAAGGCTGGGAACATTTCCTGACCGCCCAGGCCCAGTACCGCGGTGTCTTGCTGCTCACACCCCATTTGGGAAACTGGGAGCTGGGCGCTCCCTGGCTCGCGCGACGCGGAGTCTCGCTGCTGGTGATCACCTTGTCCGAGCCCGACGAAGACTTTACGCGCATGCGCCAGGTGTCACGGGCGCGGTGGAACATCGAAACGCTGGTCATTCGCAACGATCCTTTCGCTTTCCTGGAAATCATTCGCCGCCTCGAACAGGGTGCCACCGTGGCGTTGCTGGTGGACCGTCCCCCCGCCCCGACCGCCGTCACGGTTGAATTATTCGGACGCCCCTTCGCGGCTTCCGTCGCCCCGGCCGAACTGGCGCGCGCGGCGGGCTGCGCTCTGCTCCCGGTGTTTCTACCCCGCTCCGGGAACACCTACGAGGCCCACATTTTGCCTCCCATTCCGTATGAACGGGCGCGGCTGCGCGATCGAGAAGAGCGGCGGCGGCTCACCCAGGCGATCATGACCGCCTTCGAGCCGGTGATCAGGAAGCACCCCGATCAATGGTACCATTTTGTGCCCGTTTGGCCTGCTGCCGCTTCTTCAGACCAACAATCCGATTCCTCATGAGAAAGAGAAAGTTGAGTGTGATAGCTTCCGTCATTTTGACTGCCTGTCTTGCGGCGGCCGGCGCCGAGCTCAGCCCGCTGGCCTTGTCCTGGATCAGTTCGCAGACCCGCATTCAAACCTGGTCCGCGAGCTTCGTGCAAACCCGCACGCTCCCTTCCCTGGTGCAGCCCCTCACCGCCACCGGTCAGGTGCATTTTGCGGCCCCAGACCGTTTTCGATGGGAACTGGGCCAGCCAGCGCAAACCATCGCCCTCCGCGCCACCAACGATCTCTGGCTGATTTATCCCCGCCTGAAGCGCGCCGAGCGTTACCCCCTCGACTCTGCGGCCCGGTCAACCTGGCGCGCCGCCCTCCAACTGCTGGAGGCGGGTTTCCCGCGCAGCCGGGCCGAAGTCGAGGCGCAATATGTTCTCTTGTCGGAGACCCTGGCCAACGGCGCCTGCCAACTGGTGTTTCAACCGCGAGCCGCCGGGGCCCGCAAGGTGATCTCGCAAATCCGCCTGGAGTTCAACGCCTCGGACTTGCAGTTGCAGGCCACCGAACTCGCCTTCGCCGATGGATCGAAAATGCGCAATGACTTTTCCCGCCAGGCGATCAATCCGCCTCTGGATCAGACCCTGTTCGAGCCAGCCATCCCCGCGGACTTCAAGATCGTCACACCCATGAACCGCCCCACCCCCCCATGAATGACTTGGAAACTCCTTTGCGAAACCTCCCTCACGGCCCCGAGTTCCGCTTCCTGGACCGGCTCACTTCCCTCACGGCCGGAGCCTGCGGCGCCGGGGAATACCGGCTGCGGGGCGACGAACCGTTTCTTCAAGGACATTTCCCCGGGCGGCCGCTGTTTCCAGGCGTATTGCTTATCGAAGCCTGCGCGCAACTGGCCGGGGTGGTGGCGCAGTGCGATCCGGCCATTCCGCCCTTGCCGGACCTGCGGCTCACGGCCGTGCGCGCCGCCAAAATTCTCGGTTCGGCCACTCCGGGCGAAGTGGTTCGCCTCGAGGCGAAAATCCTCGGGCGCCTGGGCAACCTGATTCAGGCGGAAACGCGGGCGTATGCAGGCGAACGACTGCTGCTGGAGGGCCAGCTCACCCTGGGCGGGAACTCGCCCGGCTGAACTCGAGGAATCGCCGCCGCCATTCGGCCCGCGGCAGCTTGCCCCGCGCCGAAGCCGCCAACGCCTCGACAAACCACCACTGGCGGGGAATCTGCCACGCCGGCAGCCGCGTGAGCAGAAACTGCCGCAACTCCTCCTGGGACACCTCCCCACGGGGCGCCACGCAAGCCGCCACCACCTCTCCCCGCCCGGGCTCCGGGCTGGGCACGCCAAATACCAGGCATTCGCTGACCCGGGGGTGGGTCATCAGGACCCGCTCGATGCTCTCCGGCGACACCTTGCGTCCCGCCAAGTTCATCATGTCACCCGCCCGCCCCCGCAGATAGACCCGGCCCTCCCGGATTTCGCCCAGATCACTGGTGCGAAAAACGCCCGGCTTGAGGCTCCCTGACTCGGCGGGCCAATACGTCTCGGCAACCGCCGCCCCGCGCACTTCCACGCACCCATCCTCCGCAATTTCAACCTCCACCCCCTGCATGGGCGCCCCGACTTCCGCGGCATCCTCTCGCGGTTCCGCGCTGGAATCATAGGCGATTCCCCCCGTTTCGCTGCTGCCGTAAAAATTGTGAATCTTGAGCCGGCTCGTGGCGAACACCTCCTGTTCCAGAGGCAACGGCAGGGGGGCGCCGGCCGAAATAGCGAGCCGGACATTCGAGGGGATGGCTCCTGCCGCGTGCCACGTCCGCCACAGCGCCGGCACCGCTGGAAGCGTCAGCCCCTCATAACCGGCTGCCGCAGCACGGAGCGCCTCCGGTAAAGGCGCGCCGACCAGGATGAGCGGGATGCCGTGCAGCAACAGGGGCAAAACCAGATTCGAGAAACCATAGGAATGCGCCAACGAAATGGCCCCCAGATTTGGCCAGTCCGGCCGCAGCCCCATGGTCCGGACAATGTTCGCCGCGTCAGCCGCCAGTTGCCCGGGGCGGAAGGCAACCAGCCGGGGAACCCCCGTGGTGGCGGAGGTAAATTTCAAATGGCAGATGCCGTCGGGCAGCCCTGGCGCAACTGCGGGAGCTTCCTGGCCGGGCTCAAGGGGACACAGGATGCGCCCTTCCCGCCACGCCCGAATCACCGAAACGATGAACTCCGGTCCCCGCGCCTCGGGGAAAACCGTGGGGTCCGCCCCGCTCCCTTCCGCTTCGCCAAGGGCAGCCAGTTCGTTAAAAGTCCAGTGCCGGCCGCTCGGCGCGTCCACCAAGGCGGCCTGGGTCCCGAATTGATGCGCAACGCGCAGCCAGATTTCGTAGAGCATTGCCACGGATGTGCCCAACTCCTATCTTGGCCGCCTGATTGAGGGCAAGCCGAATAAAGTCTGGCTTTCTGCCCCGCCTCGTCCGCGATGGGGGGCTGTGGAGCCTGCTGGCCGCGTTGGCGGTGTTTCTCTCCGGGTGTGCCGCGCCCCGTGCGACGGGCCCTGCCGTTACCGCACCCCGCCCCTTCCAGTTCGAGCGGGACACCTTCGCCTTTGCCAACGAACTGGTATGGGAATACTTCTACGACCAGGAGGGTAATTGGACCACGCAAAAACAATCCCCCAAGCCAAGCTGGTCACACCGCTGCTTCCCCATGACCCTGGCGGCGCGCCAATTCTTCCATGGGGCCCGGTTCGAGGCGAGCCTGCCGCCGACCAACGGCCCCGCCTACCGCCGGCTGCTTCGTCAAGTGTTGAAAACCAATCCCCGGCATCCGCCGCCCGACGCCGCCCGCGTGGTGATTCCGGGTTACGCCAGCCTCCGCGAGTTCAGCGCGGCACATGCCCCCCTCCTTCAGGAGGCCTGCGGCGGCGCCTGGCGCTCCTATGTGCAGCGGGGCCATTGGCGGATGGTGTTTCCCTTCAGCCGCTCACACCAGGAACAAACCGCCCTGAGCCTGCTGAGCCGATTGTCGAACGAGGGACCGCGCATTGTGCATGTGCTGCGTTTTCCCAAACTCACCATCAACCATGCCTTGCTGATTTATGCCGCTCGGGAAACCCCGGAACGCATCGAGTTCCTCGCTTATGATCCCAACCAGCCCGACGCCCCCGCCCCATTAACCTACGACCGCGCCTGCCGAAGGTTCCACTTCCCCCCCAACCGCTATTTCCCGGGCGGACGCGTGGACGTTTATGAGGTCTATCATCGGTGGAATTATTGAAGCGCCCTTCACAGCGGCTCGCGGCCCGCGTAACCCGCGTCGAGGTCATGCCAGAACCGAATGTCGTCTTCGTTCTTCTCCCAGCACAGGAAG
Source organism: Verrucomicrobiota bacterium (assembly GCA_029974925.1). GTDB lineage: Bacteria > Verrucomicrobiota > Verrucomicrobiia > Limisphaerales > UBA8199 > JARKQH01. The sequence continues at coordinate 11,948 of JARKQH010000093.1, forward strand.
ACTTCGCGGCCGTTCAAGATTGCGGGAAAATCAATCAAGCCGCGGTCCAGGTCCTTGAGCTGGATTTCCCGCCGGTGAAATTCCAGCAGCACCTCGCGGAGTTCCACCAGCGTCCGGGCCCAGAGGTTGACCAGCCCGCCCCCGAGGTCAAGCCCCGGCTGCATCCGCTGCTCCAAGGCCGACTCGAGGCGGTTGAAACCATCCCGCAGCTCGATGAGCTGTTCCAGCCAGGCCCGCACCTGGGGCAGCAAGGCCCGCGCTTCCTCGAGCGTGTAATGCTTCTCGAAACGGCGGGGAGTCACGGCGCCGTCTCGCTTCCTTCCTGAGCGGGGGAGTGGCTCTCGAGCTTCTTGCGAATCACCTCGCTGGGTTCGACCTCGAGCGCCTTGCGCCAGGCTTCACGCGCCTGGTCCATCCGCCCCAAGGCGGCCTGGATGTCTCCCAGATGATCGTAAACGGTGGCGTCCGGCTTTTCCAGATGCTCCACCGCCTTGAGAATCTGATCCAGCGCCGCGGCGGGCTCGTTGAGCTTGAACAAGACCCAGGCCAGGCTGTCCAGGTAGGCCGCGTTGTTGGGCTCGGTTTTGACCGCCTGCTCGAGCAATTCCCGGGCCCGGACGAGATTGGTGCCGCGCTCGGCCCACATGTAGCCCAGGTAGTTTTGGGCCTCGGCATAATCGGGTTTGAGGCTCAGGCATTTCTCGAAATATTTCTCCGCCATCTGATAGTCGCCCTTCCGTTCATGGGCGGCCCCCACCTGCAGGTAGAACACATGGTTGAGCCGCCTGGGGTCTGTCGCATTGGCGATCACTTCCGCGGCGGCGTAATGCTGCAGGGCCTGTCCGTAGGCTTTCTGCTGCGCGCAGGCCAGACCGCTCAGCAGTTCGAGGAGGAAATTGGGGGCGAACCGCGCCCGGGCCTGGGCCAGCGTGGCCAGGGCGCCGGCGGCCTGGTCGGCGCCAAGCTGGGCGGAAGCCCATTCATAATAGGCCGGCTCGAAATCCGGTCGCAGCAGGACGGTTTTCCTGAAATAGTCAGCCGCTTTCTTCGCCTGACGGGCTTCCTGCGCCAGGGTGCCCAGCAGGAAGTAAGCCTGGGCGTTGGTGGGATCTTCCCGCACCAGCGCTTCCAGTTGCTCCAGTGCGCGCTCGTGGTCGCTCCCACGCAGGTAGATCTCCGCCAGCTTCGCGTGCACGTGCTCCCGCACCAGCGGCACATCCGGCAGCCGCTGCAAAACTTCAAGATAGAGCTGCGCCGCCCGTTCCGTCTCTCCCAGGAAGCTGTACCCGTCGGCCATCTTCAACTGCAGCGCCGGGGCCAGCCCGGGAAGCGCTTCCGCGCGCTTGAGCAAGCTCACCGCCAGGCCGGTGACGTTTGTCCGCCGGGTCGGAGCCTGAAGGGCGAAATTAAAGCACAGTTCCGTCAGCCCCACCAGGAACTCCGCGTCCACCTCCTTTTGCCGCGCCGCCTCCTCGAGCGTTTGAACCGCCGCGTCCAATTGTTTGGTTTGAAGCTGGACCAGAAACAGCACCTGGTAACCGCTCAACGTGGTGGGGGACTGGCGAATGGCGGCCTGACTGGCCCGCCGGGCCTCCTCCTGTTGACCGAGTTGCGAGTGCAACATGCCAAGTTGCGCGAGCAACTCGGCCGAAGCGTCGGGGTGGCTGGCGGCGCGCTGCAACAACTCGAGCGCTTTTTCCGGCTTTTTGTTTTGCAAAAAGCGCTGGCTGACTCCCAAAACCAGGTTCTCATTGGCCGGGTCAAGGGCCGCGGCTTTCCAGTATTCCTCCAGCGCGGCGTCCCAGTCGCCATTCATTTCGTGAATGACGCCGGCTCCGTAGTGGGCCTGGGCCGCGACGGATGCGTCGGGCGTGAAAGACGATCTGCCCCCGCGCTTGAGTGCGGCAGGCGCATTGCCCCCGCGCTCCGTCCTTGAAGCCGATGCACACCCCCCCGCCATGGCCAGGGTCAAAGCCACACCACATCCCAAGGCCAATGCACGAATCCACATATTAAAAAACCGTCATCCGGCCGCTGCCGGCCGGATGACGCTCAAAAAGGCGGTAATCCCCCGCGAGCAGGGAACTACTTCTGCCAGGTACGCTTCTTGTGGCGATGCGCGCGCAATTTCTTGCGCCGCTTATGCTTGTTAATCTTAGCTTTGCGACGTTTCTTTAATGAACCCATACTCGTTTGTTGATGCCAAAAACATCGTCAGGTGTTCCCGGCGATTTTACGCACCATTTGAGCCTGCCGCTGACTTTGGCCAAGCTTCAGCCTGAGGCAGGAAGCCTCTGGCGTCAAGTACCGCCTGCGTCACTTACGCCGCCTTTGGCTCCGCGTCCGGGCTCTCCATCAGTTCGCGGAGTTTTCTAAACGCATCGTTTTGCAACTGCCGGATTCGCTCGCGAGTCAGGCCAAACTCCTCTCCCAACTCCTCCAGCGTTTTTTCCGGTCCCCCGTTGAGCCCAAACCGCAGCCGCAGGATCATTTCTTCCCGCTTGGGAAGACGGGGCAGCAGCCGCATCATGAGTTCCCGGTCCGAGTTCTGTTCGAAGGCTTCGGACGGGTTGCTCGCCCGCTCGTCCGCCACCAGCTCGCCCAAGCTGCCGTCGGCATCCTCTCCAACGGTGGCATCCAGAGAAGCGGGGCGCACGGACGCCTCCCGCAGCCGGCTGATCCGCCGCGGCTTCATGTTCAACTCATCCGCCAGTTCCTCGTCACTCGGCTCCCGGCCCAACACCTCTCTCAAGCGAACCTCTGCCCGCCCCAACCGGTAAAGTTTGCCTTCGACATGCACGGGCAGCCGAATCGTCCTGCCCTGGTTGGCCAACGCGCGGCGAATTTGCTGCTTGATCCACCACGAACCGTAGGTGGACAGTTTTCCGCCCTTGGCCGGGTTGAATCGTTCCACCGCCTTCATCAGCCCGATGGCGCCCTCGCTTATCAGGTCCAGCAAGGGCAGCCCCAAGTGTTCGTAATCACGGGCAATTTTCACCACCAGTCGCAGGTTTGCGCAGATCATTCGTTCCCGGGCTTCTTCGTCACCGGCGCGAATGCGCCGCGCCAGCGCCACCTCTTCCTGTGGTGTGAGCAGCGGCACGCGCGCAGCCTCTCTCAGAAAGGCCGCCAGTGTCGAACTGCTGGCGCCTTCACCTCGATCAGCCGGCTCGGCCAGCGGGGCAGACATGGCAAGCGTCAGCGCCTCCAGTGCGCTCAAGCTGCTCTCGGCGCCGGAATTCAGCTCAACCCTCCCCTGCCCTTTCTCGCCGGTGTTCGGGGTGCGGCTGTTCTTGCGTGCCGTCAAAGCGGCCGGCACCGAGTTCGACCTTGCGTTCTTGCCGCACCGCTGCCGATTCCGGCCGCTTTCCTTGGCTGCCAGGCGCCTGGATGAACTGACCAGGTCAATCGGTTGTGCAGCCACGAAGACTGCCCGCGAAGCGAAGTAGTTGCGATTCATCATGTCTATAATATGTCTAATCCTTTATCTGCTGTCAATGGATTGTCGAATATTTTTCTTATTCTGTATGCTTTTGCCATTCTGTTGGATGTGCAATTCAGCGACCTTGACATGAAAGATTTTATCAGTTTGTGGTTTGCCTGATGTCTGAAACTTGTCTATGTTTAAACAAATGGCTGAAATCAGACATTCAATCAAAGCAGTCTCACGCAAAACCGGTCTTAGCGCCCATGTCATTCGCGTTTGGGAAAGGCGATACAAAGCGGTTCAACCTTCTCGAACAGGCACCAACCGTCGCCTTTACTCGGAAGCCGATGTGGAAAGGCTGGGCTTGTTGAAGCAGGCGACGCAGGCGGGTCACAGTATTGGGACGATTGCGGACCTGCCGGTTGACCGTTTAATGAAGATTGCGGCGGAGGCCGCGGCGGCGTCGTCCAAGGCGCCGCCCGAAGGAGGCCTCGGGAAAGCCGAGCAGTTTGTCCGGGATTGCCTGACCGCAATAAAAGAAATGAACGGCCGCGCGTTGGATGAGCGCCTTGGGCAGGCCTTGATTCATTTCGGGCAGCACGGCCTTTTGGAAAAGGTCATCGGCGTTCTGGCCCAACGGGTGGGCGACCTGTGGCGCGCCGGAGAAATTCTCGCGGCTCATGAACATTTCGCCAGCGCTGCAATCAGGGGCTTTCTGGGCCGCAACGCGCGTCCCTTCGCGCCCGGGAGCAATCTCCCGACCCTGGTGGTGGGAACTCCCTCGGGCCAACTGCACGAATTGGGGGCGGTCATGGTTGCGGCCGGGGCAAACGATTTGGGGTGGCGGGTGGTGTATTTGGGGCCCAGTCTGCCGGCGGGCGAGTTGGCGGCAGCGGCGGCCCAAAACCAGGCCCGCGCGGTCGCGCTCAGCCTGGTGTACCCCGAGGACGACCCCCATCTTGCGGCCGAGCTCAGAGCCTTGCGTCAATACCTGCCCCCGGCAACAGCCATCCTCGCGGGAGGACGGGCCGCCCCGGCCTACGAGGCGGCGCTGAATGAAATCGGGGCTTTGCAGCCTCGCACCATGGGTGAATTCTACGCCTGCCTGGAGAATCTGCGAAAAGCCCGGTCCAAACGGTCCCCCGAATGAAAGGGGACCGATTCAAATCCGGGTGCGAATGCCACAGGCGCGCAAAAGGCACCAGCCGCGCGCGGCCTCATACAAGATAAATCCTCCGGCCGACACCAGCCCGACACACCACCACTGCCCCTCCTGCGACACCAGCAGACCGGTAACAATCAAAGCCGTGCCTCCCAGAGCCCGAACCAGCCGCCCGCGAGGATCAAGATTTCGTGAAAAGAATCTTTTCATGCCGACATGTAGCACAGCATTGCTGAATCGCCAAAGCGGGCGCCGCTCATCAATCGTCAAGCACAGCAGCCTCCATGCACACATTCAGCCTGCGGACTGACCTCTGGCTGCCAAGGCCCATCCAGGAAGTATTCCGGTTCTTCGCGGACGCCGGCAATCTGCAAACGATCACACCGCCCTGGCTGAGCTTCGAGATTCTGACTCCCCTGCCCATCCTGATGCGGCCCGGGGCGGTGATAGATTATCGGCTGCGCCTGCACGGATTTCCGATTCGGTGGCAGACGGAAATCACCTCCTGGGAACCCCCATTCCGGTTCGTGGACGAACAACGGCGCGGCCCTTATCTTTTGTGGATTCACGAACATCGCTTTGAGCCTCTCGACGGCGGCACCCGTGTCGAGGATTACGTCAGGTATCGGCCGCCCGGCGGCTGGCTGGTCGAGCGATTGTTCGTCCGGCGGGATGTGACCCGGATTTTTGCGTTCCGCCGGCAAAAGCTTCAGGAACTGTTCGCGGACAGCTCGAGCGAGAAACCCACGGCCTAAGCGAGACCGCGCCGGACGGGGCGAATGGTCCCCCCCGCCGCTAGCCGAGTTTGGGCACTACGGTCGTGTAGGTCAGCGGCGGCACCACGCGCCCGTCCCCGGTGGTGACTTTGCGCGCCTTTTCGTCGTAGAACAACGCCAGACCGAGCCGCTCGGACATTTCGGCCAGGCACAAAACCACGTGGGAGCGGAAGGCCAGGTCCACGTTGGCGATGGGCGTCTGACCCGAGCGGATGCAGTCGAAGAAGTGCTTCTCCAGGACTTCAATCCGTTCGGTCGGGCGCGGATCCGAGAATGTGTCGGCATCAATCTCCTCGCTGAAGATGGACTCGGGTTTGAGCTCGACCTTGTTGCCCTGGGAGGCAAAGTAGAGAGTGGCCTGACGGCCGCGCAGCATCTCGGGAAGCCCCACCTGGTTGACCGTCGAGCCGGCGACCACCAGCGTCAAGCCACTGGGAAACTCCGCCAGCAGATGGGTGGTGTCCGTAATCTCGCGGTCGGTGGACACCTTCCGCGTCCCGGTGCAGACGACCCGCCGGGGGAATTCCGGGTTGCCGCTGGCCAACATGAGCGGAATGAAGCGGTGGGGCAGCAAGTTGCCGATGATGCCGGAGTTGTAGGCATAGAACTTGTGCCAACTGAAAAAGTGGTTCGGGTTGAATGGAATCTTTGGCGCGCGGCCCAGCCAGCGGTACCAATCCAGGTTTTGTTCGTTGGCGGTCGGGTCCACCGGGTAGGTCCACTCGCTGTTTTTCGGATTGTTGCGGCAATAAGAGCCCTGGCCCCAGACCAGCGGCCCCAGCTTGCCCGCCTTGACCCATTCGGCCGCCTTGTGCCATTTGGGGTCCATCGAGCCCTGCGACCCGATCACGTAAACCTTCCCGGTCCGCTTGATCGTGTCATAAACTTCAAAGGCCTCCTCCAAATACCGCGTCATCGGTTTTTCGCAGAAGACATGCTTGCCCGCCTCGGCTGCGTCAATGCTGACTTGGGCATGCCAGTTGTCCACCGTGGAAATCACCACCGCGTCAATGTCCTTGCGCTCCAGCATCTTGCGGTGGTCGCGGTAGGCATCGGCGTCTTTCAAGCCCACGTAAGCCTGCGCCTCCTGCAGATTCTTCTGATACAAATCGCATACCGCCACCTGCGCAATGTTGTTGTCGGCGGCAAATTTTTTCTGCAGCCGGATATGGGTCATCCCCTGTTTTCCCGTGCCGACATAGGCCACGTTGATGCGGTCGTTGGCGCCAAGCACCCGGCCGGGGCTGGGGGCCTGGTTCTGGCCGTAAACGGGGGCGCGCAGCCAGGCGCCGGCCCCGACGGCGGCCGCCGCGGTGGCGGCCTGACGGAGAAAATCGCGCCGGGTGCTTGCCGGAGGACTTTTGTGGCTCGAATGATCTTTCATAGGTTGCGAAGTCATCGCTGCGTTCAATTAGACAATCGTTACAAGAAACCAGACGAACAATCAACGACCGGATTCAAAGGATCGGCGTGACGCCCTTGATTGGTCTTCGCTTTCCCCGGGCCCGGCCCGGGCGCGGCCTGAGCGCAGGTCACTGCCGACTTAAGCGGCGGGATTGGGTTTCGCTGCGACTCCTTGCGCGGCCTCGGGTGAGAAGTGCAGTTTGCCTTTGCGGTAATCGTCCATCCGCCAGCGCAGGAAAGGTGTGCTGCGCGCGGTGGTGCCCTTGTTTCGCATCGGCCAGTAGCGCCGGAAATCCTCGTCCAGCCGCTCCAGCTCGCGGAGGCCCGCCCGCGCCAGTTTCCTCGCCGACGCGGCCTCACCCACGGCCAAGGCCTGCTGCCACAGCATGATTCGGCATGATTCGAGCGCCATCCGCGACGCCAGTTCGAGTTCCCGGACCAGCATCGCTCCCGCCGGACTCGAAGGACGCGCCCGGCTCAACACCGCGCGCTGTTTATTCAGTTCGTCCCGGGCAGCACAAATCCGGTCGGCGGGAATCCGGGCATAGAGCTTGAGCCCGTCACGGCACATCAACTCCCGCGTGCGCGGCAGCGGGGCCGCGATCACGGTTCCGAAGGGGGTGATGTTCGGCGAAAAGTACTGAAACTTGCGATGGGCAAAACCCATGGCCAGCGCGGCGCGCACGGCGTTTTGGGTCGGATCCTCAAACACGTCCCGGCTCAGGACGGGGACCAGCAGGGCCTCGTCGAACGAACGCAGGCACCAGCTTACCGACGCCCCCACCAGGTACGGCAGGTAACTCACCGCCAGCGGCTGCGGATGCCCGCCGTCCCCCCAATCGGTGTTCAAATAGCCCCCTGCCCCGTGCTTCAGCCCCGCTTCGGCTCCGCGGCGGAGGTTGACAAAACCGTTGTCGTGGCGCCCGATGAGCGTCATCCAGGTCGAGGTGCCGGGACACACATAGAAGGGCATCCGCGATTGGGCGAACAGCCCGGCCTCCTTTTCAAACGGGTGATTGGCTTCGTAGCCCCAATTCAAAGCGATGATGTCTTTCGGCAACTGCGGCAACAGCTCCGGATGATTCATGATGATATCTCCCCAAAACATCATCTGGCGGTTGCGCGAGGTGACTTCCCGGTGAATCTCGAGAAGAAAATCAACATAGACCTGCCCTTTGCCGCGCCGCTCGCACCAGGCCTTGCTCTGGCCGCGGCCCAGGTCCCAGGTCTCGTCGCATCCCACATTGAACCGGCCGCTGGTGAAGTGCGGCAGCAGCTCGTCGTAGAGCTCGCGGATGAAAGGCAGGGTGCCGGGGTGCCGCGGCGCCAGGGTGCTGGGATAACGCAGGAACGTGCCCCCCGTCCCCTCGTAGGGTTCGCTCACCTCCGCCAATTTCCTGAGCGGCGGATACTCCAGCCAGTAGCGCAGATGCCCGAACGAGTTTTGATTCGGCACCAGGTCAATACCCAGCTCGCGGCACCGCGCATCCAGGCGAAGAATCTCCTCGCCGGTCAGCGCGCCCCACTCGCGCCACACCGGCTCGTAATTCCGGTAGGCGAAGGTGTGTTCGGTGTAAAGCTGCAGCTCGTTGATTTTGAAACGCGCCAGGTGCTCCGCCAGTTCCATCAACGTCTCGAGCTTGGGCACGCGGCCCCGGGATATGTCCAGCATCACTCCCCGCCGGGGGAAATCCGGATGGTCGTCAATCCGCAGGCGGGGCAGCCTGCGTCCATATTGGCGCAGCAACTGGCGCAAAGTGGCCACCCCCGCCCGCAACCCGGCGGGGTCGCGGAACAACAACGTGACGCCCTGGCCCCCGACCTCGAGCCGGTAGCCCTCGGGCGGCGCGGGCGCTTGCCGGCTCTGAATCGCCCGAATCGCCAGTTGCGGATGCTGCTCCGGGCCGGTCACCAACTGCAAATCCACCCCCACGGCCCGCGCCTCCGCTGCCAGGCGGCTTGCCAGCGGAAGCATCAACGTGTCCCGCGGCAGCGACGCGGGTAAATGCAAAACCGCCTGCCGGGCCAGCTCGAAAACGCCAGGCATGGTTTTCAACTTGCGTGGGAACGGCAGAAGCTGCGGAGCGGCAGGACGTCTCATAAGCGTAATCTATTTGCGGGGCCACGGTAAACTTGACACCCGCCCCGGCGCAATCCGAAATCCGGCCCCCCTGCCGCCTCAGCAGCCCTGCCCCGCCGCCTCCACCGGAAAACGATCTCACGCAAAGTTCGTCACGACGACCCGGAGCTCGAAACCTTCCATTCTCCATCCTCCCAACCGCCCGCCCACGCCAACACGGCGATGGAAACCCGGGCCCAAGGTGGCCCCCGGGGTTGTGGCGGGTCCGGGGCCCCGGAGAATCCCCCCGCCGCAGTGCGGCTGCCCTTCCCGAACACCCCCTCGGCTTGGTCTCCAGGCTTCCGTGCGGCTTTCGTACCGGCGCCCAAAAAGTCCAAGAATAAGTTTTGACTCGCTGAGGGGTTAGGCTATGCTGCTGCGCTCTAATTTTGGGACCGAATTGTATATGGCCAAGCTAACAGTCAAAGATTTGAATGTGCGCGGAAAGCGCGTGTTTGTGCGCGTGGACTACAACGTCCCGCTCGAAGAAAAAGACGGGCAGATGGTGATTACCGATGCCACGCGGATTGTGGAGACGTTGCCGACCCTGCGATTGCTGCTCGAACAGGGCGGCAAGCTCATTCTGGCGGCCCACCTGGGCCGTCCGAAGGGCAAGCGCGAACCTTCGATGTCGCTGCGGCCGGTCGCCGCCAAACTGGCCGACCTGCTCGGGCGCCCGGTCGCGTTTGTGGACGATTGCATTGGGGAGAAAGTGGAAAACACCGTCGGGCAGATGCAACCGGGCGATGTGGTGCTGCTCGAGAACGTCCGTTTTTACAGCGAGGAGGAGGCCAATGACCCGGCCTTCGCGGCGAAGCTGGCGAAAGTCGCCGACGTCTATGTGAACGACGCTTTCGGGTCCGCGCATCGCGCCCATGCCTCGACGGAGGGGGTGGCCCGGATCGTCGCCAGCCGCGGCGGCCAGTGCGCCGCCGGCCTGCTCATGGAACGCGAGTTGAAGTTCCTGGGCGAGGAGCTGGAATCCCCGGCCCGGCCCTTCGTCGTGATTCTCGGCGGGGCGAAGGTTTCGGACAAGATTCTGGTCATCGACCGCCTGCTCGAGAAAGCGAACACGATTTTGGTTGGCGGAGCGATGGCCTACACCTTCCGGCTCGCGCAAGGGTACCAGACCGGCAAATCCCTCACCGAACCCGACAAGACCGACGTTGCCAAGGCGGCCCTGGCCAAGGCGCAGCAGCGCGGCGTCAAGTTTTTGCTGCCGGTGGACGACGTGGTGGCCGTGCCGGTGAAAACCGACAAGCTGGACAAGAAAGGCAAGCCGGTCATTGATTATCAGCAGGTGCGGGTCAACGCGGACCTGAATTGTCCGCCGGACGCCGCGGGCCTGGACATCGGTCCCGCGACGGTGAAAGCCTACGCGGCGGAAATCGCCACCGCCAAGACCATTCTGTGGAACGGCCCGATGGGCCTGTTCGAGGACAAGCGCTTCGCCGAAGGGACCCAGGCCATCGCCCGCGCGGTGGCCGAAGTGACCCAAAAGCACGGCGCCAAGAGCATCATTGGTGGCGGAGACAGCGTCAAGGCGCTCAACAAGGCCGGGCTGGGCGCCCAAGTGACCTTTATGAGCACCGGCGGCGGGGCGAGCCTGGAATTCCTCGAGGGCAAGGTTCTTCCTGGCGTCGCAGCCCTGACCGACAAGTAATTGCTTTTTGACCGAGACTCCCGCAGCTCCGGGGCGGCCGGCCGGCCGCCCGGCGCGGAGAGCGGATGGAATTTGAAAAATGAATAAAGAACGGAAACTGATTATTGCCGGAAACTGGAAAATGAACAAAACGGTCGCCGAGGCTCTGGACTTGGTGCGCGACCTGAAGCTTGAACTGGCCAGTGTCAAGGAGGTGGACATTGTGGTTTGCCCGCCCTTCACGGCCCTCAGCGAGGTGTCGAAGGCCATCCTGGATTCGAACATTCGGCTCGGCGCCCAGAACATGAGCGAGCACAACGTCGGCGCCTACACGGGCGAAATCGCGGCCGTCATGCTGAAGGAATTCTCCGTCCGCTACGTCATTCTCGGCCACTCCGAGCGCCGCCAGTACCAAAAGGAATCCAACGAGCTCATCGCCAGGAAGGCCGCCGCCGCCCATGCGGCCTCGCTCAAGCCGATTGTCTGTGTGGGAGAAACCCTTGCCGAGCGCGAGAGCGGCCAGACCGAGAAAGTGCTCGAGACGCAGGTCCGCGGCAGTCTGGCGGGCCTGACCAAGGACCAGATGGTGGAAACCATCCTCGCCTACGAGCCCGTCTGGGCGATTGGCACCGGCAAAACGGCCACCAGCGCCCAGGCGCAGGAGGCCCACGCCTTCATCCGCCGCCTGCTGGCGGCCCTGTTTGACGACACGGTCGCCCGCCGTGTCCGGATTCAATATGGCGGCAGCGTCAAGCCGTCCAATGCGCGGGAATTGATGAGTCAGCCGGACGTGGACGGCGCCCTGGTGGGCGGCGCATCGCTTGAAGCGCGCAGTTTCGCGGACATCGTCAAAAACTCGATCTAACAATCTTATGGGTTTCATTATTGGTATATTGACCTTTCTGCTGCTGTTGGACTGCGCGGCGCTCATCTTCCTGGTCCTCATCCAGCTTCCCAAGAAGGAAGCCGGCGCGGGCCTGGCCTTTGGCGGCGCGGCGACCGACGCGCTGTTTGGCGCCGGCTCGGGCACCGTGCTGACCAAGATCACGAAATATGCCGCCGGCACATTCTTCGTGATCGCCATTCTTTTGGCCTTGCTGCAAAGCCGCCGCACGACGAGCGATTTCGAGCGCCGTTTGCAGGAGGCGGGAAGTGGCCCGGCCGCCACCGCGCCGGCCTCGCCAGCGCCCTCCACCGTCCCCGCCCCCGGTCCCGCCGAGGCCCCGACGCCGACGCCGACCGTGGCGCCGACGAATCTTCCGGCCGCGCCCGCCGCGCCGGTTGCTCCCGCGACCAACATCCCCGTGGCCCCGCCGCCCGCCAACAGCGGGCAGCCGGCCCAGCCCAAGTAACCGCACAGGACGTTTCACAGGAGGCGCTCTCCGAAAAGCCGCGGAGAGCGCTTCCTCTGTTTTCAGGCCCCCTGGCGCGAGCGCGGCTGGCAGCGCCCGCGACGGCTTCGGGTGCCGGGCGTTCAACCGCCTGCTTGCCGGGGAACAAAGTCCATAAAAAGACTTGAAGTGGAGGTTAAGTTTCTGCGATAAGCTGACCCGCAATGCGCAACCAGAAAACCGCAGGGTTCAGCACCCGTGGGGTGCATGGCGGGCGAGGCTTCTCCGGGACGACCGGGGCGGTGATGCCCCCCGTGTATCTCACCTCGACCTTTGAATCCGGCAATCCCGACGGTTTCGACTACACGCGGTCGGGCAACCCGAACTTTCGGCTGTTGCAGGAGAGTGTGGCGGCGCTGGAGGGGGCGCGGCATGCGACCTGTTTCGCCAGCGGAGTGTCGGCCATCACGGCGGTCGTTTCGACGTTGCGGAGCGGGGACCTGGTGCTGGCGGAGGAGAACCTGTACGGATGCACCTACCGCCTTTTTGAGCGGGTTTTCGCCAAATTTGGTCTCCGGACGCAGTACCTGGACCTGAGTCAGACAGCCAACTGGGAAGCGATTCCGCGCCTGCGTCCGGCCTTGATCTGGCTGGAAAGCCCGACCAACCCGCTGCTCAAGATATTGGACATCGAGGGCATCAGCCGCGCGGGCGCGGCCGCCGGGGCGCCGGTGCTTGTGGACAACACTTTCGCGTCGCCCTATCTCCAGCGTCCGCTCGAGCTGGGGGCGACATTGTCCCTCTCGTCAACGACGAAGTATATCAATGGCCACAGTGACTGCCTTGGCGGCGTGGTGGCCACCAATGACGCCGAGTGGCAGGAGAAGATGATTTTCGCCCAGAAAGCCCTCGGGCTGCAACCCTCGCCCTTTGACGCGTGGCTGACGACCCGGGGCCAGCGCACCCTGGCGTTGCGCATGGAGCGGCATTGCAGCAACGCCCTCGAGCTGGCCTGTTGGCTGGAAAAACAACCGGGCGTGCGGCTGGTGCGCCATCCATTCCTGCGCAGTCATCCTCAATACGAGCTGGCCAAACGCCAGATGAGGGGCGGCTCGGGGCTGATTGTCATTGAATTGGATTGCTCCGCCGAGGCCGCCCTGGTTTTTTGCCGCCGCCTGCGCCTGTTCACCCTGGCTGAGAGCCTCGGAGGGGTCGAGAGTCTCGTGTGCCATCCGGCCACCATGACCCATGCCTCCGTGCCAGCCGAGGTGCGGCGCAAAGTGGGCATTGGAGATGGACTGCTGCGCCTGTCGGTGGGCGTCGAAGACGTCGAAGACCTGCGCAGCGACCTGGAGGAGGCGCTCCAGGCTGTTTTGCAGCGTTCGGAGTCTTAAACCATGTCAAGCGACTCCCTGCTTTGCCACCCCGTCTGGCGCGCCGACCAGTTGGGGAAGCCCATTCCCGACTCGCCGCATGCGGTTTCGATGGCCCTGCCCCGCTGGCAGGATGTTGTGGATTACGAGGAGAAGACCCCGGCCATTCAAGAGTTCGTCAAGACGGGCTATCCCCGGTTTGTCGTGCACCCGCTGGTGCGGGAGTTGGGCCGGCGCGTTGGGGGGGACCGAACCTGTCTGCCGTTTCCGTCCCCGTCCGCGGCGAGGCTCGCAGCCGCGTACGTGAATCGGGCCAGCCGGGCGCCCGCTGAGGCGGTTTCGCGCGAGGGGGTCTGGGGCGTGATCACCACGGCGGAGGGAAGCGTCGCGCTCAAGGATTTCTGGCAGCATACCGGGTTGATCGTGTCCTCACGCCAGGCCGAAGCTTGTCTGGCCGGCCGGCGGGCGAAGCCGGAGGACGACGAGCCGCGCCGCGTCCTGCGCCGGCATCTGGCCGGGTGGTATGATTGCGCCGAGGACGATGTGTTCCTCACGCCAACGGGAATGGCAGCGCAGTTCCGCGCCTTGCAGGCGGTAAGGCGGCGCTGCCCCGACCGGCCAACGGTCCAATTGGGGTTCCCTTATGTGGACACGCTCAAGTTGCAGCAAAAGCTGGGGGACGGGGGCATTCTCCTCTACAATCTGGAACGCATTGAGGCGGATTTGAAGTCGCTCCTGGAGCGAGAGCCTGTCGCAGCCTGCTTTGGGGAAATTCCCGGCAATCCCTTGCTCGGTTCGGCGGACCTCCGCCGCATCAGTCCCATCATTCGCAAAGCCCGCGTCCCGCTGGTGGCCGACGACGTCGTCGCCACTCCGGCCAACGTGGACCTCGCTCCTTACGCGGACCTGGTGGCCACCAGTTTGACCAAGTTCGTGGTGGGCACGGCGGAGGCCATGGGCGGCGCGGTCATTTGCAATCCGCGCTCCCCGTTGCATGGTGAACTCAAAGCGATCCTGCGGGAACAACACGAAGACCTTCTGTGGGGCGAGGACGCTGCCGTCATCGAGGTCCAGGCGCGCGGTTTTGTGGAGCGGATGCGGCGGCACAACGCCAGCGGGTTGCTGTTAGCCGAGCGGCTCCGGCGTCATCCGGCGATTGCGCGGGTGTGGTATCCCAAATGGGAGTTTAGCGAGGCGTATGAAGCCGTGCGGCGTCCCGACGGCGGCTGGGGCGCGCTGATCACCTTCCTGCCGGGCGATGCCCCGTCCCGCTCCCCGGCCATTTACAACCGTCTGGAGGTCTGCAAAGGGCCCAGCCTCGGAACCGCTTTCACCCTCGCCTGTCCGTTCACGTTGCTGGCCCACTACACCGAATTGGATTGGGCCGAGTCCTGCGGCGTGTCCCGTTACCTCATCCGTATTTCCGTCGGGCTCGAGGACCCCGAGGACCTGTGGCGCCGGATCGAGTCCGCGCTGGCAGTCTAATTCCAGTACTGGCGAACCCCCGCCTGCACCCGGTCGTAATCGGGCCGCTCTTCGGGCGGGACCGGCTTGGGCCAGCCGTTGAAATACTTTGGGTATTTCCAGCGCCAGCGTTCGGCATGACCGTCGGCAAAGGAGAGACAGGCACCCTGGTTGTGTCGGTTGGCGGGAACGTCCCACCAGTTGTTGGCCCCTGGGAACCGTTCTGCCGTGGGAATTCCGAAGTGCGCGTCCAGGATTTCGTCCTCATGCACATCCAGAAAGACAAACAACTGGTCGGTGCCGGGGCGGTTGATTTGGGTGAACTTCTGGAAGCTGGGCATGAGGCTGTTGTTGAACCAGTCAAAATCGGGCCAGCCGTTGACCGCTTGAGACATGTTGTAGCTGCGGGTGCGGAGCTGGGAAAGTTTTTTGCCCGAACCATCCTCCACTGTGGACCGGTCCGCCGGACAATGATAAATGGCAACCGAGCGGTTATAGGGGAACAGCAGCCCTTGTTCGATGTTGGTGGTCGAGGTGTCGGTGCGGGTCACCCCGAGGCACCAGGACGCGCCTCGCAGCAGTTCGGTCGGGGTCGTGCCAATGGCATAGACGGAGTTGTTGGGGGGAAGGCGGTCCTGGTAGTCGGAGGTGTAAAGCTGCCAGCAGGTTTGCAGTTGCTTCAGGTTGTTCAGGCAGGAGACCGTGGCCGCTTGCTGCTTGCTGCGGCTGAGGGCAGGCAGCAAAAGCGCCGCCAGAATGGCAATAATGGCGATGACGACCAGCAGCTCAATCAAGGTGAAGCCGCTCGTTTTCATCCGCGCCGCGCCTGTTTCCGCTCTTTCCACGTTCACACGTCAACCGGTGTTCTTTGATATTCTACACCAAGTCCGCGCTCGCGCCAGCCGTGCCAGCAAGGGGCGGTTGGGAGGCCGGGGCCAGCACCGTGCGGGGGGCGCCGCCGAATGCGGGCCGGAAGCCCCGGCTTGAGCAAACCGCCGCAGGCCCTACACTGGGGTGTGGAATGAAAACCGACCCGCAAATTTTCCAGGACATGGACGCGCCGACGCTGCGAAGTTACATAGACTTCTTCCTGCGCCATTACCGGGTGATGGATGCCTTTTGGTTCATCTACCTGAGCGAGCGCTTCGGGCAGGAAGCGGCCGAGCAAATCAATGAAAAAGTCTGGGGACGGGTGGGAGGGCTGGCGGCCCGGGACCTGGCCGCCCGCTTTGGCATTCGGGACCGGGGCCTCCGCGGCTTGGTCGAGGTGCTGCGATACTATCCCTGGAGCCTGCTTATTGGATATGAAATCGAGGAACGGGACGACGAGGTGATACTGTCGGTGCCCGTCTGCCCGGTGCAGGAGGCGCGGTTGAAGCGGGGCTTGGGCGAATATGCCTGCCGGGCCATGCACGAGGCGGAGTTCCGCAGCATTGCGACCGCGGTGGACGACCGCATCCAGGTTGAGTGCCGGTTCGCGCCGCCCGGACCGCACCCGCCCGAGATGTATTGCCAATGGCGTTTTACCTGCCCTTGCGCGGGTCAAACTTGATATCGCCATTGCGCCCGGTCTGCTGAAAGGTTATGAAAGCCCGGGGCGATGGCCGTCAGCCACTCCGCCGACCGCACCAAGCAAATGCCTGTGATTGAAGTCAACGGCCTGACGAAGGTGTTCCGCACCTATCGCAAGCAACCCGGCTTTACCGGAGCCCTCAAGGGCCTGTTTCGGCGGCAGTATGAACAGCTCGAGGCCGTCAAACAGGTCAGCTTTAACATTGAGGCGGGCGAGCTGGTCGGTTTTCTGGGGCCCAACGGCGCCGGAAAGACGACCACGCTCAAGATGCTGTCGGGGCTGTTGTATCCGACCAGCGGCATGGCCCGGGTGCTGGGCTATGTCCCGTGGGAGCGCCGGGATGGCTATCGGCGGCAGTTCGCCTTGCTGTTGGGCCAAAAGAACCAGTTATGGTGGGACCTCCCGGCCCGGGAATCGTTCGAACTCAACGCCGAGATTTACGGCATCTCGCGCGCCGACAGGGACCGGCGGGTCGGGGAGATGAGCGAGCTGCTTGGAGTTCGGGACAAGCTGAATGTCAGTGTGCGGGAGTTGTCACTGGGGGAACGCACCAAGATGGAATTGATTGCGGCGCTGCTGCATGAGCCCAAGGTGTTGTTTCTCGACGAGCCCACCATCGGCCTGGATGTGGTCTCGCAAAAGACGGTTCGCGAATTCCTGCGGGAACACAATGCGCGGCGGCACACCACCATCCTCCTGACCAGCCACTACATGGCCGACATCGAAGCGTTGTGCAAGCGGGTGATCATCATTGACCACGGCACCATCTTCTTCGATGGCCTGCTGAGCGAAGTGGTGGACCGTTTTGCGGACTCGAAATTGGTGCGCATCCAATGTGACGCGTCGGCCGAGTGCCCTGCCGAAAGCCTCGCGCGGTATGGCGAAGTGGTTGAGCGGACACCCGGCAGCATCCAGCTTCGCGTAAAGCGGGAGCGGGTGATCGCCGTGTGCAAGGCCCTGCTGGACGAGTTACCCGTCACTGATATTGACATCCAGGAGGTGCCCATCGAGGAAGTCATCCGGCGCATTTTTGCCCGGTAGCGCGGGACAAGACGCCTGCGCGGGCAGGAACGCGGCCGTCGCCGGACGCAGGATGGAGGCGTTGAGCGGGGATCGCCGGCTTGGTGGTGCGGCAACGCGGCCGCTGCCGTCCGGGTGCGGGGCGGGACCGCCCGCAAGCGGGGGGACTGCCGGCCTTCTGTTTTTTTGGCGCGAATCCGCTACTCGTGGCGCAGGGCCTCGATCGGGTCCAGTTTTGCCGCTGCCTTGGCCGGATACAGGCCGAAAATGATGCCGACAGCTCCGGAGATGCTGAACGCCAGGAGGACCGACCATGGGGTCACAATGGTCTTCATGGTGGTGAGGGAGGAGACCAGAATGGGCACCAAAATGCCCACCATCACTCCAATCAAGCCGCCGCCGACCGAAAGCACCACGGTCTCGACGAGGAACTGGAGGGTGATGTCACTCCGTTTCGCGCCCAAGGCCCGCCGGATGCCGATTTCCCGCGTTCGTTCGGTGACGGTGGCGAGCATGATGTTCATGATGCCGATGCCGCCGACGAGGAGAGAGATGGCGGCGATGGAGCCCAGCACGATGCTGAAAATTCGCTTGGTTTGTTCCGCCTGCCGCAACAGTTGAAGGGGAACAATGATTTCGTAGTCGTTCTGGTCGTGGAACCGGCCCAGGAGGGTTTTGATTTGCGGGTCCGCGGTTTCCACCGCCGCGGTATCGCGCATCTGGACAGTAATTTGGTGCAATTGCACCTCCTCGGCCTCGAAGCTGCCGGCGCTCCGGCGGATGAGGATTTCGCCGAACCGGGTGCGCGAGGTGCTGAGGGGAATGTAAACGTTGTTGTCCAGCGGCTGGCCCTCCATCTTGCCGGCCTGGGTTCGTTGCTCGGGCTGGCTCCGCTCCTGGATAATGCCAATGACGCGGTAATAGAAGGTATCTATCCGCACGCTATGCTCGAGGGGGTCCTGAATCGGAAACAGGCGGCGGGCCAGG
Source organism: Verrucomicrobiota bacterium (assembly GCA_029974925.1). Lineage (GTDB taxonomy): Bacteria > Verrucomicrobiota > Verrucomicrobiia > Limisphaerales > UBA8199 > JARKQH01. Next base: position 30,226 of record JARKQH010000093.1, read on the forward strand.
CCGGTGGTGATGACGCAGACATTTTCCTGATGCTGCTCGTCCATCGGCGCCAGAAACCGCCCGCGCACCACCTCCGCCCCTCCCACCTCGGGATAAAATGGCAGGGTGCCGATCACCTGGCAGGGGACTTCGTTTTGGGCGAAGCGGACATTTTCGCGAATGATGCGCATGGGCAGCAACCGGACCACGCCGGGGATGGTGGTCATCAGCCGGCCGCTGTCGGCGTAGGTCAACCCGTATTTGAGCTGCATGCCGCGCGGGCCGCCCATGCCCTGCTGTCGCGCCTGTTCCGGCGGTTTCAGGCTGCGAATGAGAATGTTGTTGCTGCCCAACTTCTTGATGGCCTCCTGCGCCTCGTACGACGCTCCTTCGCCGATGGCCAGCATCGCGATCACCGAGCACACGCCGAAGATGATCCCCAGCATGGTGAGGGACGAGCGCAGTTTGTGGAGCAGGAGGCTCTTGATGCCCAGCCGAACCGTGATGACGAACTGGTAGGGAACAATGAGCCGTTTCAGCATGAGGCCCCCCGTCCGTTGCCCCCCGACCGGGCCGCCGGTGGCAACTGGTCTATGTCCTGGTCCACCAGCCCGTCTTTCATCCGCACCACACGGTGGGCCCGCGCGGCGACTTTGTCGTCATGCGTGACCAGGATGATGGTCTTGCCAGCCTCGTTCAGCCGTGAGATGAGGTCCAAGACCTCGGCACCGGTGCGCGAGTCCAGGTTGCCGGTGGGTTCGTCGGCTAGAATCATCAACGGGTCATTGACCAGGGAGCGGGCCACGGCGACGCGTTGTTGTTGTCCGCCGGAAAGCTGGGTTGGCCGGTGGTGCAGGCGGTCGCCCAGTCCGACCAGTCGAGCCAGCTCGACACACCGGTCATACGTCGCTTTCAGGTCCACCCCTCGATAGAAGAGCGGGACCTGGATGTTTTCGATCACCGTCAATTGTGCGATGAGGTTGTAGGACTGAAAAATGAAGCCGATGCGCCGGCCGCGGGCTTCGGACAACTCATCGTCGCTCATTCGCGAGACATCCTCTCCTCCAAGCCAATAGCGGCCGGCGGTCGGACGGTCCAAACAGCCGAGGATGTTGAGCATGGTGGATTTGCCCGAGCCCGACGGGCCCATGATCGCGACAAACGAACCCTCCTCGATGGACAGGTCCACGCCCGCCAAGGCTCGCACGATGTTCTCGCCCCCGAGGAAGTAGGTCTTTTCGATCCGTTCCAGACGGATGATGCTGTTGTCGCCGGGCGGGGGCGGCGGCACCGGGGCAGGCTGGCCGGCTTGCGCTTGCATGGGCATGAACTGTCAACGCGGCGGCGCCTCGGGTGAACGACGGCCACCCTCCTCCGGGGCCCCGGCCCGGCCACCGCCGGCCTCGCCCTCCGGACCGGACCGCTCCCCTCCGCCCCGGGGACCGCGTCCACCAAACCTCGCCCGCAAAGCCGCGCGCTCCTCTTCATCCAGTTCCCCGTCGCCATTCTTGTCGAACTGGCGCAGCATTTCCTCGCGGCTGAGTCGTCCGGGACCGGCGTTGGTGCCGCTTGGGCCGAAGCCCCCCTGGGCAAAACGCGCCGCCATGGCGGTTCGCATCGCCTCACGCTCCGTTTCATCCAGTTGCCCGTCGCTGTTCCGGTCGAATTGTTTCAGCATTTCCTCCGGGTTGAAGCCGCCCCGACGTCCGGGCCCCGCAGCGCCGTTGGGCCCGCCAGCGGCCACCGTTTCCGCTCCCTCACCGTTCGGAGGGCGGTCCGGCCCGCGGACGGACAGGTCAGCGCGCGGGGGCGGGACGTTGGTGGACAGGGTCGCTTTCTCGGCATCGGCCAAGACGCCCCGTTCGAGGTCTTTTTCCTGGGTATCGAACGGCGGCGAGAGCAGGACGCGCTCGCCTTCGTTCAGGCCACGGGTAATCTCGATGAACTTTGTGTTGTAGAGTCCGATCTCGACCGGCTTGGGTTCGAAGCGGCCGCCTTTGGCAACATAAACCGCCTGCGTGCCGCGATAGCTGGTCACCGCCTGAATCGGCACCGACAGGGTGTTGGCGATGTTGGTGACAATAATCTCGGCGCGAGCGGACACGCCCGGCTTCACGTTCGGAATGGTGTCGGTCAGGAAAATCTCGGTGTTATAGACTTTGAGGTTCGGGTTGCCCCAACGGCTTTGGGTGTCCGGCAGCGGGGCCACGCGCTCCACCACCCCCCGGTAGCGCTGGTCCGGCGCGGAATCCAGCATGACATAGGCCGGAAGGCCGGGCCGGATCATGTTCACGTGCGATTCATGGATTTTCACCGTGACTTTCATGCGGGACAGGTCCGGCAGTTTGATGAGCTCCTGCCGGTTTCGAACCACCGCCCCGCCTTCGATGAGGGATTCGCTACTGAAGCGGTTCTCGCTGACCTGATACACCACCAAACCGTCCTGGGGCGCCACAATGCGGGTGGCCTCGAGGTTCTTGCGGTCGCGTTTGAGCTTCTCCTCGTTCAACGCCAGCGTGTTGAGCTGGGTGGCCAGATCGGCCTCGTACTGGGCCATTTTCCGGCGGTTCTGGTTCACCACGCGCTCCAGCTCCTCCTCGGCCTGGCGGACATCGGCCTCGTATTTCTCGCGGCTCTTGACCGAGTCGAAATTCTGCAGCAGCCAGAGGGTGTTGGTGGCCACGGTGAGGGCATTGAGGCTGTTGAGAACTGCCAGCCAGTCGCTGGCGGCCTTCTGCTTGGTTTCATACCCTTTGGCGGCGAGGTTGGTCGAGTTGCGGTAGGTATCGAGGTTGACGGCCAGTTGGGCCTCGGCCTGGACCACCCGGTTGCTGGCTTCGATGAGGTCCACCAGGCGCTGGCCCTGCTCGTATTTTTCACGGTCAATTTTGGCGAACTTGACCTTGAGGACGGCGGCGAGGTAATCGCTGTTGGTGGCGCTCTTTTGGATTTCGAGCTGGGCTTGCGCCTGTTCGACGGCGAACTTGGCCTTTTCGTAGGCGATCTGCTGCTGGTTGACCTGGTCCTGCGCCTGGGCGGAATCCAGCTCGACCAGCAGGTCGCCCTTCTTGACGTAGGTGCCTTCGGGCACGATCCAGATGATGCGGGCGGTTCCCTCGACCTCGTTGCGAATGCTGATCTCGCTGACCGCCGCCAACGTTCCCCCTTCGACCACGGTCACGGTGAAATCGCCGCGCTTGACCTCATAGAATTCGGTGGCACTGGTCTTCCGACTGGCGGGCCGCAGCAGAAGGAACAAGCCCAGCGCCATCCCCGCCACCACCAACAGGGACAGGAGGGGACGGCGTTTAAGCCAGCCGAGCAGGCCGTTGCCGGCGCCGGCCGGAGGGGGAGAGGTAGTCATGGGAGTGGAACTGGGTTTCATGATGCAGGCTCCAGAAATTGTTGCGGGGGCAGGACCCGGTCGTCGGGCATGCGCAAGGGGGGCGCGCCGCGTTGTTCGGGCTTGAGCAGCGTTTCCAGCGGGTCCAGCAGCCAGAACTTTTCCGGCCGGATGTCAATCACCCCAAGGTCCACCAGCAACCCCAGCCGGTCGGCCAGGTAGGAGGCGTAAATGTTCGCCAACTGGTTTTGGGCGTTGATGAGGTTGTCCTGCGACTCGCGAACATCGCGGATTGTCGCCCGGCCGGCCTCCAGCAGCATGAGGTTGTTCTCGACGCGCCGTTCGGCCACGCGCAGCGACTCGACCCCGTTAAGGTAATTGAGGCGGGCCTGTTCAATGGCCCGCAGGCCGGCGTCAATGCGCTCCTTGTACTGGTCCAGCGTGAGCGCGAGCGACCGGAGCTGGGCTTCGAAATTGATCAAGGCGTTCCGGTAATCGTTCCGTTTCAGCAGCCGGTCCAGCGGCAAATCCAGCCGGATGCCGGCGTTGTACCGGATTTTTTGGGGCTCAAAGTGCGCGTAATCGTCCGGGGGCTCGGACTCGACGGAGCCGCTGGCGAAAAAGTTGACATCGGCGCGAAGCTGATCCGCGGCGATCCGCACCTTGCGCTTGCTGTCCTCGAACTGGTCAATGGCATTGAGCACCTCCATCTGGCGCTCCAGGCAGATTTGAAAAGCCGCGTCGCGGTCAACCTCGACGGGAATCAGGCCGGCCTGGATGAGTTCCTTCAGGTCCTTGTCCTCCAGGTACACCTGCTCGGCAATCGGCAGGCCCAGCCGCAGCTTGAAATTGTCCAGGGCCGTCAGGAACGAAGCCAGCGAGTTGATGTAGTCCCGCCGCGCCCCGAGCTCCGCCGTCCGCGCGTCGTCCACGTTGCTTTCGCGCTCCCGGTCCACGGCCCGGGCCTGGAGATAGCGGGTGGTCTCCACCCGGTTGGTATAGTTCCGGTAGTTGTTCCGGACGATGTCCTTCTGCGTCACCAGGCGGAAATAGGCGCTGACGGTGTCCACGGCAAACTGCTGCTGGTAGAGGCTGAAGGAGCGAACCTCATACACCACGTTGCGTTCCGCCTGGGTCAGGTTCTCGACCGCCGGGTTGTTGATTCCGAAACCCCGCAACAGGGGCTGCGACAGGTTCACCGACAGGAAACTGATGGCCGTGTTGCGGGCCGACCGCGACCCGCCGGACCCGGCGGTGAACTGCGTGAAATAACGAACGAGGTCATTGCCGAGCGCGGCGGTTAGTTTGCCGCCGCTCTTGAGCAACTGGCTCACGCTGACCTGGCTGCTGACCGAGCCGACGTCGGAGCCCTCGCCCGAGCCGCTGATGGCCGCCTCGCTGGTCGCGGTGAAGGCGGGGCCAAACTCGTAGCGGCGCCCCGTCAGTGTGAGGGCGCGGAGGTAAAGCTGTTCTTTGCGCGTCTGATATTCCCGGCTGTTCTTGAAAGCCAGGTCCAGGGCCTCTGCCAGATTGATGACCCGCAGGTTCGTGGCGTTCCGGTCGGCAATGATTTCCGCCGGCAAAATCGTGGCGGGGTCCCGATGGGAATACACCGTATCAATCGTAAACGCGTTGGTGCGCCCGAAAATCTGGCGCTCCACTTGTTGGAGAATTCCGTAAACTTCCTTGTCCGCCGACTTGCGATAATGTTTCGCGCTGCAGCCACACAACACCACCAGCCCGCCCATCAGCCATAAAAGACAATGGGCGGCCGCCTTGCCACTGCGATGTCCGAACCGACCAGATTCCATGCGTCATTCAACAAACAAACCGTTTGATGTCGAACCCGACTCTTAACCTACCAAGCCCGGGGCGCGAATGCACTTCTTTTCGCGACCGAACGCCGCGATGCTCTTTCTGACGCACCACACCAGCGCAAAATTCGGTTGAATTGCACCTCCATGCGCCCGACGGCTCTGATTGAGGGGCCGGTGGGCGGCGCACACCAACACGATATGCCCCACCCCGCGGGCTCTGCCATCGGCCGCCGCGACGGGCGGCCACCCTCACCCGCTGCCCCGGCGCCTCGGCAGCGCCGCTTTGCCATCGTCCGCTTCGGGCAGGTCCTGCGACTCGCGGCGCGAAGACCGGTTGCTCGCGTCAATTTTTTTACTGGCGGATGCTCGCGCAAGCCGGGCGCCCTTCTGGGGCCGGCGGGAGAGTGGGAGCGGCATTTACTTTCCGCGCCCCGGCTGTTACAAAAAGGCTGTGTTGAATGACTCTGCCATTTGGAAATCCCTGCGGGATAATCGCCGGCTGAGCCTGATCGCCGGCCCCTGCGTGATCGAGAACGAGGGGCTGTGCCTCGAGGTCGCCAGGAGCCTTAAGGGGCTTTGCAGCCGGCTGGGCATCTTTTTCGTGTTCAAAGCCAGCTACGACAAAGCCAACCGGACCTCGGCGGAGTCGTTTCGGGGACCGGGAATCGAGGAAGGTCTGCGACTGCTTGCGGGCGTGCGGAAACGGGTCGGCGTGCCGATTTTAACGGACGTGCATACGGAGTGGGAGGCCAAAGCCGCGGGCGAAGTGGTGGATGTGGTTCAAATCCCGGCGTTTCTCTGCCGGCAGACGGACCTCATTACCGCCGCGGTCCGCACGGGGAAGATTGTGAACCTGAAAAAAGGCCAGTTCCTTTCCCCGGGGGAAATGGGGCAGGTGGTGGCCAAGGCGCAAAGCGCGGGCGGGAAAAAACTTCTGCTGACCGAGCGCGGCACAACCTTTGGGTACAATAATTTGGTGTCGGACATGCGGGCCATCCCGATCATGAAGAGACTCGGGTTCCCGGTCATATTTGACGCGACCCATTCGGTACAACTTCCCGGCGGGGGTGGGAACAAGTCGGGCGGCCAGCGGGAATTTGCGCCCGTGCTGGCCCGCTGTGCGGTCGCGGCGGGGGCCAATGGCCTGTTCATCGAGACCCATCCCGAGCCAGACCGGGCCCTGAGCGACGGTCCCAATATGATTCCGCTGGCGGAAATGCCGGCGGTCATGAAAAGTCTGGTCAAGATTTTCGAAGCCCTTTGAGTCCGCGCTTTCAATTCTCGCGCAAGCTGTGGCTGTCGGCGGCGTTGCTGCTGGCCGCCCTGGCCGCGGCTCCGCCGGCCGCGTCTGGCCAGCAGACGGTCATGGGCCGGGTCAAGAATTTCAGCGTGTCGCCCGATTATTACGACCCGCCCCAACAGGCCCAGGCGAAATCCCTGCTGCAAGGCGCCGAAGCCGTGCCCATGGCGGGCGGGCAACAGGTCCAGATCACCCAGGCGCGCCTCCGCACATTCCGCGAGGACGGCGCGGAGGAAATGCTGGTCGTGGCGCCCGAGTGTTTGTACGAGTCCCGCTCCCGGTCGGTCCGGTCGGCCGGCCCACTCGAGGTTCAAACCGCTGACGGCAAGTTCTCCCTTCAGGGCGAGGGTTTCAGTTGGCAGCAAACCAATTCGACCCTGGTGATTTCGAACCAGGTGCGGACGCGCGTGCATCCATCGCTATTGCAGCGCGGGGAGCCGAGTGAAGCCGCCGCTGCGACCGCGGAGGAGCCCCCGTTGGAAATCACCTCGGAGCGGTTCGAATATGCCCGCGAGGAGGGGTTGGGAATTTATCGCGGACAGGTGCGCGTGAGCGGGACGAACCTGGCGATGAGCGGGGGCGTCCTGACGATTCAGATGCCGGTGGGCGGCCGGCGGGTGCAGAGCATCACCGCCGAGCAGCAAATCGCCGTCGAGTACAGCGGCGTGCAGGCCTCGGGCGAACACGCGGTTTATGCGGCCGACACCGGGATGGTTCGGGTGTGGGGGCGGCCCGCCTGGAAGACTGGCCAGCGCGAGGGCCGCGCGGAGGAACTGGTCATTGACCCCACCAACCGTGTTTTTTTGGCCTCAGGCAACGGTCGGATGCGGCTCCCTGGGGAAAGCTTGGCGGGGTCGGGCTTGCTGGCATCAGGCCGGCAAGGCAGCAAAACGCCAACCAACCTCTTTGTCGAGATTGCGTGCGAACAATACGAGCTGCGCACCAATTGGGCGGCCTTTCGCCGGGCGGTGCGCGTCACGGAGGTCGAGTCCGGCGTTCCCCGAGGCACCCTGACGTGTGCCCAAATGACCGTCCGGTTTGCCGGGACAAACGAAGTCGAGGAGCTGCTGGCGGACGGCGGGGTTGAGATCACGCAGGAAGACCGGCGATTCACCGCGGAACGCGCAGTGTACCACGGCACCAACGGAATCGTCGAGTTGACCGGCAATCCCCTCTGGCAGGCCGGCGCGCGGCAGGGGCAAGGCGAGGTCATCCTCGTTCGCGCGCGGGAGGAGGACATGATCGTCCGCGGCAGGGCTTCGATGCGGCTGCCCGCGTCCGAGTTCGGCGCGCTTGTTACCGCACCCGCTGCGCTGCCAACTCCGGCTTCGATTGCGCCGCCCGCCACTCCGGCCGCCGGAGCCGCGCCCGAATTTGCCGACGTTTTCTGCGAAGAATACCGGGTCAGCGCAAGAGGCGCCGTGTTCAGCGGCGGGGTTTATATCAGCCATCCCCAAATGAACTGGTCGTGCGAAATGCTGACCGTTGAACTGCCCGCGACGGGAGGAACCATTGAACGGATTGTGGCGCAGGACTCGGTGTCGTTTGACCTGGCGGACCGGCAGGGACAGGTAGTGCACGGCACTGGCGACCGGGCGGTCTATCTTTATCGCGTGGTTGAGGGCGTCACCAATGATTTGGTTGAACTGACGGGCAACTCCGTGCTGCAAACCACCAACGGGATTTTCCGAAATGACCCCATCATTTTGGACCGCGCCAACAGCCGGCTGATTGCGCCGGGACAGTATCACATTCAGGGCTGGGGCAAGGTGGATGAGAACCAACTGCTGGCGCCGGCGGCGGGGCCTGGCGCTCCACGGACGAACCCGGCTCGAAGAAAGTAAAGCCTATGGAACAAGCCGGGAACATTGCCGAGGGCGCCACGCTGCTGGCCACGGACAAACTGGTCAAGGAGTATCGCCAGCGGCGCGTGGTCAATGGCGTGTCCATCTCGGTTGGGCCGGGCGAGATTGTGGGTTTGCTGGGGCCGAACGGCGCCGGCAAGACCACGACGTTTAACATGGTGGTGGGGGTGATCAAGCCGGACGGGGGGACGGTCCGGTTCGAAGGGCGGGAAATCACCGGCCTGCCGATGCACCGGCGCGCGCGCCTGGGCATGGGCTATCTGACGCAGGAACCGTCCATCTTCCGCAAACTCACCGTCGAGCAGAACATCCTCGCCATACTGGAAACCTGCCGCATCAGCCGCCAGGAAAGGGCTGTCCGGCTCAAATATCTGCTGGATGAATTGGACATGGCGCGGCTGGCGCGCAGCAAAGCCTACACCCTGAGCGGGGGGGAGAAACGCCGTCTGGAAATCACCCGCGCCCTGGTAACGAGTCCCAAGCTGCTGTTGCTGGACGAACCCTTCAGCGGCATTGACCCCATCGCGGTTTACGAAGTGCAAAAGATCGTGCGCCGGCTTAAGGACCGCGGCCTGGGCATTTTGATCACCGACCACAACGTGCGGGAAACGCTCAAGTTGGTGGATCGCGCGTATTTGATCCACAAGGGCGAAGTCGTGATTGAGGGCGTGGCCGAACAATTGGTGAGCGACCCCAAAGCCCGCGAGATCTATCTTGGGCCGGAATTCAACCTGTAACGGCAGCCATGACCGATTCCCCCTTCCGCAGCCAGTCTGAACCCATCCTGTTTGTCCTATGCATCGCGACCATGTCACGGTAGAACGATTTTACACCGATCACGCGTCGGCGCTGGGCCTGAACCTCGTGGCGGGCGCCAGCGGGCTCAAGCGCATCATCCGCGAGCCGACGGTCAACCGCCCCGGGCTGGTGCTCACCGGCTTCACGCGTTATTTCGCCTACAAACGCGTGCAGGTCATTGGCAACGCGGAAGCCTTTTACCTGAAATCGCTCCCGGAGGAGGAGCGTTCACGGCGCTATGAAACCTTTTTCAGCTATCGCCTGCCCTGCCTGGTGTTTTCCCGCAATCTGCACCCGGACAAATTGCTGCTGCAGGCGGCGGAAAAGGTCAATGTGCCCATCTTCCGCACCCCGCTGGTGACCATGAAGTTTATCAACCTGGCCACGCTGGCCCTCGAGATGATGTTTGCTCCGCGGGGGACGGAGATGGGCAGCATGGTGGACATCCTGGGCGTGGGGGTGATTATCCGTGGGGAGAGCGGCATTGGCAAAAGCGAAAGTGTGCTGGCGCTGATCGAGCGAGGGTACAGCCTGGTGGCCGATGACATCACCAAGGTTACGCTGGTGGACGGGCGGGAGGTGATCGGCACCAGCGCCGAGGTCACGCGCAACCACATGGAGGTCCGGGGCATCGGCATCATCAATGTGGCGGCGATGTTCGGCGTCAAAAGCATCCGCCAGGACAAGCGGGTGGACCTGGTGGTGTCGCTCAAGTCGTGGAACGAGGTGCAGGATGTGGACCGCCTGGGGATGGAGGAGGAGTATGTGAAAATCCTCGGCATTGACATCCCGCACATCACCATCCCGGTCCGGCCCGGGCGTGATCTGGCCCGCTTGATCGAGGTGGCCGCGTTCCAGACCAAGCTGAAATCCTCGGGCTACAACCCCGCCAAGGAACTCAACGACCGGCTGATTGCGCGGATGGCCTCGACCGGCAAGTTGTAGAAAACAGTGGCACTGCGGCACGCTTTTGGCTACCTATGGAGGCGTTGGGCGAATGAGCGCAAAGAAGACAGGCGAAAACACGACGGCCAAGAGCAAAGACATGCTGGTCAGCAACAAGCTGGGCATTCATGCCCGGCCCGCCGCCATGTTTGTTAAAACGGCCAATCGCTTTGCCTGTGACATCTTTGTGGAAAAGGACGGCGAGAAAGTCAACGGCAAGAGCATCATGGGGCTGATGATGCTGGCCGCGGGGCCGGGGAGCAAACTGACGGTCTATGCCGAGGGCCACGACGCGTCGCAGGCTCTGGAGGAACTCGAGGTTTTGCTCAAGCGCAAGTTCGACGAGGAGTAAACCGCCTTATGGCTGGAGTGGACATTGATGTCAAGTACGTCGCGCACCTGGCCCGGCTGGCGCTGTCGCCGGAAGAGGAACAGAAGATCGGGGCGCAACTGGCCAGCGTGCTCGAGTATATTGAGAAACTCAAAGAGGTTGACGTCTCCGGGGTGGAGCCGACCGCCCATGCCTTTCCGCTGGTGAATGTTACCCGACCGGATGAAGTTCGTCACGGATTGACCAACGAGGAGGCGCTCCGCAACGCCCCGGCCCAAAGCAACGGCCTGTTTCTCGTCCCGAAAATCGTGGAGTAGGCGTCACCCGCGGACGCCCGAGCGATTCTTCGGTTCCCCGTGGCCGGCCCGATTCAGCGCCAAAGCCAGGCCAGCAGCGGTGCCAGCGCCAGACTGGGCAGGTAATCCGCCAAGGCGATGCGCTTGAGCTCGAGCATCACCAAGGCCACTGAAAAAATCAGCAAGCCCCCCGTGGCGTTCAGGGAGTTGACCAAGCCGTGCGCCTCCAGGAAAGGGAGGAGCAATTGATTACTGACCAGCGTAATGGTGCCCTGAAACGCCAGCACGGGGATTGCCGCCACCATCACTCCCGGGCCGAAGAGCCGCACGAACCCCATCGTGGCCAAGCCCTCCATGAGCCCTTTGACCGCCAGCGGGAAAAAGTAGCCGGACAAGCCGTCGTAAAGCGCGCCCAGAATCCCCAACGGCGCGGCGCAATAAAGGGCGGTGGCAGCTCGAAACCCATGGGAGGCCAGGTCCGGCGAGTCGGGGCGGGCGTTTTCCACCTGGGCGCGGGCGTAATGCCCGAGCTGATTCGAGAATTCCTGCAATTGCAGGAATTTGCCCAGCAACCGGCCCAGGATCATGGCCAGGACGGTGATCGCCAACTGTTTGGCGGCTTCGCGAAACGATCCCCCCAACCCGCGCCACGTCAACTGCAGCCCATAGAAGACCGTGAACGCCGCGAGGGTCACCCGGAAGAAAGATTCGGTGTTGGCCAGCAGGGGGCGGGGCCGGCTCAATCCGACAAAGCCGCCCAGCAGAATCCCCGCCACGTTCAGAACGGTGCCGATCATTGCAACGCATCATAGGGGGAGGAGCCGCCCGGGGGCAAAGCGCAAATCGGATGCCGCGCGCAGCGCGCCTGACAACGGCATCGGGGGCTCACACTCCGTCTTTGGCGCCAGAATGAGCGCAGGGCAGGAACGCAAGGACGGCATTCTTGCGCCGCGCTGGAAAGCGCAGAAACCCGCACCTGGCCGCGGGGAGCACCCGTTATTCGACGGTAACGCTCTTGGCCAGGTTGCGAGGTTTGTCCACGTCGCAACCGCGGGCGACGGCGATGTGGTAGGCCAGGAGCTGCAAGGGAACCACCGTCAGCAAGGGGGTAAGACAATCGAGGGTCTCGGGCACGAAAAGGAGGTCGTCCGCTTTGGCGGCGAGGTCGGTGTTGCCTTCGGTGGTGATGGCGATGACCGGGCCGCGCCGGGCCTTGACCTCCTCGATGTTGCTGCGGGTTTTGTCGTAGATGCGGTCGAGCGGCGCCACAAATACGCAAGGGGTCTCGGGGTCCACCAGGGCGATCGGGCCGTGTTTCATTTCGGCGGCGGGATAGCCTTCGGCGTGGATGTAGGAAATTTCCTTGAGTTTCAGCGCGCCCTCGAGGGCGACCGGGAAACTGTATTGGCGTCCGAGGAACAGGAAATCGGCGGCATCCTTGTATTTCAGGGCGATTTGACGAATGCGGTCGTTTTGGCCGAGCACCCACTCGAGCTGCCCCGGGATGGCCTCGAGGGCGCGGATCAAGCGCGCGCCGTCCTGGGGTGAGAGCATGCGGATGCGGCCCATAAAGAGGGCGAAGAGGACCAGGACGGTGACCTGGGAGGTGAAGGCCTTGGTCGAGGCCACGCCAATCTCGGGGCCGGCGTGGAGATAAATGCCGCCGTCGGCCTCGCGGGCGATGGTGCTGCCGACGACATTGCAGAGACCGAGGACTTTGTGTCCCCGCCGTTTGGTTTCGCGCAGGCCGGCGAGGGTGTCGAGGGTTTCGCCGGACTGGGTGATGACCAACAGGAGGGTATGTTTGTCGAAGGGGGCGTTGCGGTAGCGGAATTCGCTGGCGTATTCGACCTCGGTGGGCAGGTGGGCCAGCTCTTCGAGGAGATACTCGCCCACCAGCCCGGCGTGCCAGCTTGTGCCGCAGGCAGTGATGACCACCCGGTCCACCGCCCGCAATTCGGCGGTGGTCATGTTCAGGCCCCCGAAACGAGCCATGGCGCCGTCGTAGTCCAGCCGGCCGCGGAGCGCGTTGCGGACGGTTTGGGGCTGCTCGAAGATTTCCTTGAGCATGAAATGGGCGAAGGCGCCTTTCTCGGCCGACTCGGGCGAGAAATCAAGCTGACTGACCTGAACGGCGGTGGGGCCGCGCCCGAGGGTGTGGACTTCGAACCGTTCAGCGCTCAGCGTGACCACTTCATAATCGTTGAGGTAAACCACCTGGCGCGTATAAGCCGCCAGGGCGGCGGCGTCGCTGGCCAGCAGGTGCTCCCCTTCCCCGATGCCGACGATCAAAGGCGAGCCGCGGCGGGCGCCCACGATCAAGCCGGGGTGCTCGGAGCAAACGACGGCGATGCCGTAGGTGCCGGTGACCTCAGGCAGGGCGTTAACCACCGCCTGCGTGAGCGGATGCAAGCCGACGTCACCGCGGCCAAGCCGGGCGTAATGCTCGCCGATCAGATGGGCGAGGACCTCGGTGTCGGTGGCTGAAGTGAAGGTGTGGCCGGCGGCGACGAGGCGCTGTTTGAGGGTTTCAAAATTTTCGATGACCCCGTTGTGGACCACGGCAATGCGACCGGTTTGATCCAGATGCGGATGCGAGTTTTCATCCGAGGGCGGGCCGTGGGTGGCCCAGCGGGTATGGCCGATGCCGAGGCTGCCGGCCAGCGGCTGCCGATGCAGCAGAGGGGCCAACCCCTGGTCAATCTTGCCCTGTTTCTTGTGTAAACGCAGTGTCCCGTTTTCCAGCACCGCGAGGCCCGCGCTGTCGTAGCCGCGGTACTCGAGCCGCCGCAACCCCTCCAGCAGCAACGGCGCCGCCTGGCGCCTGCCCACATATCCAACGATTCCGCACATAAGCCTGGGTCTTATGGTAACACACTATGCCGGGCGGCGCTTCCGCTGGTCGGCAAGAATGAACTCGGCCGCCGCGGGCAGGTCATTGACGACCACCGCCCGGTCCAGGCCGGGGGGACGCTCGCGCTCGGTCTGGGCCCCGTAACCGGTGCGTACCAGCAGGCAGCGGCGCACCCCGGCATTCCAGCCGCACTCCAGATCAATCAGCTTGTCGCCGACCATGTAACTGCTGGCAAGATCAATGCCGAGTTCGTCGCGAGCGTCAAATAAGTACTGCGGCGACGGCTTGCGGCCCCGGCTGGGCTGACCCGGCGCCTCCGGCGCAACGTAAATGCGCTCCAGTCTCACCCCCTCCTCCGCCAGGTCCTGTCCCAGCCGGGCATGAACGCGCTCGACATCGGCCAGGGTGAAATAGCCCCGCCCCACTCCCGACTGGTTGGAGACCAAAACCAGCTTGAAGCCGGCGTCGGCCAGGCGGCGCAGGGCCGCGCCGGCTCCGGGCAGCAGGACGACGTCCTCGGGGCGGTACAGGAAATGCCGCTCCTCGATGAGCGTGCCATCCCGGTCGAGAAACACTGCTGGGGTCGGGTTCATGATTCAGGCGGCGGAGGATGAAAGAACAGGCGCACGTAACAATAGGCGATGGCTTCGCCCAGCACGACCCGCACGCCGGAGCTGGTGGTCCACCAGCGGCGCGGGTCGTAGCCAAGGGCCGGGGCGGCTGTGACTGTGACGGTGACCTCCGGTCCCAAAGCTTTTTGGAACAGCAGCCGCGAGCGGCGGGCATGGGCGCCTTCGGTGACGAGGTGGATGCTCGCCGGCGGACCGCCATGTTCGCGAAACCAGCGGCGCAGGCTGATGGCGGACACATAGGTGCGGTCCAAGACCACGCCCGGGGCGGGCACGGCCTGCACCGTCTCGGGTTTCAGCCCCAGTTTGAGCAGGATGGAGGCGCCTCGTTCGGCCGAGGTTTTGTATTCGGCCAGGGGCGCGCCCCAATCGAGCGGGCCGCCCGTGACATAGACCTTGTCGTACGGGTGCTGCTGGAATTCGCGGGCGGCCAGGGCGATGGTCTGGTCGTTGCCCCAGCCCTCAACCACCAGCGCTCCACCGGGCCGGCCATCGCTGGCGGCGAGGAACGGATGAATCGTCAGCATCAAGCCGGCGAACAGCGAGAGGGCCAAGGCCGCCAGCAGGAGCCACCCGCGCCAGGTGGGCACGAGCAGCTCGCGGCGGCGTACCAAACCCCAGCAGCGAGTTGGCGACGGCGAGGCGTCCACGCGGCGAATCTGAGGGGAAACCCGCCGCATTTCAATGCCGGATTGGAAGGACTTGAGCGCAACCCGTCGAAATGAACTTGCAAAACCGGCAAGCTCCCCGGCACCTTTTGGTTCGCGACGGCAGGCGGGTGCAAACCTTCAAGTGGCAGCGGCAGGGGTACCCGCCGGAGACCGGTTGTCATTTTTATGCGCACACTCATCAAGCATCTTTTGGCCTCGACCGAACCGCGCGAGGCGGTGACGGCAAAAGGCTGGGTTCGCACCCGGCGCGATTCAAAAGGCTTTTCGTTTTTGGAAATCAATGACGGTTCGTGCCTGGCGAATCTGCAGGTGGTGGTGGATGCGGGAACGCCGGGGGCGGACCAGCTCGCGCACCTGAACACTGGCGCGTCGGTGGCGGTTGAGGGCCCGCTGGTTGCGTCGCCGGCCGCGGGGCAAAAGTGGGAGCTGCGGGCGCGGCGCGTCGAGCTGGTGGGCGCGACTGACAGCAGCTACCCGCTGCAGAAGAAGGGGCACACGGCGGAATTCCTGCGGACCATCGCCCACCTGCGTCCACGCTCGAATCTTTATGGCGCGGTGTTCCGGGTGAGAAGCCGTCTGGCTTACGCGGTGCATCAGTTTTTTCAAGAGCGGGACTTCGTTTACGTGCACACGCCCATCATCACCGCCAGCGACTGCGAGGGGGCGGGGGAAATGTTCCGCGTGACGACGTTGAAGGGCAACATTGACGAGAAGCCGGAGGCGGATTTTTTCGGCAAACGCACTTATCTGACGGTCAGCGGGCAGTTGGAGGGGGAAACGTTCGCCTGCGCCCTGTCGAACATCTACACGTTTGGGCCGACCTTCCGCGCGGAGAACTCGAACACGGCGCGGCATGCGGCGGAGTTCTGGATGATCGAGCCGGAGATGGCGTTTTGCGATTTGCAGGGCGACATGGACCTGGGGGAGGAGTTTATCAAGGCGATGGCCCGGCACGCCTTGGAACACTGCGCCGAGGATTTGGCGTTGTTTGGAAAGTTTGTGGACAAGGCGCTGCACGAACGGTTGCGCTTCGTGGTCGAACGGCCTTTTGTCCGCGTTCCCTACACCGAGGCCATCGAGATTTTGCGCCAATCCGGGCGGAAGTTTGAATACCCGGTGGATTACGGTTTGAACCTGCAATCCGAGCACGAGCGGTTCCTGACGGAGGAGCACTTCAAGGCGCCGGTCACCGTTTACAACTATCCGCGGGAGATCAAGCCGTTCTACATGCGTTTGAATGACGATGGGAAAACGGTCACCGCGATGGACGTGCTGGTGCCGGGTATTGGGGAGGTCATTGGCGGGGCGCAACGCGAGGAGCGGCTGGAGCAGTTGCTGGACAACATGAAGTTTCACAAACTGGCGCCGGAGGATTACTGGTGGTATGTGGATTTGCGCCGTTACGGGACCGTGCCGCATGCCGGCTTCGGCCTCGGGTTTGAGCGGCTGCTGATGTTCCTGACGGGGGTTTCCAACATCCGGGACGTAATCCCATTCGCGCGCACCCCCGGCAACGCCGAATTTTAAGGGCGATTTCGTCTCCAGATCACGCCCAGGGCGGCGAGTCCGCCCAGCAGTAACAACGTCACGGCCACCGCGCCGCTGCTGGCGTGCTGGGGCAGGAAGTGAAGGGAAGCCGCGCCGACCGCCGGTCCGGCGAAATTGCCGAGGCCGATGGCGGCCTCATGAATGCCTCCATGTTCGCCCTTGGTTTCGCTGGCGTCCATCGAATAGAAGAGCGAGGAGTAATAAATCAGGCCAATCGCGAGCCCGAAAACCAGTTGCGCGGCCACCAGCACCGCCAGGCTGGGCACCACCAGGATCAGGGCAAAGCTGGATACCAGGCCCAAATACGCGCTGAAAAGCCACCTGAACCGGTAATGCCAGCCGGCCCACACCCAGAACAGCCAGAACGCCCCGAGCCGGGCAAAACACCAAACGGAACCGCTAAACCCCGCCAGCATGGTGGATAAACCCAGCCGGCCGGCGATACCAGGCATGAGCGCGACCAGGGTGTTAATCGCCACGTAGGCGCAGGGATTGGCCAGCCATGACATGCGCAAAAAGCGGTTCACCTCCGCGGGGGGGTGGGGATGTTGCTCCGGCTCCGCGGGCGCCTGCGGGGCGAGCCGGCCGGCCGGCGCCGAACGCCTGGCCTTGGTTTCCAGCCACAAGGTGAGTGCCAGTTGACAGGCTGCAATCGCGGCAGGCACATAAAAGAGGCTCTTCAGTCCCCCCTTCTCGAGGCCCGCGCCGCCGATGAAATAAGCCACTGCCCCGGTGGCCGCCCACACCACGTTGTAAACGCCAACCATGTGTTGCACACCGGCGCGCCGCTCTCCGCCACTGACCAGCGCCTCGAGCGTGGGCCAGGTGAAACACATGCCAACCACCGCCACGAGCATGACGACGACTTGTCCGCCCGCCGACTCCACCTGGCTGCCTGTGAGCCACGCCCCCAGCATGATCACAAACCCAAGCCGCAAGGCGGTGAAGTAACCCGCCCGCTCGGCAAAGCGCCCCGCCTGCCACGAAAACAGGGCATAAACCAGCCCATTCAATGCCGCCAGCACCAGGTTGGCTTTGTTGCCGAACCCGAACACTTGCTGCATGTAAAAATAGAAATAGTAAAAATAATAGACCGTCCCGAAGGAGTTTAATCCTTCGAGCACGAAATAGCCGATTTTGAGCGGACGCGTAAACATCGTCTCGGATCTCGCAAAGCAGCCGCAGAAGGTGGGGGTTGTCAGCCGCCTTGGCAATCGCTGAATCGGAGCCGAGGGGGGCGGGCAGAGAGCGGCTTTACGTCGGGCCGCGCCCCACCGGCGGCGAGGGAGTGGTGGGGGGCGCCGTCGAGCCTTCCTCCGTAAGCCGCCGCACCACCCTCGAGGCCGCCACCAAGCCGAATGCACCGGTGACGAAGCTGGCCGTGCCAAAACCGCTGCGGCAGTCGAGCCGCAGGTCGGGGGACGGGGGCGGTTCTTTGCAAACCGTCCCCTCGGCGGTGGGGAAAACCGGCGCCTCACGCGAAAAAACGCACTCGACGCCGAACGGCTCGTTGCCCCGTGGGAAGCCGTATTCTCTGCGCAGGCCACGCCGCACCTCCTGCAACAGGGCGTCGTGGCTGGAGAACGCGAGGTCGGCGGCCTGGATGGCCGTTGGGTCCCGCCGGCCGCCCGCGCCCCCGGCGGTGACAACGGGAATGCGCCGCTCGCGGCATCGGGCAATCAGCAGACACTTCAGCGCAGGCCGGTCAATCGCGTCCACCACATGGTCAAATGCGGCGCTGAGAATCTCGTCGGCGTTGGATTTGAGAAAAAAGGAGTGGACGGGGTGAACCGCACATTCGGGATTGATCAGTTTGACCCGGCGCGCCATCACTTCGACCTTGGGACGGCCCAGTTCGCCGTCCAGGGCATGAAGCTGGCGGTTCACGTTGCTGATACAGACGTCGTCCAGGTCCACCAAAGTGAGTGCGCCAATGCCCGATCGCGCCAGCGCCTCGACCGTCCAGGAGCCCACGCCGCCCAAGCCAATCACACAAACGTGAGACTGACGCAACCGCTCCAAGCCGGCGGTGCCCAGCAACCGTCCCACGCCGCTGAAACGCCGCTTGTACGACAAGCTCATTTGAGACCACTGGGCGCCCGCGTCCATGGCGAGGTTGGGCTCAAGCCTAACGGCCGCCGCTCAGGTCAAAACACGCGCCTTCGACCGTGCTTCGCACAAACAGCCTGCCCCCGCTCAGCGCGGGGGTACTCCAGCATTTGCCTTGCACGGCCTTGAAGCGGGCGATTTCCAGGAAAGCATCGGGATGGGCTTTGACCAGAACCACCTGGCCGTCATCACTCAAGGCAACGATATGGTCGCCCGCCAGAATGACATTCCCCGCCCCAAAACCCGGCTGCTCCCACTTGACCGCACCCGTCTTCAAGTCCACGCACTTGAGCGGGCCGCTGCCAAAACGTTTGAAGCTGATCATGCCGTAAAGATGGCCGTCTCGCGCCACCGGCGTGCTCCAGAGGCTCGCCACCTGGTTGTTCCCTTTGATTCGCCACAGCTCTCGGGCCTCAAACCCCTCTCCCTTCCGGAGCACCTGGCAGGCCGCGCCGCCGACCTCGTAACCTGCGGTGCAGAAGACCACGTCCCCGGACACCACGGGAGAACAGGCGGTCGAAGTGCGGTAAGGATGGGGAAAACGCCACAAGGGCGTGCCCCTGCCCGCTTCGACCGCAACCAAGCCGCTCTGCATCAGAAAAATGACCTGGCGTATGCCGTGCAGGGTTGCGACCACGGGAGTGGCGTGGGTCATCTTTTCGTCTCCGGTCTTCCAAGCCACGGCTCCACTTGCCTGATTGAACGCCAGCAGCGATTGGCCGGGGCCGCCGCCCGCGACAAACACCAACTCGCCATCCACCACGGGCGACATGGCGCTCTTCCAGCCAATGTTGCGGCCCGCGTATTCATGCAGAATATCGTGTTTCCAGACCGGCTTGCCGGTCGCCGCATCCAGACAGTGCAGTACCATGTCCGAGGAATACACATAGACTTTGCCGCCACTCACCGCCGGCGTCGAACGCGGTCCGTCTCCGCCCCGGTTGCCAGGCGCCCCGCTGTCGCCGCCGCCCGGGTATTTGGCCAGGCCAACCGGCGCCGTCCAGAGTTCCTTGCCCGTAGCCGCGTCAAGTGCCAGGCAGATTTCAGCCGGGCTGCCTTCGTTGGTGCGAGCGACGAGGGTGAACACCCTGCCCTCCGCCACGCTGAACGAGCCAAACCCCGCCGGCGTCGGCACACGCCAAATCAGCCGAGGTCCGCCGGACGGCCATCCCCCCGCCACGGCCTCCGCCGCGGTCGCATCCCCGCGCGAACCGCGATAACCTGCCCAATCGTCCGCCATGGTTAATTGCGCCGCGGCAATCCCCATCACGGCGCCAAGGGCGTATCCCAGTCTTGAACTTCGTAGAATCGTCATCTTTAGTCGGTCTGAGGGTATAGAGGTTGCCGCACAGTTTCAACCGGCCCGATGCGTTTGTCGCGTCTGGACCCGCCAGTCCTGAGCCCCCTCGGGGGGGTTTTCACTTTCGTGCCTCGCAGCAACCTGTTATAAAGCGGCGCATGGCAGCGAAGTTAACCTTGGGTTTCCTGGGCGCCGGGAAGATGGCAACGGCGCTGGCGCGCGGCTTCGTTCGGGCAAAATTGGTATCGCCGCGGGACCTACTGGCGAGCGATCCCTCCGAGTCAGCGGCCAAGGCTTTCGGAGCCGAGACCGGGGCCCGGACCACCCGGTCAAACCTCGAGGTGGCGGCGTTTGCGCGAGTCCTGGTGCTGGCGGTCAAGCCCGATCAAGCAGCCAGTGTCCTGACGGAGATCCGGCCGCGGTTCAACCGGCAGCAGTTGCTGATTTCGATTGCGGCAGGCGTGCCGACGGCGAAGCTGGAAGCGGCCCTTGGCGATGGGGCACGGGTCATTCGCGTCATGCCCAACACCCCGGCGCTGATTGGCGCCTCGGCCACCGGCTACGCGCTCGGCAAGCACGCCCACCCCAAGGATGGTCAAGTGGCAGCCCGCCTGTTTTCCGCGGTGGGAATCGCGTTTGAATTGAAGGAGTCCATGCTGGACGCCGTGACCGGTTTGAGCGGCAGCGGTCCCGCGTTCGTTTACCAATTCATTGAAGCCTTGAGCGACGGAGGAGTTGCGGCGGGCCTGCCTCGGGGGGTGGCGACCGCGCTGGCGGCACAGACGGTCCTGGGCGCCGCACGGATGGTCCTGGAAACGCAGCAACATCCGGGCGCGCTCAAGGATATGGTGACCAGCCCTGGCGGCACCACCATCGAAGGGGTGCATGAGCTGGAGAAGGGCAACTTCCGCGGCACGGTCATCAGCGCCGTCCGGGCGGCCGCGGCCAAATCCCGGCAATTGGGCCAGAGCTGACCGGCCAGCCTCCGCTCCATGAACTTCCCCCCACCGACAGAGAAACAGGCGCGGATCATTTGGCTGGCGGTGACCGGGCTGGCGATTGCGACGCTGGTTGGGTTGGTGGGATTGTTGATCCTGGGCCTCAAATGGGTAGTGAATGTGCTGGCCCCGGTGCTGTGGCCGCTGGCGGTGGCCGGCGTTCTGGCCTATCTGTTGGATCCAGTGGTGGATTATCTCGAACGCCGGAAGGTCCGGCGGCAAAACGCGATTCTGCTGGTGTTCGCTTTGGCCCTGGTCCTGATTGCCGCCCTCTTTGGCAGCGTTGTGCCGCAGATTGTGAATGAAACCCGCTCCCTGGCCAACCGTATTCCAGCCTACGTGGAGCGGACACATGCCCGGATCGAAGCGTGGATCAATAATCCCCCGACCCTTGTCCGGGAGTGGCTTAAACGCCAGGGCCATCTGGAAACGCCTCCCAGCGGGGTGTCCGATACCAACATTTCGACGCTCACCCCCGACACCAATGCGCCAGCCCTGGAGCCCGGGACGAAACCGCATAGACCAAAGTTGTTGGGGGAATCGCTGGATCCAAAAACCCTTCAAACCGCCACGGCGTGGGTGACCTCCGCGGCGGCCAAAGTCGGCTCCTGGCTTGTCGGACAACTGGGCCGGGTCGCCTCTTGGTTTGGGGTGCTGGCCGGGTTGGCGCTGATTCCGGTTTACGCGTTTTATCTGCTTTTGGAGAAACGCGGTATTGAGTCAAAGTGGACGGATTACCTCCCGGTCACCCAGTCCACCTTCAAGGACGAGCTGGTTTTTGTCCTGCGGTCCATCAATGACTACCTGATCGCGTTTTTCCGCGGGCAGGTGCTGGTGGCGATTTGCGACGGCGTCCTTTACACCATCGGGTTCCTCATCATCGGCTTGCCCTATGCCGTGCTGCTGGGGGTCATCGCGACCTTCCTGACGCTCATCCCTTATCTCGGGGCAATCATTACCTGCCTTGCGGCGCTGGTCCTTGCCTTGGTGCAATACGGCGACTGGCTGCATCCGCTGCTGGTGTTGGCGGTGTTCGCGGTGGTGCAAACGTTGGAGGGCTTGGTCATCTCGCCCAAGATCATGGGCGACCGGGTCGGGTTGCATCCCCTCACCATCATCATTGCCGTCATTGCCGGCACAACTCTGCTGGGCGGCATCCTCGGCGGCATCCTGGCCATCCCCCTCACGGCGGTGCTGCGCGTCGTGCTTGCCCGCTACATTTGGAAACGCGCCCTGGACGCCGCCGCTGCCTGAGCCCGGCTCAGCCTGGCGCAGGACGCCCTGCCCCGACGCTGGGCCGACGGCGCGGGGTAAATGGCCGGGGGGGGGAGGTGATTAGACCCAGCCAGTCAGCCGGCGGGCAAGAAACCATCCTGTCGCCAAGGAGGGCAGTGCCCAATCGTATCCACCATCGGTTGATTCCGGATTGAGAGCCTCAGCCTCCCCTGCCCCCTTGCACCGCGCCGTCGCGGGACGGGCCGCAACCTGTCGCGAGTGAGTCCCTCCTGGTAAAGCCCCTTGGTCAATTCAAAAGCTCCCATCCACGCCAGGTAAGCGTTTGGTCTTCAACGATGCGGAAGCCACCCTTCCAGCCTTCTCCAGATTCGCCCGCTCCGCGGTTTGACGGTCTGGCGCACCCTAGGGTATTTTTGCTGCGTGAACTGGCAGGCTTCAGGCGGAACCGCAGCCCCAACGCCCCCGGTTATGGAAGCGGCGCTGGAGGAGAGCCCTGAAACCGCTGCGGGGGAGGCGGGGGCTGACTGGCTTTGCGCGTGGTGCCTGAATGGCGTGGCAAACGAGGAAGACCGCTTTGCCTTCAACGGCCAGGACACGCACCGTTTTTCCAACCCCGACGGCCTTCGTTTTGAGATTCTACTGTTTTCAAGGACTCAGGGCTGCCGGGAGGCGGGAGTGCCCACTTTGGAATACACGTGGTTTCCGGGGCATGCGTGGTCGTATTGCCAATGCGGGCGGTGCGGTCAGCATCTGGGCTGGTTCTACCAAGGGCCCCACCAGTTCGCCGGGTTGATCACGCACCGAATTGTCCGGGGGGTCTGCGTAAGGAATTAGGCCGACAGCCAAACTCCATGGTTCCGATGCCCTGGGTTGGCGGCGGCGCAGAGGAGGCCGCGTCGCCCAACTTTCGCGCCGCCCGACTTTGGAATTGACAACAAGGTGTGAACGGCAAAAATGCAAGCATGACCAGTTTACACAACCCCAGACGATTCACTATGAAAAGAGCCATCTCCATGTTTTGCGGAAGTTTGCTGGTATCAGCGCTTCCGAGTTTCGCCGCCAACATTGCGTGGGTGAGTTTTCACCCGGCGGATGACACGCCATCGGCCAACGCGTTGGCAGCCGGTTTTACCAACGCGCCGGACGCAGGCTACACCCGATTGCTGGCCGCCAACGGGCACACTGTCACCCGGTTTGTGACCATCGAAGGGCTCCAGAATTCGCCGGACCTGATCGCTGCGCTGAACACCAACGATCTGGTGATCATCAGCCGGTCCGTGCCGAGCGGTCATTACGATTCCGCGGCGGAGACCGCCGCTTGGAACGGCCTGACCAAGCCGCTGATGTCCCTCAACGGGTATGTGGACCGCGCAAACCGGCTGGGCTTCCACACGGGGGACACCATTCCGGATGTGAACAGCAACCCGATGCGGCTGCGGGTGAATGCAGTGGCTCATCCCATGTTTGCCGGGATCGCGCTCACGCCAACAAACACGATGGTTAATCCGTATTGTTCCATCGTGGTTTTCACCAATGCCAGCACTGGCGCCACCAACGTTCAACGGGGCATCTCGGTGGTCACCAGCCCAATCATTGCAGGCGGGTCGGTGCTCGCCACGGTGGGCACGCCGGGTGATGCCGCATTCGGGGGCATGGTGATTGGCGAGTTTCCGCCCGGGATCACCTCGCAGCGCGGTGATGTGCTGGCCGCCCGCCGATTGGTCTTCCTGACCGGCAGCCGCGAGTTGAGTATCACCAGTGAGGGGGCGGGCATCTTCGACCTTTCGGCCGACGGGGCCCAAATGTTCCTCAACGCCGTTACGTATCTGACAACTCCGCAACTGCCGAAGTGCACGGTGCCACTGCTGGGAGCGACCAACCTCGTCGAGGGGGACACCTGGACTTTCACGGCCGGGCCCATCGGGGATCCGCCGCTCTCCTATCAGTGGTACAAGGACGGCCAGCCGGTGGCCGACGGCACCACCGAGGCGCTGACGCTGCTCAACCTAACCAGCAGCGACGCCGGGGATTATTACCTGGTGGTGACCAACCTGCTGGGCAGCGCGACGAGCACGACGGGCCGGTTGGAATTCGCGTCGTTTGCGACCGCCAACCTTACCAACCGCATCATTTCCTACTGGCCCCTGGACGGCATTCTCGGCAGCAAAACCCCCGACTTGGTCAGCGGGTATGACATGACGCTGGTGAACATGAGCAGCGCAAACCTGGTGCCCGGCCGGTGGGGGCAGGCCTTCAGCTTCACCAACGGCACCAGCACCATGCTCCAGCGCGTCAACAACCCGGCCGACGACCTGCCCATTTACAAGTACCCCAATTTCACGGTCTCGCTGTGGGTCAATGGCCCGGTGCAAACCGATCACCGCGTCTTCTCCGAAGGCTCCACCACCAACAACAATACGCTGTTCAACATCGGCACCCATAGCGGCGGCACGGATGGCAGCGTGGATATCTACATCCGCACGGACGGCGGCACCGTCATTCCCGGCGACCACCGGCATACGACCGCGATTGCCTTTGACGATACCTGGCATCACATCGCCTATGTGCAGCGGGATGTGGGGAACGGGTCCATGATCGCCGCGGTTTATGTGGACGGGGTGCGCGACGCCGTAACCATCACCCCGGTCCGGCCGCTGACGCCGCAGACGACCAGCATCGGCGGCATCCTGCGCGGGAGCCCGTCGGCCTGGTTCACGGGGTTCATTGACGAGGTGGCGGTGTGGGACCGCGCGTTGTCACCCGAGGAAATCGCGCTGCTGCAGGTCACGCAAATCACCAATCCGCCCTCGCGGCTGCAGCCGCTGGCCATCAACTCGTTCAAAGCGGATTTGCCGGCGGTCGTCACGGGGGATTCCACCGTATTGCGGTGGGATGTGAGCAAGGACGCCACGCAGGTGACGATTGACAAGCTGGGGGACGTCACGGCCATCACGCAAGTGGGCATCGGCACAAATGTGGTTACCCCGACCGGCGACACCACGTATGTGCTGACGGTCCGTCGCGGCGTGGATACGCTGTCGGCCACGACCAGTGTCGCGGTCGTCAGCGGGGTGGCGGCCGGCTGGACCCTCCTGGACAACTTCGACCGCTACGCGCCCGGCCAGCTCGCCGCCAACGGTTACTGGACCGAACCGACGGGCTTCTCGGCCGAAGTGATCAATGTTGGCGCCAACCGTGCCCTGCGGACCGTGGCTGGCAATAGTGTGGCGTTCCTCAACCTGCGGACGCTGACCATCCCCGAGTTCCAGGGCCGAACGCTGTTCTACCGCATGATGGTTGGGAGCGCCGCCGCCCTCAACGCCACCAATATCGTCGGGCTGACGGACAAGAGCCAGCGCTCTTACGGCGATAATTTCTCGAACATCGGGCCGGTGCTGTACCACACAGCCTTCACGAACGTTGCGTGGGGAGTCGAGACCAACGCCTGGTACATTGGCGCGCGCAATTACCCGGGCAGTTCGATTGACTACCCCTTCACTCCCCTCGAGTACGATGTTGTTTACAATATCTGGATTGATATCACCAACGCCCCCATGGGCGACCCGTACTACCTGAATGACACCTTCAGCGTCTATATTCAGAAAGAAGGGGAAACGGAGCGCACGCTGCTGTTCGAGAATTATGGCAGCGACCGCGATCTGTTTGTCGTGGATCCCGTGCTCGGACCGATGTTGCCCAACTTGGATAAACTGATCGTTCTGGGCAACAGCGCCACTTACAGCGCAGTGTTCGACGACTTTTATCTGAGCAAGAGCGGCTACAACGCCACCGTGCCCAGGCCGTATGGCTCCACCGCCCAGCCCGGATCCCTCGAGATCCGCTGGAATGGGTCCCAGCTCGAGATCCGCTGGTCCGCCGGGATCCTTCAGGAGGCCGACGCGATCACGGGCTCGTGGTCGGATGTGACCGGGGCCAACCCGCCTTCCTACCTGGTGACTCCGTCGGGCAGCGCCAAATTCTACCGCGCCCGCCAGTAGGCAAGAGTATTCCGGTTGAAGCCGGAGCCGGCGGCACTCGCCGGCTCCGGCAGTTTTGCTTTCAGGGGCCACCCTCCGCTCTGCCGGCTGCCTGGAACCAAATCAACACCTGCCGCGTTGTCCACAAGCAAATCGTTGCCGGTTGATAGTCCTTCATTTTTACCGCCCCTAGCGCAGAATGAAGCTTCGGCCAGGAACCGCCCAAGCCAAGGGAAGCGGCCGGGGCAGTTGTGGGTCCTGAACCTGGTCACAGGGGCCCCGCGGCTGCGCAGGGGGTCCGCCGCCAAGCCGATACGCAAGCACCGCCATCTCGCAACTCAAGCCACAGGAGCCCGCACGGCGTTCCATCCATGCGTCGTGTCATGCCTGCCCGCGGCGAAAGCCTTTTGCTTCCAAAGGAACAGCGGCCCAAACGGGCAGCCAACGAAACAACGTGGCAGCCAATCGTTCCTGTCAATTCAGGGCTGCACCAGCCGGTAAAAGCGGGTCGCGCCCGGGATGACGTCATCGAAGCAAGGCGGGCTGGGCGGAGGTGAGAACGAGGTCCAAGGACCGGCGAGGTTCGGCGCCCACTGGAGCTGGCCGGTGCCGGTCCAGTCCAGCCTGACCTGGTTGCCCGTCAGGACGATGGGCAGGAACCGGGGCGGCGGCAGGACCGGGTCCAGTCGCAGCACGCCCAGATAGGTGAAGTGGTAGGCGTTGTTGTTGTTGGCGGTGGGGCCGATGGTGATGATGATTTCGCGGGCGGCATTGGGAATGATACCGGTAACCGTCACGCTGTTGGTCACGTTGTTAGCCGCGTCCAAGGCGCCGAACCCCGAATTCGCACCAACGACGGTGTAGCCGGTTTCGCGGTTGTCGCTGGCGCCGGTGCGCGAGGCATAAAAAGTGAGGTTGTATTTGGCATCGGGATTCAGGCCCGTGAGCTTGAAGGCGGGAAAGACGTTGGCCAGCCCCGACCACAGCTCGGTATTGCCATAGAGGGAGTCGCGGGTGGCATCCTGCGGGAGCCAGGGACAACTGGTCGTGCCGTTCTCATTCGCGCCGTTGAACCGGCTGAGCATAACCAAGCCGACCGAGGTGGGAAGATTCCCGGCGGTGACCAGGTTGGTGAGCACTCCCGAGGAGGACGACCCCACAGCGGTGGTGACATTGTTCCAGGAATTGAGCGGGTCGTCGGGAGGGGGGCCAAAGGAAGTGGTGCTGGTTCCACCAAAGTCGAAGAACAAGGAGCGGGCAAAGGGGTTCTGGCCGGCGGGCAGGACGTGGAGGACCGCGCCGGTGCTGGTGGCGCCATAGGCCAGGTTGCTGACGGTCACGGCGAACACCGTCCCGTCCATGTTCGCCGTCGTGGAGGGAACTGTATAGGAGAAAGAGTTTGCGCCCGGGATGGGCACCCCATTACTGAGCCACTGGACAAAAAAGGGCGGCGTGCCCTGAACCGCCGCGCTGAAGGTGGCCGGCTGTCGCTCATAGACCGTCTGGTCCTCCGGGTGGCGGGTGAACACGATGGGCTCCTGTTGCGGCACCGCGTCCACGCGCATCGCCCCGAGGTAAGTGAAGTGGTTGGGACTGTTGTTGTTGGTCGTCGGTGCGAGACTAATCGTAATTTCGCCCAACGCATCCGGGATGATGGCGGGCACCATGACCGTGGCATCCTGGTTGTTGGAAGCATCGAGCACCGCCCAGCCGCTATTCTGCCCAACGACAGTATAACCGGTTTCGCGGTTGTCCGTGACACCGAGGCGCGAGGCATAAAAGGTGAAAGTGTAGGTGCGGGCGGGGTTCAAGCGGGTGAGTTTGAAGCTTGGAAAGAGGTTGCTTTGGCCGCCGAAGGGTTCGGTGTTGCCAAACAACGAGTCCCGGGTGGCGTTGGGGGGAAAGACCGTCGAGGCCAAGGTGCCGTTTTGGTTCGCGCCGTTGAACCGGCTGATCATGGCCAGCCCGATGTCGGCGGAAGCGCCCCAGGTAGTCACGAGGTTGGACAGTTGCCCCGAGCCGGAGGTGCCGATGATTTCCGTGATGTTGTTCCAGTGATTTTCGGGATCGGCCGGGGCGGCGCCATTGGTCGTGATGGCGGCGGCGGCGCCGAAATCGAAGAGAAAAGTCTGCACACCGGTCTGGCTGGAATTCGAGACGGTGGACCAGGCCATGTCTTCCAGGAAAGTGGGGGAGACGGTGAGTCCCAGATTCAACCCGGAAACCAGGGAATTGGTGGAAAGGCCGTGCGGACTTTGGCCATAGATTACGCTGTAGAAAACGCAGGCCGCCAGGTAGTAACCGTTGTTGTTGCCATGATAATTGTCCGTGTCGAACAGCGGCACAAAGAGGGGGTCCGAGACTTCACGCAAACCTCCGGCATTTTCCCAAGCCGTCCCCACCGGTCCGACCACGACAGGGGGGTTGGTGGGATGAGCGGCATTGAGGAAGTCTGCCAGTCCCTGGTAGTTGGTGCGCAGTTCGGTCTGGAACTCCGCCGTGCTGGCAAAACTCGTCGGGGAGGAGACGCCGGTGATCAGGGGATGGGCCGCCGCGCGCGACCAGGTCTCGAAGAGAATGACGCGGGTGTTGGGGTTATTGGTCATCACCTGGCGATAAAGCAGGGAGCCGTAGGTGTAGTGGTCGGAGACACTGCCGCTGGCCAGATGGGTCGGCTCGGTGCTGTAATTCTGCAGCACCACGTGAGTCCATTGGTCGGAGGTGATCGCGGCCTGAGTTGTCGGGTCCTGGCTGTGAAACTGGAAATCCTGCCCGCCCACGGCGCGCATCACAGTGACCGGGTCCGGCTGCCCGCCCGCCTGCGCCAAGCGATCGAAGATGCCGGGAACACCGCCCCCGCCACTGCCGATGGTAAAACTGTTGCCAATGAACAGCACGCGATACTGGCCCTGGGCGTCCGGCAAGGCCGCCAGGATCACGCCCAGAACCAAGGCCGGCATCAGGCGAAAGCCGCCCGGCCGCAAGGCGGCGACGACATTGGATGAGGAAAAACATCGGCTCATAAGCAAATCCAGACCGTGGTTCGGAGATGAATGACTTTCGGGGCGCCGCACCGGCTTAAACCACGCTCACGCCGGTCCGTTTGCCGGACCGGCGTGAGCGGCAAGGCAGGCCGACGCTATTGCTGCAAACGATAGTATCGGCTTTCGCCCGGCACCAGGGACTCGGTGTAAGGCGAAGCCGGGGACGGCTCAACCGGCTGCCAGGGGCCCAGCACGGAGGAAGCGCGCAAGAGCCGCCCCGTGCCGGTCCATTGCAGCTTGATCTGGCCGTTCTCGATCACCGGCGGCAGGAACACCGGCGGCGGAACATAGGGGGCCACCCGCATCACGCCCAGGTAGGTGAAGTGGTTGGCGTTGTTGTTGTTGGCTGTGGGGGCGAGGCTGATGGTGATTTCGCCCGCCGCGTTGGGAGCAATGCTGTTGGCGGTGGCCGTGTTGTTGATGTTGTTGGCGGCGTTGAGAGCCACAAAGCCGGTGTTAGCCCCCTCGAGAGTGTAACCCGTCTCCCGGTTGTCGCTGACCCCCGTGCGGGAGGCATAGAAGGTGAAGCTGTATTGGCGGGAGGGATTCAGCCCGGTGAGTTTGAAGCTGGGAAAGACGTTGCTCAAACTTTGGAACACCTCGGTGTTGCCATAGAGGGAATCGCGGGTTGCCTTGGCGGGGAACACCGTGGACAGCAGGGTACCGTTTTCGTTGGCGCCCCCGAACCGCTTGAGCATGACCAGCGAATAGGGGGTCTGCGCGTTGTGAACGGTTATCAGATTGGCCAAAACGCCGGCGTCCGAGCTGCCGACGGCGGTGGTGACGTTGTTCCAATAATTGACGGGATCATCCGGGGCGGGACCGAAGCCGGTGGTGTTGCTGCCGCCGAAGTCAAACAGCATCTCCTGCTCCTCGAGGGGCGTGACCGTGCCCGCCAGCATGGTATTGGGGGCGATGGGATTGCCCACCAGGTCCTGCACGCCGTTGACCACCACGGTGAAAGCGCCCGAGATGGGCGCGTCGAGAGTCAACGTGACCACCTGCGCCGAGGCGTCCGGCGCCGCGGCGACGACGTTCACCGCCCCCCCGTTCACTTGATAATTGAGGTGGTTGTAAACGGTGGCATCCATCGGCTCGTTGAAGCGGAGCACCACCGTGACTCCGTCATAGCTGTTAACAGCCAGCAGCACCGGCGGGTTGGTGTCGGAGCTAACGGTGAGCACGGCGTTGCTGCTCATCACGCCGTAGGCGAGGTTGCTCACGGAAACCTGAAACTGCCAGCCGTCCATGTACAGCTCCACCGACGGAATCGTGTAACTGAATCGGGTTTCGCCGGGAATGGGGGTTCCGTTCTGATACCATTGGACCGAGTAAGGAGGCGCGCCGGTAACGGCGGCAGTGAAGGTGACGGGTTTGAACTGAACCACACGCTGACTGACCGGCTCGAGGGTGAAGCCCAACGGGGTTTGGGGCGGGATGGCGTCCACTTTCAGCACGCCGAGGTAGGTGAAGTGGTATTGATTGTTGTTATTGGCGGTGGGGGCCATGCTGATGGTGATCTCCCCCGACTCGTTGGGCATAATGCCGCTTACGGTGACAGTTTGATCCTCATTGTTGGAGGCATTCAGGGCGGCGAATCCCGCGTTGCCCCCCGTAACCGTATAGCCCGTCTCCCGGTTGTCGCTGGCACCCATTCGCGAGGCGAAGAAGGTGAAGCTGTAGGTCGTGGCGGCATCCAGCCCCACCAACTTGAAGCTCGGGAAGATATTCTCCAGCCCGGACCAGAGCTCGGTGTTGCCATACAACGAGTCCCGCGTCGCATCCACAGGGTAAAGGGTCGAGTTCTGAGTGCCGTTTTCATTCACGCCGTTAAAGCGGCTGAGCATTAGGATGCTGATGCTGCTGGTTGTGTTCAGCGTCGAGACCAGGTTCGACAGCGCGCCGGTCGGTGAACTGCCAATGGCGTTGTCCAGGTTATTCCAGTAGTTATTCGGGTCATCGTTGGGCGCCGGTCCAAACACGGTCGTGCTGGAGCCTCCAAAATCAATCAGGTAGGTCTGCGCCCGGGCGGAAAGGCCGCCCGCGGCGGTCAAGACGGCGGCGAGGCACAGCAGTCCCAGCCGGACAAGCCAACGCCTTTGCGGGACGCGCGAGATTTCCGGGGGCGTGAAAAGGGCGGTCGAAGCTTTGACCTTCATGGGAGTTGCATCTGAGGTTTTCATACTGTGGTGGTTGGTTGCAGGTGACACGTTGCTGGGTTTGGATTTGTTTGGGTTTACTGCATCGCCTGGATGAACTCGTCCGCCTTGGCGATGGACGCGTTCATGTCGGCGATAAGATTGGCGATTTCGAGCTGGATGTGGGTGGCCTCGCCCCGGAGGGAAGCGATCGCCTGGGCGTTGAGGTTGTGCTTGAGGTAGAGCACCTGGTCGCGCAGTTTGGTTAAGACCGGTTCCATGCTGCCCTCCGCTCGTTTGAGGGCGGCGACCATTTGATCATAACGCGCGCGGGTATCGCGAAGCTGGCGACGGCTGCTCTCCGCCAGGGAGGCGGTGGACATCTGATTGATCTCCTGCTCCCACTCCTTGAAAAGGTCCGCGCCAACACTCTCAACGTCCGCGATGCGTTTGCGGACGGCGGACGCGCGGTCGGCGGATTTTTTGTAGTCGGATTCGAGGTCGCGGTAGGCCTTCTCCAGTTTTCCTCCGTCAAAGCTGTAGATTTCCTTGAGGCGGGTCAAAGCGTCCTTGAACTGCTCGCTGGCGGCCTGTTGATCGTCGCGGGCGGCCGCCACCCGCTTCTTCAGGAGGTCGCGCTTATAAACCCCGAGTTTTTCGTAAGCGGCGTAGTAGGTGGATTTGCAGCCGGAGAAAATGCCCGACAGGCAAATCATGCCGACCGCCAAGAGCCACGCGCCCATGTATTTGTTCACGCCAAAAAGAATACGACTATCCCTCTGTGCCGCAAGCTCCAC
Organism: Verrucomicrobiota bacterium; assembly: GCA_029974925.1. Taxonomy (GTDB): domain Bacteria; phylum Verrucomicrobiota; class Verrucomicrobiia; order Limisphaerales; family UBA8199; genus JARKQH01. Next base: position 62,201 of record JARKQH010000093.1, read on the forward strand.
TTGCCGCCGCGTGGGGAAAAGCCCTCCGCCGCGCCGCCCCCGCCGGCCGGTCCAACTCGCTGAGGCTGTCACTCCCCACTTGCCCTTCGCAACGGGCCGATGCTTAATCGTCGCCGTGGCGGGCAAGGTCAGCCGCCGGGTGTGATGTCCAAAATTCCCAAAGTCATTTTGTTGATTGAGTCCTCGCGGGAGGCCGGGCGCGCGCTGCTGCGGGGCATTGCCAATTACGCCCATCACCACGGTCCCTGGTCCTTTTATTGGGAACCCGCCGGGCTGGAACGAGCGTGGCCGTTGCTGCGGGAAATGGAGGCCGACGGGATCATCCTGCGGGATGTCGGCAATCTCGACGAGGTGCTGGGCCTGCACATCCCGGCGGTGGTGGTGGGGCATCAGCATCAGGAAGTCGGCGGCTTGGTCAACGTGGTGACCGACTCGCGCGCCCTGGGGCGCATGGCGGCCGAACACCTCCTGAGTTGCGGCTTTCGGCATTTTGCCTTCTGCGGTTACTCCAGCAGCGCGCAGGAGCAGACCACCTGGTCCGGCGAGCGGCATCAGGCGTTTTCGCAGCGGGTGGCGGAGGCCGGTTTCGAGCCGGCCCCCGATTACGTTCTGTCGCCGACGGGATCGGACTGGCCCGCGCAACGGCGACGCCTGGCGGCCTGGCTCAAGTCCCTGCCGACGCCGGTGGGGTTGTTGAGCTGCAACGATGATTGCGGGGCCCAGGTGATGGAAGCCTGTAAAGATGCGGGGCTGACGGTCCCGGACAGCGTCGGCGTTATCGGGGCCGACAACGACGAACTGGTCTGCGGGCTTTCGGACCCGCCGATGTCGAGCGTGGCAATCAATTTTGAGCGGGCGGGTTATGAGGCGGCGCACGCGTTGGAGCGGCTCATGCGAAAGCGCCAGCCCGTGCCGGCCAAGATCATCGCCCTGCCGACCCACATCGTCACCCGGCGCTCGACTGATGTCATCGCGGTAAGCGATCCGGTGGTGGCGCGGGCGTTGCGATTCATTCGCGACCATCCCGGCCACCCGATTCGCGTCGAGGAGGTCGCCAAGCTCGCGAGCCTGTCGCGCCGCACCCTCGAGCGCCGTTTCCGCCGCGTCATGGGCTGCTCGGTCCTTCATCAGATTCGCCGCGTGCGCAGCGACGAAATTGCCCGGCTGCTGCTGGAAACCCAACTGCCTGTGGGCCAGATCGCCGCCCGCCTCGGTTTCGCCGACGTGCAGCATTTTGCCCGATATTTCCGCGCCACACGACGCACCACCCCCCTGGCGTTTCGCCGGGCTTTGGGGAAACATCCGGCCGCTTCGGGATGACGAAGGTTCCGCGGGGCCCGCCTGGGCTTCGAGGCGCCGCCGCACCCGGGACGTGGAGGCCGGAAAGCGCTTGTGACAGGGAGGGGCAAAATGGCCGTGCCACCTTTGGGGGGAAAACCCGCGCCGCGAGACAATGTCAGCATTGCGAGAGCCGGTCCGCTCACGTAAACGTATGGCGTGAAACACGCGCATTCCGCGGCCGCAACGACCCCGGCACTCCTGCCGGGGTTGCGTTATTATCTCTATTTGACCGCCTTCACGACGGGCGCGGTCATCATGGTGGTGGAAATTCTCGGCGCCAAGATGCTCTCGCCCTTCGTTGGCACCTCGCATTTCGTGTGGACGGCGCAGATTGCGGTGACGCTTGTGGCGCTGGCTTGCGGCTATTACGCCGGCGGCTGGCTTGCGGACCGCGCGCGGCGGCTTGACGGCATTTATTGGGCCATTGCCGCCGCCGGGACCTATTTGGGAATCAGCATCAAACTGGTCGAACCGGTGGCCTTCTGGTGCCTCGAGTTCAATCTGGCGGTGGGCACACTCCTGGCCTCGATGGTGCTGTTCTTCGTGCCGCTGGCCCTGTTGGCAATGACCGGCCCCTTTCTGATCCGTTTCGTCACCGCGTCCCTCAGCGCCGTGGGAGGCAGCGTGGGCCGGCTGACCGCCATTGGCACGCTGGGGAGCTTCGCCGGCACGATGCTCATCGGCTACGTGATGATCCCCTTGCTGGCCAACCCGCCGGCCATGTTCGCCACCGCGCTGGCATTGTTGGTGGTCAGCGCCGCTTACTTCCTGTTCACCCCCCGGCGCGGAGCCATGAGCCTGCCCTTGCTGGCGGGAGTCACGGTGGGCATCCTCACGCTGCCCGAGCTGCTGGGCCCGCCCCGCCACACTCGCATGGTGGAACGCTTCCGCGGCAATTCGCATTTCGGCCAGCTTTTGGTCCTGGACCGACCTGACGGTTCCTGCCGCTACTACTTGAATGACAACCTCATTCAAAACACCTATGCGCCGGAAACCCGGCAGAGCGTTTCGACCTTCACCTACATGCTCTCGGGTCTGGCGCGCGCCTACACGACCAATCTTCACGATGTGCTCTGCATCGGCCTGGGGGTGGGCATTGTGCCTTCCGAATTCGCGCGCGAGGGAGCGCGCGTGGACGTCGTGGAAATCAACCCGGCCGTGGTCCCCGTCGCGCGCCGTTTTTTTGACTTCGACCCCGGGCGGGTGAGCCTGTATTTGGGCGATGGCCGCCACTATCTGAACCGCTGCAGCCGCCAGTACGACACGGTGATTCTCGATGCGTTCCTGGGCGATTCTTCGCCGTCGCACCTGATGACCCGGGAGGCGTTCGCCGCGATTCGACGGGTCCTGCGTCCCGGCGGCACGCTGGTCATCAACAGCTTCGCGGACGCCACCCCCGGACAGGACTTCTTCGCCGCTTCACTTGGAAAGACCCTGCGCGCAGTTTTCCCCGGCGTGCGCCTGCACAGCAACTCGGACGGCGCCATCTTCTTCGTCGCGACCGACCGGCCGCATCCCGAATTTGTCCGCCCCCCCGATTTTTCCCAAGTCCATCCTGATGTGCGGCTGCCGACCGAGCGGGCATTTAACAACCGGCTGGAAGTGCCCTCCGAACACGGACTGGTGCTCACGGACGACTACAATCCGGTCGAATTCTACGACGCGCATCATCGGGAGAACATCCGCCGTGAGCTGGCACGGGCGGCCCGTTTTCTGTGACGCGCGCGAAAAGCGAGCGAGCCGGGAGAAGGCTCCCGGCTCACCCGACAAGCTTCGCCCCGCGGTTCAGGCGAGGGGGCCGAGTCCCGGTCAGGCGACCGTGACTTCCTTGCTCAAATAGACGTCCTGAATCGCGTTGAGCAGCGCAACGCCTTCCTTGAGTGGGCGTTGGAAGGCTTTCCGGCCCGAAATGAGCCCCATGCCGCCGGCCCGTTTATTGATGACCGCCGTAGCCACTGCGTTCGCCAGGTCGCCCGCGCCCTTGGATTCCCCACCGCTGTTGATCAGGCCGGCGCGGCCCATGTAGCAGTTGGCCACTTGATAACGGCAGAGGTCAATCGGATGGTCGCTGGTCAGTTCGGTGTAGATGCGCTCATCGAACTTGCCATAGCTCGAGCCGGAGACATTCAGCGCCTTGTACCCGCCGTTGTTCTCGGGCAGTTTCTGCTTGATGATGTCCGCCTGGATCGTCACCCCGAGGTGATTTGCCTGGCCGGTCAGGTCGGCCGAAACGTGGTAGTCCTTGTCCTTCTTGAACGCGCTGTTGCGAAGGTAGCACCAGAGCACCGTCGCCAAGCCCATCTCGTGGGCCAGGGCGAATGCCTGGGCGACCTCGACAATCTGCCGGCCGCTTTGTTCGCTGCCGAAATAAATCGTGGCGCCCACCGCCGCCGCGCCCATGTCCGCGGCCTGCTTGACCGTGCCGAACATGATCTGGTCGAACTTGTTGGGGTAGGTCAAAAACTCATTGTGGTTGATCTTCACCAGGAAGGGAATCTTGTGCGCGTATTTCCGCGCCACCGCCCCCAGGACTCCATAGGTCGAGGCCACCGCATTACAGCCGCCCTCGATGGCCAGCCGCACGATGTTTTCCGCGTCAAAATAGTCCGGGTTTTTCGCGAAACTCGCTCCGCCGGAATGCTCGATGCCCTGGTCCACCGGCAGAATCGAAAGGTAGCCTGTGCCGCCCAGCCGGCCGTGATTCACAATCCGCTGCAGGTTCCCCAGCACCCGATTATTGCGGTCCGACACCGCAAACAAACGGTCCACCACGTCCGGTCCGGGCAAATGCAGCCGGTCCTTGGGGATTTTCGGGTTCTTGAAGTTCAACAGGTAATCGGCCTTGTCGCCGAGCAATTCCGCAATTGATTTCATATCGTTCCAGTTATCAATGTTCAACGTTCAGTGTTCACTCTCGCGCCAGGCGCCAGCCCCCGGTCTGCCACCGGCCAGGCCTTGCGCGCCTGACCCGGCCGCAATTTGGGCGGGCGCATATTACTAAAGCCGGGGGCGGCAATGCCACTGACAATTATGAGAGGGTCCAGGTATTGATAAACCTTTTGCAGACCATAAGACCAGCCCAACCCCGCGTCATTGAACTCCGCGCACGCCCCGGCCAAAGCTGCCGTCGGGCTCCAGAGACGTTGCGCCCTGTGAGGGGGTTGAGCATTGCCAGCTCAACTCCGTGGCGGGTTGCCCCCTGCCCTGTTGTTCATTGCAACGGCCGATGCAGCGTCGAGCCCCTAAACCTCGGTTGTTTCTTGGAGCCACGGCTCGAACCTCGACTTCAGTTCCGGCGGCAGCCGCATCAGCTTGTCAGTCAATGAAGTGCAGACATGCTGGGTTTCGCCTTCAAGTATCAAAACTCCGTTCTGGTTTAGAATACGGCTTCCAAAGTGAAGTCGAACCCCCTCGACGCGGGTCACCCATAAGCGAATCGCGAGAAGGTCATCGTAGCGTGCCGGATGCTTGTAGCGGAGACGGCATTCGATAACCGGGAAGATGAAGCCACGCGCCTGCCAGTCCTGCAACGGAACGCCACTGTGTCGGAACAATTCGCCTCGCGCCCCTTCGAGCAAGTCGAGGTAGCGACTGTAGTAAACATGATTGCCCACAGTGCAGTCCCGGTAAGTGACCCGGTAACTATATTCGAATTCGGATGGCATAAGGTAGAGGCTAAGCAATTGGGCGGCAGTTGGAAAGAACTGCTGGTTCCGCTCATCCACCTGCGCCATCGTGCGAGAGTTTCGAGCCGCTTTGGCAGGTTGGGCTTGACGGTGCCGGAACACCCCAGGCCCGATCCATTGAATTAATTAGATTGACTGTGGGGATAAGGACTCAAGCGACCCAAGGGTCGGGTCCTGGGCCGTTTAAGAGATTGCCGGTTCGGGCGCGAAAGAACCCTTTTGTGTGGAAAAGGCACCAGGGCAGATGGCGTGCGCCGGCTTTGTTTTAGATTGGCAGCCAAGCGCTTTGGCTGTTTAATGGCACGCAAGTTGTGCTGTTCCCGCAATTTGACAGGTTCCGGGGTCGCGCATTAAAGAATTAGTCTCGATTGAAGTCGTGAAAACAGAGAAGCCAACAACCGGGAAAGCAGCCGGTGCAATGTCCGGCGGGGCCTCGGGCGAAGCTCCCCCGGCGCCCGATTTGCTTTCGTCGCTTGGAGCGGTGGTCGGTCATGCCCTGGGCACCCAGCCGGCGGGAGCCGCTTCGCGGTTTCTGGAGCAACTCAGCGGACACCTTCGCGAGCAGGGCCTCGAGCCGCCGCGGGTGGTCAGCACGCCCTACGTGAACACCATCCCGCCGGACCAACAGGCGCCCTTCCCCGGCGATTTGGAAATGGAGCGGCGCATCAAGAGCTATGTGCGATGGAACGCCATGGCGATGGTCGTGAACGCCAACCGCAAGCACAACGGCTTGGGGGGCCACATCTCGACCTATGCCTCCGCCGCCACTCTCTACGAGGTGGCGTTTAATCATTTCTTCCGCGGCCGCACCGACACGTTCGTCGGCGACATGGTTTACTTCCAAGGCCATGCCACGCCCGGCATCTATGCGCGCGCTTATCTGGAAGGACGGCTGAATGAACAGCAGCTTCACAATTTCCGACAGGAGTTCGGCGAAGGAGGCGGGCTTTCGTCTTATCCTCATCCGTACCTGATGCCTGATTTCTGGCAGTTTCCCACGGTTTCCATGGGACTGGGGCCCCTCTGTTCGATCTACCAAGCTCGCTTCAACCGCTATCTGCGGTCACGGGGTTTAATGGCGGGCGAGGAACCGAGGGTCTGGGCGTTCCTGGGCGATGGGGAAACCGACGAACCGGAGAGTTTGGGCTCGATCACGCTGGCGGCGCGGGAGAACCTCGACAACCTGATCTGGGTCATTAACTGCAACCTCCAGCGTCTCGACGGACCCGTCCGCGGCAATGGCAAGATTATTCAAGAACTGGAAGCTGCTTTCAAAGGCGCGGGCTGGAATGTCATCAAGGTCATCTGGGGCTCGGATTGGGACCCGCTGCTGGCTGCGGACAAATCCGGCTTGTTGATCAAACGGATGGAGGAGGCGGTGGACGGGGATTACCAGAAGTACTCGGTCGAGCCGGGGAGCTACACCCGAAAACACTTTTTCGGGAAATATCCGGAGCTGCTGGCACTGGTGAACCATCTAACCGACGCCCAAATTCACAAGTTGCTGCGCGGCGGCCATGATTCCCGCAAGGTGTATGCGGCTTATCACGCGGCGGTCAACCATCGCGGACAGCCGACAGTGATTCTTGCCAAGACCGTCAAAGGCTACGGTTTGGGCGAGGCGGGCGAAGGCCGGAACATCACTCACCAGCAGAAGAAGCTCAACGAGAAGGAACTTCGCGAGTTCCGCGCCCGATTCCGGGTGCCGATCAGCGACGAGGAGATAGCTGAGACGCCGTTCTTTCGGCCGGCGCCGGGCAGTCCCGAAGCGAACTACCTGCAGGAACGGCGCCGTCAACTGGGCGGCTCCCTGCCGGCCCGTATCGTCACGGCGAAACCGCTGGAGGTGCCCTCGCTGGATGCCTTTGGCGAGTTGCTCAAGGGGTCGGGCCGGATGGAAATGTCCACGACCATGGGCTTTGTGCGGCTGCTGAGCCTGCTGATTCGAAACAAGGCCATCGGGCGCCAAATCGTGCCCATCATCCCGGATGAAGCCCGCACCTTTGGGTTGGACGCCCTGTTTCGCGAGGTGGGCATCTATTCGCCCAAGGGCCAGCTCTACGACCCGGTGGACAGCAAGTCGCTCCTCTATTACCACGAGGCGAAAGATGGGCAGATTCTCGAGGAAGGCATCACGGAGGCCGGTTCGATGGCTTCCTTTATTGCCGCCGGAACGGCGTATGCCAATCTGGGCCGGTACCTGGTGCCTTTCTACATTTACTATTCGATGTTCGGGTTCCAGCGCATTGGGGATCTGGTTTGGCTGGCGGGGGACATCAAGGCCCGCGGGTTCCTGCTGGGCGCCACCTCGGGCCGCACCACCCTCAACGGCGAAGGGCTGCAACACCAGGACGGCCACAGTCTGCTGCTCACCAGCGCGGTGCCGACACTGGCGACCTATGATCCCGCATACACTTATGAAGTGGCGGTGATCATCGCCGACGGCCTGCGCCGGATGTATGTCGAGAACGAGGACATTTTCTATTACCTGACCCTGTACAACGAGAATTACGCCATGCCGGCGCTCCCGGAAGGAGCCGAGCCCGGCATTCTCAAAGGTCTGTACAAACTGAAGCCGGGCCCGGAGGGAATGAAACTCAAGGCGCAGATTTTCGGCAGCGGCCCCATTCTGCGGGAGGCCTTGCGAGCTCAGGACCTTTTGGCGGAACGGTATGGCGTTTCGGCGGATGTCTGGAGCGCCACCAGTTACAAACTGCTCCGGAACGACGCGCTCAAGGCCCGTCGCTGGAACATGCTGCATCCCGCGGAAGCCCCCAAGCGTTCCTACCTCGAACGGACGTTGGCGAACGAGAAAGGCGTTTTTGTCGCCGTCTCGGACAACATGAAGCTCGTGCCCGACCAGATTGCGCCCTGGGTTCCGGGGGGCCTGACCACGCTCGGCACCGACGGTTTTGGCCGGAGCGAAACGCGCCCGAAGCTGCGGCGGTTTTTCGAAGTGGACGCCGAGCTGACGGTGATTGCCACCCTGTCCGCGCTGGCGGAAAAAGGTTTGCTGGATCGCGAGACGGTCGCGCGCGCAATCAAGGAGCTTGGCGTGGACCCTGAAAAGTCGCATCCCGAGCTGATCTAAACCCTGACCCCCAACCATTCACCAAGCACACTCGACCATGGATTTTAGATTGCCTCCACTGGGTGAAGGCGCCGATTCCGGCACCATTGTCACCCTGTTTGTCAAAGAAGGCGATGCGATCGCCAAAGACCAGCCCGTTCTCGAGCTCGAGAATGAGAAGGCGGTTGCCACCATCCCCTCAACCGTCTCGGGCACCGTGGGAAAAGTCTATGTCAAGGCCGGGGACAAGATCGCTGTGGGGCAGCGTATTTTTGCCGTGGCGGAAGCGGCCGCCGCCCCGGCCGCCAAACCCGAGCCGGAAGCGTGGCGAAAGGGAGAGCGCATTATTCAGACCCCATCGCCGGAACAGGTTCCCGTCCCCCGCGAGCCGGGGCCAGCCCCTTCCCCCGCTCTCGAGGAAGAGGAGGAGGCCGCTACGCCCCCTGCGGGAATGCCACCGGCCGCGGCGCCTTCGATTCGAAGGCTCGCGCGCGATTTGGGGATTGACCTGACGCGGGTGCGCGGGTCGGGCCGTGGCGGGCGCATCGTTTTGGAGGACGTGCGGAGCTATATCCAGCGCCTGCAGCGGCTGGCTGCCCAACCCAAGACCCCGCTTGCCACCGCCAGCGCCGCGGCGCCCACCCCCAAACCCGCTCCCGAGTCCATTGATTTCTCGAAGTGGGGGCCGGTCGCCAAGTCTCCTCTGTCGCCCCTGCGCCAGGTCATTGCCCGGCGCATGAGCGAGAACTGGAACAGCATCCCCCATGTCACCCAGTTCGACTCGGCCGATATCACCGCGCTCAACGCCTTGCGCAAGCAATACGCTCCGGCGTACGAGAAAAAAGGCGCGCGGTTGACGCTCACGTCCTTTGCGCTCAAGGCGGTGGTCGAGACGCTGAAGAAGCATCCGCTGTTTAACTCGAGTCTCGACGAGGCCACGCAGGAACTCGTCACCAAACACTATTATCACATTGGCATCGCCGTGGACACCGAAGCGGGCTTGATTGTTCCCGTCATCCGCGACGTGGATAAGAAGAATCTCCTGGAGCTGTCGAGGGAGCTCGAGGAACTGGCGCGCAAGGCGCGTGAGCGCAAAGTCTCCGCCGAGGAACTCAAGGGCGGCACGTTTACCATCTCGAACCAGGGTGGGATTGGCGGCGCGCATTTCACGCCGATTGTGAACAAACCGGAGGTGGCGATTCTGGGCCTGGGCCGCGGCGCCTTGCAGGCCGTGGTGCGCGGGAATGCCATCGAGCCGCGCCTGCTGATGCCCATCGGCCTGTCCTACGATCACCGCGTGATTGATGGCGGCTCGGCCGCGCGGTTCACGGTGGACCTGGTTCAGGCCTTCGAAAACTTCAAGGAACAAGACGTCACAGCTCCTCTCTCCCAATGAATTCTCTCAAAACCGAAATTGTTGTCGTGGGCGCGGGGCCGGGCGGCTATGCGGCCGCCTTTTACGCCGCCGACCTTGGCAAGAAAGTGATCCTCGTCGAGCGGGAACCGCGGCTGGGCGGGGTCTGCCTGAACCGCGGCTGCATTCCGTCCAAGGCCCTGCTGCATGCCGCCCACACCGTCAGTGCCGCCCGCGAATCCGAGCAACGCGGCATTACCTTCGGGCCGCCAAAGATTGATGTGGGCAAACTGCGCGCGTGGAAGGAATCCATCCTGGACCGCCTCGGCGGCGGCGTGGCTCATCTGGCCAAACTGCGGGGAGTGCAGGTCATTCATGGGCGTGGCTATTTCGAAGATTCACGCACTCTCCGGGTTGAAACCTCCGAAGGCCAACAGTTCATCAATTACGAGCATGCCATTGTGGCGGTCGGGTCGGTAGCCGCCATGCCCAAGGCTTTCGACCTTGGCAACCCCCGGATCATGACCTCCACCGAGGCGCTGGAAATTGAAGAAATCCCGGAGAAGCTGCTGGTCATTGGTGGCGGCTACATTGGGATGGAGTTGGGCACCGTCTATGCCACGTTCGGCAGCCAGGTCGTGCTGGTGGAAGCGCTGGACACGATTCTGGCGGGAGCGGACCCGGACCTGGCGCGGCCGGTCATCGCCCACGCGAAGAAGCTGTTCAAGGAAATCCGCCTCAAGACCCGGGTGGGCAAAATGGCGACGAGCGGCAAGCAGATCAAAGTCGAGTTTGAGCTGGACGGCCAGAAGCGGGAGGAACTTTACGATCGGGTGCTGGTGGCGGTTGGCCGCTCGCCCAATGCGGACGACCTGGGGCTGGAAAACACCAAGGTTTCGTTCGACGACAAGGGGTTCATTCACGTCAATGAAAAACAACAAACTACCGACCCCGCCATCTATGCCATCGGCGACATCGCCGGCGGCGCCCTCCTGGCCCATAAGGCCTCCAAAGAGGCCCGCATCGCCGTCGAGGTCATCGTCGGCGAGGACAGCACTTTTACCGACATTGTCATGCCGGCCGTGGTCTTCACCGATCCGGAGCTTGCCTGGTGCGGTCTGACCGAATCGGAGGCTCGTGCCAAGGGCCTTCCCATCCAGGTTTCCAAATTCCCCTGGACCGCGTCCGGCCGGGCGTTGTCCTTCGACCGCCCGGAAGGGCTGACCAAATTGATCATTGACCCGGAGACGGAGCGTGTGCTTGGCGTGGGCATCGTGGGCACCGGCGCCGGCGAGCTGATTTCCGAGGGCGTGCTGGCGATCGAAATGGGGGCGACGGCCAAGGACCTGGCGCTCGCTGTTCATCCCCATCCGACCCTTTCCGAGACGCTGATGGAAGCGGCCGAGGCGTTCTACGGACACGCCACCCATACGCTGGTCCGCAAGCGGGTCGAGTAAGCCGGCAGCCTGGGATTGCCGCCGCCGCGGGTTTTGCCGATAACTGGGGCCGGTGCAATCGCTCGTACAAAAGGTCGAAGAATCAATCCGCCGGCACCGGCTGTTGCGTCGGGGCAGCGCCGTGCTGGTGGCGGTGTCGGGCGGCCTCGACTCGATGGTCTTGCTGCAGGTGCTGGCCGCCCTGGCCCCCAAACACCAGTGGCGGCTTTCGGTCGCACACTTCAACCATCGCCTGCGCGGCGTCAGCAGTCTGGCCGATGAACGCCTCGTCCGCCGCATCGCCAAAGAGCTTCGCCTGCCCCTGGTCGCCGAATCTGCCGAGGTTCGCGCTTTCGCCAAAACGCAGCGGCTCTCGCTCGAGATGGCCGCGCGCCAGTTGCGTCACAAGTTCCTGGTCCGCGCCGCCCGGCGCCTTTCCACCGGAACCGTGGCGCTTGCCCACCATGCAGACGACCAGGTCGAATTGTTTTTCCTGCGGCTGCTGCGCGGCGCCGGCAGCGAGGGCTTGAGCGGGATGAAATGGGCGGGCCCCTCCCCCGCCGATCCCTCCATTCGCGTAATCCGACCGTTGCTTGATCAAAGCCGGTCCACGCTGCGAGCCTGGGCTGCAGACCACCGGGTTCGGTTCCGGGAAGACGCGTCGAACCAGTCACTGGATTTTGCCCGCAACCGGATTCGGCATGAACTATTGCCTTTGCTCAGGAAACTTCAGCCTTCCCTCGAGGCGGTCGTCTTGCGGCTGATGGACCTGCTCGGGGCGGAGTCGGAATTTGTGGCCAATCAGGCCAGAGTGTGGCTGGAAGGTTGGGGGCTCCCGACCGGCGACACCGGACAGGCGGACAAAGGACGATTGAACGCTGGCGTGCATGACCAAGCGGCTGGAGATTACAAGGATTCTCGTCCGCCCCTCTTGGAACTCCACCCCCGGTCTGACCGGGCATTCCAGCTCCCGCCCAACTTCATTTCGCGGCTTCGATTCGAGGAACTGCCCGTGGCTGTTCAGCGCCGCTGTCTGCTCGTGCAGCTTACGGAACTGGGAATCAGCGCCAGCTACGACTTGGTCGAGCAGCTTCGGCTCAATCCAGACCGGCCGGCCCCCGTTCCAGGCACGAAACCCGGCAACGAGCCCCGCATTGTCGTCCGCGATCGGACCGGCAGGATTTCTCTGCAAGGCGCACAGGCGCCAGATTTTGACTTCGCATCGCAGTCCGTCGCTCTTGCCCGCCCCGCCGGACACGCGAGGTTTGGCGGCCTCGAAATTGCGTGGCGAATCCGCCCGCTCCGCGGGCCAATCACTCCCAAACCTGCCGCCGGCCGCGAACTGTTCGATGCGGACAAGGTGGGTGACAGGATTGTGTTGCGGCATTGGCAGCCCGGCGACCGTTTCCAGCCCATCGGCATGGCGGCACCGCTGAAGCTGCAGGATTGGTTCACCAATTTGAAGGTTCCCCGGGAGATGCGGCACCGGCTGGTCGTTGCGGCTGCCGCCAACGGCGAGCTCTTTTGGGTGGAGGGACAGCGGATTTCGGAACGGTTTAAGCTGTCTGCCAACACGACTCGCAGCTTGCATTGGCGCTGGAAAAGGCTTTAATTAGGTTGGTTGCGGGTGCTTGGGTCTGGTGCTAGGTTGCGCGCAACGTTCAAAATGTCCGACGAGAACCGAATAAACGACGACGACAAGAACCCGAGGAAAGGCGCTGAATTCCGCGTGCCCCCCCGGACTTGGATCGTCTGGATAGCCATTTTTGGCGGCATCATCCTGCTCATGTTGTTTCGGGAGCGGATGGATGGTCAGGGGGAGGTGCTGTCGCAATACCGTTTTCAGCAACTCGTTGAATCCAACCTAATTGCCCAGGCCGTCGTCAACTACAGCCCCCAGTCGCCGTTCCTCACCGAGGTCACCGGCAAATACTACAAAGTGGACGCCGATGGCAACCGTGTCACCGAAAACGGCCAGGAAAAGCTGGTTCCCTTTCGGGCCAAGGCCCGCCTGACCGATAAATTCGAGGAAAAGCTCCTGGCCAATCCGCGGTTCGAATTCCGCGAGGCCAACATGATGCTCCAAAGCATGATTTGGAGCATCCTGCCAATTCTGCTGATTGCCGCCCTGATCTGGTTCTTTTTCATTCGCCAGATCAAGATGGCCGGCAAAGGCGCCCTGAGTTTCGGCAAGAGCAAAGCCCGGCTCCTGGCCAAGGAGCGGAACAAGACCACCTTCAAGGACGTGGCCGGTATTGACGAAGCCATTGAGGAAGTGTCCGAGCTGGTGGAATTCCTCAAGGACCCGAAGAAATTTCAGCGGCTTGGGGGGCGGATACCGAAGGGCATTTTGATGGTGGGGCCGCCGGGCACCGGCAAGACGCTGCTGGCCAAGGCCATCGCCGGCGAGGCCGATGCCGCATTTTTCAGCATCAGCGGGTCGGATTTCGTCGAGATGTTCGTCGGCGTTGGGGCCAGCCGTGTGCGGGACATGTTCGAACAGGCCCGCAAGAACACGCCGTGTTTGATCTTCATAGACGAAATTGACGCGGTAGGCCGCAGTCGCGGCCATGGCTTGGGCGGCGGCAACGACGAGCGCGAGCAGACCCTCAACGCTCTGCTGGTCGAGATGGACGGCTTCGATACCCAGGAAGGCATCATCATCATCGCGGCGACCAACCGGCCGGATGTGCTGGACCCGGCCCTGCTTCGTCCGGGCCGTTTCGACCGCCAGATCACGGTCAATTTGCCGGACGTGCGGGGACGCGAAGCCATCCTCAAGGTTCACGCCAAGAATGTGAAATTGGGCCCCGGCGTGGATTTGTCGGTAATTGCCCGCGGCACCCCGGGGTATTCGGGAGCGGAGCTGGCGAATCTGCTTAATGAAGCCGCCCTCCTGGCGGCCAGTCAGAACAAGAAGGCCGTCAGCATGGCCGAACTGGAGGAGGCGCGGGACAAGGTTCGGTGGGGACGCGAACGGCGCAGCCTGGCCATGACGGACGAGGATAAGAAATACACCGCCTGGCACGAAGCCGGCCATGCGCTGGTCAATGTCATGCTCGAACACACCCATCCGCTGCACAAGGTGACCATCATCCCCCGGGGCCAGGCTTTGGGCGCCACCATGTCTCTACCCAAGACCGACGTGCTCAATCGCCGGCGCAAGGAGATGCTGGACATGATCGCGGTCATGATGGCCGGGCGGATTGCCGAGGAAATGGTTTCTGGCGACATCTCCAGCGGGGCGGCCGGCGATATTCAGCAGGCCACCAACATGGCGCGCGCCATGGTCATGCAATGGGGCATGAGTGATCGCCTCGGCATGGTTCAATACGGCGATGACGATGAATACGTGTTCCTCGGCCGCGAAATGGCCCGAGCCAAGGTTTACAGCGAATACACGGCGCAGGAGATTGACCAGGAAGTCAAGCGCATCATTGATCACGCCTACAAGACGGCCCAAAACATCCTGGTCTCCAACCGCGACAAACTCGAATTGATCGCGAACTCCCTCCTCGAATACGAAACCCTTGACGGCCAGCAAGTCGAGGAAATCGTCCGGACCGGCAAATTCACACCGCCGGCCCCGGCTCCGCAAGTGGACGCGCCACATGGGGCGCCTGCGGGAACACCCCTGCCGGAACCGCCCGTCAAACCGGCTCCGCCCAAGCTTCCAGGACTGGGAACTCCGGCGCCGGCGACGGCTTGATTCGC
>JARKQH010000138.1 GCA_029974925.1 Verrucomicrobiota bacterium
GCCAGGATGCGGCTCCCGGATTATCCTTTCTCCGTAAGCCCGACGGAATGATGGCGGCGCGACCGGCTCGCGCGCGGCGCGGTGTTCAGCGCCGGGGCCGTTTTCTGTCGGGAACAACGTTGCCAACCACAGGTCATGAAAACGAGCTGTTTGCGATCCACCTGTCCAGGGGCGGAAGTCCGGATTCGTCGGGGAGGAAGGCGCCCCGGGGAAGCCGCGGGATTCACATTGATTGAGCTGCTGGTCGTCATTGCAATCATCGCCATTTTGGCGGCGATGTTGCTGCCGGCCCTTGCGCGGGCCAAGGAACGCGCGCACCGGGCCCAGTGCATGAACAACCAGAAGCAAATCCTGCTGGCGCATGTCATGTATCTGGGGGATCAAAACGACCGCATCGCGCCGCCGAATTGCGGCGGCACCACCGCCGCCATGAATCCCTCGCTGCCGGCCGGGTGGCTCTACAAGCCGGGGGAAGCCCTGCCCGGGGGCGCCAATGGAACCAACTACTACGGCCCGGAGCGCGGGCTGTTTTATCCCACCTTGAAAAGCTGGAAGCTGTACATGTGCCCCGCCCACAACACCAACACCCTGGCGTGGCGATTCAGCGGCATCCGCTTCACCAGCTATGTGATTAACGGCGCGATCATCAACGGGGACAAGGCTTACGACTGGACGGCCGGCGCGCTGGGCAAAACCTACCGGAGCATCGCTTTTCGAGGCAGCGACATGATCTTCTGGGAACCGGACGAAACCGAATCGGACTATTTCAACGACGCCAGCAGCCGCCCGAGCGAAGGCCTCACCCGGCGCCACGGCATTGGCGCCATTCTCGGCATCATGGACGGCCATGTGGAATTCATCAAATGGGACCGTTACTTCCAACTGGTGGCCGACCCCAACCGGAACAGCCTGTGGTGCTACCCCGGCTCACCCAACGGGCGCTGATGAATGCCAGGGGATTGTTCGCGCTGGCCGGCCTGGTCCTCCTGCTCGACCTCGGCTGTGGCAGGAAGGTGGACGTTCAGGGAAAGACTGCCGAACTCGAAACCGCGTTTCCCGGCGTCGCCGCGGTGACGCCCGCCTCCCTGAGCGCCGCGCGGCGACCGGGCAGCGGGGACCCGCGGGCGTTTGTGAGCGCCGCGCTGGCGGCCAGCCGGACCAATGACTGGGTCACCGCCGTCATCATGGTGGATGCGGCGCTGCAGGCGCCGGGCGTGACCCCCCAACAGGTGATGTCCCTGCAGGCGACGCGAAAAACCTGGATGACCGATCTAATGATCCGGGCGGACAAGGGGGATGTGCGAGCCAAGGCAGCCCTGGTGGCAATCGAGCGCTCGCATTGAAAAAGCCGGGGCCGAAGCACGCTCGCCACCCACACCAGCCCTTCCCGCACAATCCCCTGGGGGCACCAGACGCTCGTCGAATCCTTTGACGCAACGCCGGGGACCGGGAGTCAGGCCTCCCGGGCCCTGACACGACCACACGGCCATTCCCAGCCGGCCGGCTCGAAGCGGGACACCGCTGCGCGCAGAATCCGGCGCGAACGGTCCCCCGCCGTTACCGGCCCTCAGGCGGCGTTGCCGAAGTAAGGAGCAAGCACCTGGCGGGAAACCACCAACGCGTTTTTGCGTCCCGCGAGGGTTTTCCCAAAGGTGTCGTCCTCGACTTCGACACAGACCGGGCCGTCGTAGCCGACGGCCTGAACCTCGGCCATGAACCGCGCCCAGTTGATGTCGCCGAATCCCGGGATGCGCGGCGTGTGCCACTGCTTGGGGAAAGCGAAGATGCCGACCTCATTGAGGCGGTCGGGATGGACGATCATGTCCTTGGCGTGGAGGTGGAAGAGCTTGTCGCGGAACTCGCGCAGGGGGCTGACAGGGTCCATCTGCTGCAGGACGAAGTGCGAGGGATCGTAGTTCAATCCGAAGTTCTTGGAGTCAATGTCCGAGAACATGCGGCGCCAGATGGCGGGCGTGGTGGCGAGGTTTTTGCCGCCGGGCCACTCGTCACGGCTGAAGAGCATGGGACAGTTTTCGATGCCGACCTTGATGCCGTGGTCTTCGGCGAAGGCAATGAGCGGTTTCCAAATCTTGAGGAAGCGCGGCCAGTTTTCGTCCACGGTTTTGGTCCAATCCCGGCCGACGAAGGTATTGGCGTTCTTGAGGCCCAGCTTTTCCGCGGCGAGGATGACGCGGCGGAAATGCTGGACCGCTTTGCGGGAAACCTCGGGGTCCGGGTCGAGCGGATTGGGATAGTAACCCAGGCCTGACATGCCGACCTTGTAGCGCGCGCAAAGTTCGTTGAGGTCATCGGCCCGCGTTTGGGTCAGCCCGACGACGTCAATGTGGGTGACCCCGGCGAACTTGCGCTCGGCCTTGCCGACCGGCCAGCAGCAGACCTCGACGCAGGCAAAGCCGCTGCGCGAGGCAAAGTCCAGCACTTGTTCAAAGGAAAGATCAGGAAGAATGGCAGTCACGAATCCAAGTTTCATAAGCGTATCGTAGTCGTCGGTTGTCGCCGTTGCGGCGTCCACGGCGCGGTGTTGCATGACATCCTCAGTCCGGGCTCCGCGCCGGGCGCTGAGGGGAGCCTGCCGGATGGGGGAGGAGAATGTCAAGGGAACAGCGAATCCCGGCCGAGCTGGGAGGCCGGAACAGCGGCCGTCGAGCCGCGGAATTCCAACTGCGAGCTTGTGAAGGGGGTGGGAGGGAGGCAGGATGACCGTCGGATTCAGTTATGTGGAAATGCGAGCCGCAGATGCTCCCCTGGCGGGGTGGGGAATGAACTCGACGCTGAAATCATTCCGGGCCCTGTCGGATCCCACCCGGCTGCGGATTGTGGCGCTGCTGGAGAAGGAGGAGCTGTCGGTCAACGAGCTGCGGGAGATCACGCGGCTGGGCCAGTCGCGGATTTCGACCCACCTGGGGTTGTTGCAGGAGGCGGGGCTGGTGCAGTCGCGCCGCGAGGGCAAGCGGACCTTTTACCGGCTCAACCCGCCGGCCAGGGGGCCGGTCCGCGAGCTGGCCCATCTGGCGGTGCAGGGGGCGGGCGAGCTGCCGGAACACGCCGGCGACCTGATCAATCTCAAGCGCATTCTCCACCGCCGCCGCGAGCAGGCCCAGGTCTATTTCAACCAGGTGGCCGGCCGGTTTGACCGCGTGTACGGCCCGGGACGCTCCTGGCAGGCTTTCGGCCAATTGCTTCTCCGGTTGCTGCCCCCGCTGACCGTTGCGGACCTCGGGTCCGGGGAAGGGCTGTTGAGCGAGTTGCTGGCGCGCCGCTGCAAGAAAGTGATTGCGGTGGACAACTCGGAGAAGATCGTCGCGTTCGGCGCGGCCAAGGCGAAAAAGAACAACCTGAAAAACCTCGAGTTCCGGCTCGGCGACCTGGAGAATCCGCCGCTGGAATCCGAAAGCGTGGATTTGGTCATCCTGAGCCAGGCGTTGCATCATGCCGAGCACCCGCCGCGCGCGCTGGCGGGCGCGTATCGCATCCTGAAGCCCGGCGGCCAGGTTTGGATTCTGGACCTGGCGCAGCACCGGTTTGAAAACGCCCACGAGTTGTACGGCGACCGGTGGCTGGGCTTTGCCGAGTGCGACCTCCACCGCTGGCTCGAGGAGGCGGGGTTCAAAAAGATCGAAATCAGCATTGTGGCCCGGGAGGAACAGCCGCCTCATTTCGAGACCCTCCTGGCCGGCGGACAGAAGTAGGCCGGGCGGCCCGCCTGTCCCTTCCGCCGCGGCCGGCTTTAGCGCTTCACTTCCACGCCGCACTCGAGCATTTCCTCGCCATAATAGGGATTGCGCAACGGCCCTTGGAGCTGCATCCACAGCCCGGGCTTGGGCGCCATGGGACAGCGATAGATTTTCACGCCGGCGGACCCGGTGTCCTGCCGGCGCACCACCTCGACGAACGAAACCAACGCCGCGCTGAAGGGCAGGAACTGTTGCCGGGCCCCGGCCAAATCCCCCGCCGTCTGGAGGGCGGCGTTTGCCTGCACTGTGTCCAACAGCGGCCTCCAGGGATGATCCCCCGGCAAAGCGTCTCGAAGCCTGGCCACGGCCGGCCCCAATTGCGGCGCGACCTGGTTGAAACCCTGCAGATTGTCGTCCGCCAGGCTGGCGCCCAGTTTATCGGCCAGGACAAACAACTCGCCCAGCGCGGCCCGCTGCCCGGCCGAAAGCTCCAAAACCGGCAAATCGGGCGCAGGCGCGGTGGCGGTCTCGTGAGCGGCCGGCTCAGCGGGCGCCGGGGCGGCTTCCGGCCGCTGGTGCTTGAGCATGAACGCCAGCACGGCGGCGGCAACCAGCAGGGCTGCGGCCAGCACATACCAACGCCACCGCCTCCTCCCGCCGGCCCGCGATTCGGTCGCTCCCGCCGCGGCGGGCGGAAGCGGCGCCGGCAACCCCCCAGCCCCGTGTTCCTGCCGCTCCATCTCGGTGAATTGGCGGCTCAGCTCCTCCCAGCTTTTGCGCCGCGGCCGCGGGCCCTTGACCCACTCGACCTGCCGCCCGCGCCACAGCGAGTAGATGGCGGGCACGATTTCCAGGGTCAGGATGGTGGAGGTGATCAGGCCGCCGACCATCGGGGCGGCGATGCGCTGGATGGCCTCCGCGCCGGCGCCGTGCGCCCAGAGGGCCGGCACCAGCCCGAGCGTGATCATGCTGACGGTCATGAGCTTGGGCCGAACGCGCTGGACGGCGCCGTAAGTAATGGCCTCGAACAGATCGTGCTGGGTGTTCATGCGGCCCGCGCGCTGGTAGGCGTGAAACGCCTCGTCCAGGTAGAGGATCATCACCGTGCCGGTCTGCGCGGCCAGCCCCGCCAGCGCAATGATCCCCACCCACACCGCAATGCTGAGGTGGTAATCCAGCAGCCAGAGCAGCCAGATGCTGCCCGTCAGGGCGAACGGAATCGAAAGCAGAATGATGCACGTCTCGGCCACACTTTTGAAATTCAGGTACAGCAGCACAAAAATCAGCACCAGCGTCAGCGGCACCACCACCCACAGGCGTTCGCGCACCCGCAGCATGTGCTCGTATTGCCCGGTCCACTCCAGCCGGTAACCCGCGGGCAGCAAGCCGGCCTGCTCGATTTCGCGCGCCACCGCCGCCTTGGCCTCCGCCACGTAGCCGCCAAGGTCCCGGCCCGCAATGTCCACATAAACCCAGCCCGTCAGCGCCCCGTCCTCGTTCTTGATCAAGGGAGGACCGCTGACGGTGTGGAAATCCGCCAACTGCCCCAGTGGAATTTGTTTGATATTTCGCCCGCGGCCGGGCTCGCCGTCCATCCCCGGCTCGTCCGGCAAAGCCGGCACCGGCACCAGCACCCGTTTGAGCTTTTCCGGGTCGTCCCGCAGTTCGCGGGCATAGCGCACGTTGATGGTGTAGCGTTCGCGCCCCTCGACGGTCCGGTCAATCGGCATGCCGCCGATGGCGGTTTCGACCAGCATCAACACGTCCTCGACGTTCAAGCCGTAGCGGGCGATTTCGGCCCGATGGGGCACAATGTCCAGGTAAAGCCCCCCGACGGTGCGCTCGGCGTAGGCGCTGCGGGTTCCCGGCACTTCGCGCAAGACCGCTTCGAGATGCTCCCCCAGCTTGCTGATCTGTCCCAGATCGCTGCCGAAAATCTTGATGCCCACCGGAGTGCGCACGCCGGTCGAAAGCATGTCAATCCGGGCCTTGATGGGCATGGTCCAGGCGTTGACCAGCCCCGGCAGCGTCAGGGCCTGGTCCATTTCCGCGATCAGCTCCTCCCAGGTGATCGGCCGGGAATCGGGCCAGACCTTCCGCAACACCCGCTGCAACGCTTCGGGCGCCCAGCTCGAATACCAACGCCGCGTTTCCACCCGCCGCCACTGCTCCTCCGGTTTGAGCTGCACGACCGTCTCGAACATTTCCAGCGGCGCGGGATCGGTGGCCGTCTCGGACCTCCCGGCTTTGCCGTGGACGGTGGCCACCTCGGGGAACTGCTTGAGGAGGCGGTCCTGGATTTGCATCAGGCGGGTGGCCTCGGTGATGGAGACCGTCGGCAGGGTGGTGGGCATGTAGAGAATCGTGCCCTCGTTCAGGGGCGGCATGAACTCGGAGCCGAGCCTCAAGTAGATCGGGATCGCCGAGGCCACCGCCAGGAGCGCGATCGTGATCGAGAGAAGGCGGCGCCGCATCAACGCGCTGACCCACGGATAATACAGCCGGTGCAGAAGGCGGCTGACCGGATGCCGATGCTCGGGAATCACCCGCCGGCCGGTCATCAACACAATCAGCGCCGGCCCGAGGGTGAGGGACAGGAACGCCGCCCAGGCCATGGTGAAGGTCTTGGTGTAGGCCAGCGGCTTGAACAAGCGTCCTTCCTGCGCCTCGAGGGTGAACACTGGCAGAAAACTCACCGTGATCACCAGCAAGGCAAAGAACAGGGGTTTGCCCAGTTGCTTGCAGGCCGAGATGATGATCTCGCGCCGTTGCGCGCCCGACAGCCCCGGCGGGGCGTGCTCGAGGCGCTTGTGGACGTTTTCCACCATCACCACCGCCTCGTCGGTGATCGCCCCAATCGAGATGGCAATGCCCGCCAGGGACATGATATTGGCCGTCAGCCCCATCAGGTACATCGGGATAAAGGCCAGCGCCACCGCGATGGGCAGCGTCACAATCGCCCGCGCGGCGCCGCCGAAATCCAGCAGGAAAATGATCACCACGACCGCCACAATGAGGGATTCCTCGAGGATCGTGCGGGTCAGCGTGTCAATGGACCGGCGGATCAGGTCCGAGCGGTCGTAGGTCGTAACCACCTCGACGCCCTCGGGAAGGGAGGGGCGGACCTCCTCGAGCTTCGCCTTCAACCGATCAATCACCTGCAGCACGTTCTGCCCATACCGAACCACGACAATTCCCCCCACCGTTTCGCCCTCGCCGTTGAAATCGCCGGCGCCCCGGCGCATTTCCGGCCCCAAGGTGATGTTCGAGGCGACGTCCCGGAGCAGCACCGGCGTGCCCTTCGAGTCCGCCCCCACGACCACCAGACGCAGGTCCTCCAGCGACTGGATGTAGCCTTTGCCCCGAACCAGGTAAGTCGTGCCGAACCGCTCCAGCTCGCGCCCGCCCACGTCGTTGTTGGCGGCGCGGATGGCGCTGACCACCCGTGAAATCGGGACGTTGAAGGCCAGCAACTGGTTGGGGTCCAGCTCGACCTGGTACTGTTTTTCGAACCCGCCGAAGGTTGCAACCTCCGCCACCCCTTCGACACTCTGGAGCCAGTAACGCAGGTGCCAGTCCTGGAAGGACCGCAACTGCGCCAGGTCCTGCTTCCCGCTCCGATCCACCAGCGCGTACTGGAATCCCCAGCCGACTCCGGTCGCATCGGGCCCCAGCGTCGGGGTCACCCCCGGCGGGAGATTTCCCGCCAGTCCCTGCAGATACTCCAGCACCCGCGACCGGGCCCAGTAAATGTCGGTCCCGTCCTCGAAGATGACGTACACGAAGGAGTAGCCGAAAAAGGAGTAACCGCGGGCCACGCGCACCTTGGGCGCGCTGACCAGCCGGGTGATGATCGGGTAGGTGATCTGGTCCTCGACCAGGTTCGGGCTCCGCCCTTCCCAGGCGGTGAACACGATGACCTGGGCGTCCGACAGGTCCGGCAATGCATCCAGCGGCGTGTGCCGCATCGAGTAAATGCCCCCCACAAACAGGGCCCCCACCAGGAGGAACACCATGAACCGATTGCGCGCGCTCCATTCAATGATCCGTTCAATGAGCGATTCCCGGCCGGGCGGGCCGGACGAAGCCTGAGGCGGTTGAATTCCGGTCATACGCGCTGGTCCTCAGTGGGAGTGTTCGCCCGCGGCGCCCAGGCCGGCGAGCGCCGCCTTGAGCTGGCTTTCGGAGTCAATCAGGAAAAGCGCCCGCGTCACCACGCGCTCCCCGGCTTTCAGCCCCTCGAGCACCTGGACGAGGTCCTCGGTTCGCGCCCCCACCTTGACTTCGCGCGGCTCCAGGTGGCCGTCCGCCCGGTCCACAAACGCCACGTGGCGGGTGCCGGTGTCAATCAGCGCGCTGGCGGGCACCGCCAGGAGTGGCCCCGGGTCTATCCCGATTTCAACCTGCGCCCACATGTCCGGCCGCAACACCTGACCGGGATTTTCCAGCTCGAGGCGCACTGCCCCCCGCCGGCTTGCCGGGTCAATGTGTGGATAGATGAAACTGACGCGGCTTGCCACGGTTTTTCCGCCCAACTGGGGAAAGACCAACGCGGCGTCCTGCCCAACCTTCACTTCCGGCATCTCCGACTCCGACAGCGTGGCCCGCACCCACAGGTGATCCAGGTCCGCGATCTCATACAAGGTTTCCCCCGCCGCAAAGGCCTGCCCGGCCGCCGCATTGCGCGTCACGACATGGCCGGAGAACGGCGCGCGAATCAGCACCTCGTCCGCCGGAGCCTCCCGCTGCTCGAGCGCTTTGATCTCCGCCTCGTCCAGTTCCAGCAATTCCAGCCGCCGGCGCGCGGATTGGACCAGGCCCCAGGCCGCCTGCCGCTCGGCGGGCGGACTGCCGGCCAGCCGCTGGTGATTCTTCCAGGCCAGCAGATACTCCGTCTGCGCCTGGAACAGCTCGGGACTGTACACGCTGAACATCGGCTCGCCCTGGCGGACCGGCTGGCCGGTGGCATTCACGTAGAGAGTGCGCACCCACCCGCCAAACCGCGGCGCGACTTTGGCCCAGCGCGTTTCGCCATGTTCGATGGCGCCGGTGGTGCGCAGGGTTCGCCGGAAGGGACGCTCTTCCACCACCGAAGTGGTCAGGCCAATGAGCTGCCGCTTGTCCGCCGGCACCATGATGGCAGTCCGGCCGGGCACTTCCGGGCCCGCGTCACCGCGGGCCGCAGTGTCGCGGGCGGTCTCGCCCCCCTGTTTGATCGGCACCAGGCGCATCCCGCAGATGGGGCAATCGCCCAAGCGGTCACTCACGTAGGTGGGATGCATCGGACAATGGTATTTCGCGCCCGGCCCCGCGGCACTCGCCCCCGCTCCGCCCCCCGGACTGCACCCTGCCGCCAGCCACACCAGCAGGCCCGCCAATAGTAAGAGTGAAATTCTTTGAATCATGGTTTTGTCGAAGTTGAAGTTTGAGAGGAAAGGTCCGAGGGCAGCACCCGAAGCATGTCGAGCGCCTCCAGGTCGCCCAGCCCGCAACACAGCACCAAATCGGTCAACCGCTGGTATTGTTCCGCCCGCGCCCGGCTCTCCCCCAGCCGCGCGTCCAGCAGCATCCGCCGCGCGTCCAGCAAATCCCGCAAGGGGTTGCGGCCGGATTCCCAGCCCGCCCGCGCGCTGGCCAGCGCCGTTTGACTGCGGGGAAGGATCTCACTCTGGTAGGACAAGGCCTCCCGCCGGGCCGCGTCAATCCGCACGGTCAAGCCCCGCAGTTCCTCCCGCAGCGCCAGCTCATAGTCCTCCCGTTCATGCCGCGTCGCGGCCACCCGCGCCTCCTCCCGCTGGATGTCGCTGCGATACTTCCCCCGGTTGAACCAGGGGAGGTTGACACTCAGGACAACCATGCCCTGCCGAAAACTGCCATCGCCGGTGGAGTTCCGGGCTTCGAGCCCGGCGCTGACCTCCGGCAATCGCTGCCGCCGCGTCAGCTCCAGCGCGGCTTCCGCCTCCCCCGTTTCGCGCTGAAGCACCCGCAGCCGCGGCTCGAATTTCAGGGCAAAATCCACCAGCTTCTGACTGTACGGAACCGGCCCGGCCACGGGCGGAAGCTCCAAGGTTGGCCACGGCGAATCCAGCGCCCGGTTCACCAGCCGGTTCAACGCAACCCGCTCCTGCGCCAGCAGCTCCCGGTCCGTCTCCAACTGCGTGGCGCGCCGGGACCGCTCGTTTTGAAGCTGCAACACGTCCACCAAAGTGGCCTGGCCTGACCGATACCTGGCTTCGACAGCCGCCACCATCACCTCCAACCAGCCCAGGTCTTCCCGGCCAATGCGCAAAACTTCGTCCGCCAGCGCGGTTCGGAAAGCCTGTTTCGCCAGCTCGCTGCGCAGGACCTGCTCGCGATATTGCAACTCGGCGCTCGCCGTGGCCAGTCCGGCTTGGGCCGCCTGCCGGGCCAGCCGCGGTTTGCCGAACAGCGGCAGTTTCTGCTCGATCCCGTAAATCAAATCCCCTTCCTCGGCCCTCATCCGCTCGCTGGCTGCCATGCCCCCGATCCGCGCCAGGGGATCCTCCCAGGTCCGCACCGCTCCCACGGCCGCCGCGGCCGCGTTGGTTCGCTGGCGAGCCGCTGCCAGGGCCGGGTGGTTCTGCCGCAGCTCTTCGGCGAGTTCATTCAGATACGCAGGCGTCAATTGCCGGCGATCCGACCCCGCGTCGGGCGGCGGGGAGCCCGGGCCGCCGGGCGCCGCCCCCACCAGACCTTCTGAAATGATCAAAATCCACAATGCGTATGCTTTCATAACCGCAAAATTCCGCTTTCTCGTGCGCAGTACAAGCCAAGGCGCCCCAAGTGCGTCCGCGCGGTACACACTTCGGGTGTCGAGAGTGGAAAGCGGTCAGATCAGCCAGGCGCAGTCGCGCTTGAACAGCGCCACCGGCCCGGGTAGTGGAAGGAACAAGTCAGGGGCGGGCAGCCATGCCTCCAGACGCTTGGGCAGGGAGAGCACGCTGCCGCCGGCGGAAACAAATTCAAAGGGATGAAAAACGGAGGGAGAACCAGCCGGCAAAGCCTCGAGGGGATGCGGGACGTCGGCGGGAG
>JARKQH010000141.1 GCA_029974925.1 Verrucomicrobiota bacterium
GGACTTTGGTGGTGCGGATCTTTCCGGATGAGGCCAGTTGTTTGCGGCTAATCCGGGCGCTGGCGGTGGAAACGCACGAAGAGTGGCTGGCGGGCAGTCGTTATTTGAATATGGACCTGTTCAAAGAGCAGGTAAAGAAAACGCCGGCGCTCGCGGTGGCGGCGTAGCGCGCGATTTTGCCCCCTGGGGCGGCGCCGCCGCAGGGGGCAAGCCAAGAAACACCTTGAGTGGAAACCATGACGACCAATTTGCTGAACTTGACGGACACAACTGGGGTGTACAATGGATGCTCACCGGAAGTTCATAGGATTTTAGCTAGTACACCCGATGAGCATCCCTTGTACACCCCTTGTACACGGCTCGATGGCGTGTATGGATGAGGCTGGAAAGACGGGAGTTACGCGAAAAACGGGGTGCGTGAGAATGACGAGAGTCGAAAAGGGGGAAGTGTCCAATAATTGGACAGTTCGGAGGGGGCTCTAAGGGTTAAGGTCGTTGCATTAGCCCGATTTTGGCTGGGCGGGCGGGGTCGGTTTTGGCTGTGCCCGGCCAGCCCGTTAGCGGGCATCAGCCGCCGTCAGCGTGAAGATGGCCAGGGGGGTGTGGCGTGCTCCCTGGGGCGAGAGCTCGCTTCGCATTAGCTTGATCTGGTCCACGGTCCACTGGCCAAATGGCTGCTGTTTCATGCCGTCCGCCCGTTCCGCTAGGGCGTCCGCTTCGGTTCGGTTCAGGTCTCTGAGGCGGGCCAGCGTGACGTGACCGGCGAATCCAGGCTCTTTCTTTTCGTTCGAGAAGTCCCGGGTGGCGCCGTCCACCGCCGCCTGGAGTTGCGCCAACCGCCCCGCTTCATCCGGCACGCCGGCCCAGAGGACGCGCGGCCGGCGCAGGTTGGGGAACCCGCCGACGCCCTCGAGGCGCAGCCGCAGGGGGGCGAATGGCTGGCACGCGTTGCGCAGCGCCTCGGCCAGCGGTTCCACGCGCGCGGCTGCCACCTCCCCCAGAAACTTCAGCGTCAGGTGCAACTGCTCGCGGCGGGCCCAGCGGACGCTGGCGCCCGGCAGCGCGCGGCGCAATTCGGTTTGCGCGGTTTCCAGCCGGGCTTTGACCGGTTCGGGTATTGCTATCGCAATGAATAATCGCATTGGGTCGCTGGCGGCCATAAGCAAACACTCGGCAAACCCGCGCCGGGAGGGCGGGCGCCTCCGCGCGCCCGGACCTCCGGGAGGAGGGATTGCCGGTGCTAATTCGGGGGCAAGGCTAGCCCAGACATTTCACACCTGCAAGGCTGGAGCGGGGGCATCTTGCCCGCTTACAG
>JARKQH010000168.1 GCA_029974925.1 Verrucomicrobiota bacterium
ACGCAGCCGGATGAGGATTTGTTCCTTCGTTTCTTTGCTCATATCGCTGTGCATGTCGGGTAACACTGACTTTTGGCACAACGACCTATTCACCGGAATCGGTCACCCCCTCCCGGGTAACAATCTTTTTGGCGCAGAACGTGCCCGAACATTTTTTCGAGTTCCGCTTGACGGGGAGCGGGGCGTTTCATACGTTCTTCTGCCCCAAGTGCGGGGGCGTAGCTCAATTGGTTAGAGCGCTGCCCTGTCACGGCAGAGGTTACGGGTTCGAGCCCCGCCGCTCCCGCCATTTCCAAAGGATTCCTACCCGCCCAAGACCCCCGCTTTTCCGGGCTCGGTTGCGGGTGGATGCCCTTGTCAGATGGTATTTGGCTGTGGCTGGCACCCGAGGGGCGGGACCAGCTTCTCAGGGGTCGGCAGGCGGCCTTCTCAAAGGCTCAGGCGCAGTCGTGCTTGATGCGGTCGAGGATTTTATCGAGTTGTTCGATGACCGCGACGGTCTTGTCCACACTGCTAAACAGTTCGAGCATATACTGCCGTTCGAATTCCTGACATTTGGCGTCGGACCAGGATTCCTTGGTCCGTTGCCACTGTTCGTAGAGCTCCTTGGTGAGCGCTGCCAGGCGGGAGGCGGCCGGGTTCACGACGCACCTCCTTTGGCGTCCGCCCCCTGGGGTGGCGATTCAGCCGCCGGCGACGCGGAGGGCGCGGTGATGCCGGCCGGCGGCCTGCCTTGGGCATAATCGGTCAGAGTTGACACCGCCTGGGCCAGAAAGGCCGCGGCCAGGGTCAGGTCTTGGGACAGCACACTGTGCAGTTTTTCGGTCTGCTTAAGCAGGGGCTGGACACGGTTGTCAAAGTCGCGGCACCAGCTCTTGACGAGACGCAGTTTTGCCTCGGCCTCCTCCAGAGACTGTTTGGCGCGGTGAACCAGCAGTTGTTCCGCGGAGCATTCGGTCTTCAGCGTCGAGAGGCGGGCGCCAAAGAGCGCCTGCCGGGCCTCTTCCAGCGCGCGGGCGCGGCGGCGAACCTGGTTCTCCCACCAGGTGCGGCGGTCGCTTTCAATCCAGTCGCGTGTGTGCAGGACCTCGGCGCTGACCTCTTCAAGCGCGGCACGGGCCTGCGCGGCATAGACCACCAACCGCGCCCGGAAGGCCTCCAGCGCTTCAACGGAAGTAACGCGCGCGCGCGAGTTCATCATCTCAGCGCTGGTTCAGGTACTCCTCGATGCGCTGGGCTTTGCGCAGCAGGTAGGGGGTCTGGTGGTTGGAGATTTCCACGAATTTCTTGAGGGTTTTCATCGTCTGACGAAACTCCTCGGCAAACTTCGCGTGCTCCTCGTCCTGCCAGGTGTCGCCCAGCGCGGCGAACCGGGCTTGCAGCGAGGCGATTTTGTCCTGGAGGTCCGTGTTGAAACGCTTGAGCTCCTCGGCAAACCGCCGCACCTGCTCGGGATCCATAATGGCCTGGGCCATAGACTATGCTCGCTTTCCATGCTGCTGCGGCGGGATCATCCCGTCGCCGGCGGGCGAGGATGATTTCCTCGCCTCCCCAAGCCTGCCCTGTTTCGGGCGATAGCGCAACTCGCGCCACGAATCGTTTACTGGTAGCTCACCGGGCCTTTGGGCCCAACCGGCTCGGGAACGCGGTTGGAAAGGGGTGGGATGCTGCGCAGATAAGCGAACACCGCCTTGAGGTCTTCATCCGAAAGCGCTTTGAGGCTTCGCCATGGCATGGGGGGAAGGATGTCGCGGCCGTCCCCCATGTGTTTTCCGGTTCGCATGGCCTTGCGGAACATCTCCCAGGTCCAGATCCCCATGCCGGTGTTGGTGTCGGGAGTCAGATTCGAGGCGTAGCTGATGCCCCAAGGGCCGGTCCAGGCGGTCATGCCGGCGGTGGCGGCAAACCACGGACCCGCCTTCAGCTCGGGGGGCGGCAATTCCACCGATTCGGGGTGGCCGGAGAGCATTCGACTCAGGTCGGGCTGCGGCCCCTGGTCGGTCATTTTCAACGGGGTGTGGCAATCATTGCACCCGCCGTAGTCCACCAGGTATTTCCCCCGCGCGATGCGCGCTGTTTCCGAGCGGGACGGGGAGTGGGCTGCCCCAATCAGAAGCACAACCGGCGCGGCACACAAGGTCATGAGCACAACACTTTTCATGGTTTTCACACTTTGGTTTTTCGTTTTCATGCCCTGTTGGTTACTGCGTTTCCCCCCAGGGAACAATGGACCGAAAGGTCCATCTCGAGCCGGGAACTACCCGCTTTAGGCGGGGGAGTCGGCTTTGCAAGCGGCGGGCCCGCCGAGAATCTCCAAGGCGCGCAGGGTGGCGGCGCTGCGGGTCTCGACACCCAGGCGGGCGAAGATTTCCAAAAGATGCTTTTTAACGGTGGATTCGCTGATTCCCAGGATGCTGGCGATGTCCGCATTGGTTTTGCCTTGCGCGACCCAAAGCAGCACCTCGGCAACCCGGCGCGTGAGGCCGAGGGCCAGCAGCGGGTCGGGCGAGTCGAAATTCGGTTTGAATTCGCCGCGTCCCAAATGCTCGAGCCGGTTCAGGCGGGCGCGAATGGCGCGGAGCAGGTCGGCTTTATCCACGGGCTTTGTGAGGTAATCGTCGGCGCCGAGATTCATGCCGTCGCGAACATCATTTCTCTCGCCCTTGGCGGTGAGAAAAATAAACGGGATTTGGCGACCAGCCGGGTCCTGATGTAGTGCCTTGAGGACGTCATACCCGCTGATGCCCGGCATCATCACATCGCACAAAACGAGGTCCGGTGCCTGGTCGCGCGCCAGTTTAAGGCCTTGTTCGCCATTGGCAGCGGTCACCGGCTCAAACCGCTCGAGGCGCAGAATCGTGGCCAGGTTCCGCTGCATCTCGGGTTCATCCTCGATAATCAGAATCTTTTTCATGGTCAGCTCCGTTGAGTTCCCGGCGGGGTGGATCTGGGGGGGCAAACAGCGGCAGTCGAACCGTCACGGTGGTTCCGGTTCCTTCGCGGCTTTCAAGCTGCAGGCTGCCGCGGTGCAGCTCGACACATCGCTTGGCAATGACCAGGCCCAGCCCGCTGCCGGGGCGGTGTTGGACATTGTGTCCGCGGTGAAACGCCTGGAACAGGCGCGGCTGGTCGGCCTCGGGAATGCCGATACCGCGATCGCGCACCACGCAGACCGCCGACCTGCCCTCCCGGCGGATGATGAACTCGACCGATTGCCCGGCCTCGGAATATTTGACCGCGTTGGTGAGAAGATTGGCAAAGAGATGGTGAAGCAGGCGTGGGTCGCCCCAGGCGCTTTCAGCCACGTCCGCCCCCGTGTGAAGTGTGAGGGGGCAACGGTGTTCAGTGGCGGCCTGCACTTCGTCGCTCACTTTCCGGCAAAACGCGCCCAGGTCCATCCAGTCCGGCTCGAATCCCATTTTGCCCGCTTCCAACCCGCCCAGCAAAAGCACCTCCTCCATCAAGCCAGCCATCCGGCGCGTGTTTTGGATGATGGAGGCCAGATGCTCCCGGCGTTCCTCCGGCCCGAGCTGGTCGAGGTAATCCTGCAAAATCTCGGCGGACGACTGGATGATGCCCAATGGAGTCCGGAACTCATGGGACACCATCGAGACGAAGTTGCTCTTGAGCAGACGGAGCTCCCGCTCGCGTTCGAGCGCCCGCCACATTTCCTCTTCCGCCCGCTTGCGTTCGGTGATGTCGGTTACCACCGCCTGAATCACGCGGCGGCCGGCCATTTCGATGCGGGTGAGGATCACTTCAACCGGGAATTCCGCCCCGTCGGCTTTGCGCGCCAGCCAGTCAAACCGCGCCGTTCCGGTGCGGAGACACTGCGCGATATGGCGCCGCGCCAGCTCGGCGGTGGGGAACCCGCCGGGTTGAACCGCTGGAGAAGTCAGAATGGGGTTCTTGCCGGCAAAATCCGCCGCGCTGCTGTACCCGAACATGCGCACGATGGCGGGGTTGACCTCAAGGTACTGGGTTTCGTCATGAATCATGACGCCGGTGCTGGTGGCTTCGAACAACGCGCGGAACTTGGCCTCGGAGTCACGCAAGGCCTGCTGCGCCCGCACGCGTTCCAGGGCCAGCGCCGTTTGCTCGGCGACGAACGTCAGCATCCGCTTCTCCTCGTCGCCGTAGGCGGCCGGGTTGCCATAGTCCTGCACGGCCATCGCGCCAATGGCGCGGCCCCCCAGGCTCAACGGCACCCCCAGCCAGATGGCCGCGGGCGGCCCGCTCTCGACGTAACGCAGGTCGGCAATTCCTTCGAACCACACCTGGTCGCCGTCACGCCGTTTTCGAGCGATTAATTCCGGCCCCACCAGGAGAGGCTTGTTGTTTCGGATTACGTAACTCGTCAGCCCCGTGCCGAGCGGAATCTGACCCGGCGAGGGACCGGCTTCGTCAACAAAATAGGGAAAGGAAATCAAACGCCGGGCCGGGTCATACAGGGCGATGTAAAAATTGGCGGCGGGCATGAGCCCGCCGGTAATGCGATGAATCCGCTCGTACAAACTTGGCAGGTCCTCCACCGCATGCACCGCCTCGGAAATCTCGTACGTCGCCCGCAACCGTTGCTCCCGCCGCTTCCGTTCGGTGTGATCAATAATGCTGGCCCGGATGCGGCACCGGCGTTCGTCCGGGAGTCGCACCAGCCGGACCTCCGAGGTGAACAGTTGGCCGTTGGAATGGCGATGGACCCACTCGAAAACCGGCTGACCGCCCGCGAGGGTAAGCTGCTGCTTTTCCCGTGCCACCTCGACGGAGGGCCGGCCATCCGGCTGAAACGGCGGGCTGACATCCGCCGGTGTCAGTTGCACCAGTTCCTCCCGCGAGCGGCCAAAAAGCCGCACGGCATTTTCATTCACCATTTCGAAGCGCCCGGTCAGCCCGTCAAACACGACAATCGCCTCGGGGGCGTGCTCCACCAGCGTGCGAAACTGCGCCTCGCCCGCCTGCAGCTCCGCCACGGCTTCCGCCGCCCACTGCTCCAGGTTTTGACGCGATCGCACCAGCGTCTCCGTATCCCGCTGCCCGGCGCCCGCCACGCTGGGTCTTTCGTTCCATTTTCCCGCGGACGCCAATGCCGTATTCATGGGAAGATGAAACCGAAATGGAATGATCCAAACCGGCTGCAACGTCCGCGGATTGCCCGCGCCGGGCGGCCGCGGGTTGCAGGCGGAGCGGCCGAGGCGGCCAGTTGGCCGGCGGCGTCTGCCGGCAGCAGCCAAATTGATGCAGCAAATTGCACCGACTTATACTACTCCCCGAGTTCCCCCTTGTCACCTGTCAATCTGAACGAGGCGATCCAGTGGCAGGCGGCGCGCGTGGCGTTCCTCCGGCGTCACGGTCCCAACGCAACGGGACCGCGGGGCCTCATCCAGAGCAAGCCATTGCGCAAGGCGCTGCGGGCCATGGAAATGGCGGGATGGGAGGCCGTGTAGGGCGGGGGGTCTGGCGGCAAGCCGAAAGCGGTGCTTCGGGCTTACCGGACCTCGACATCAATTTTATGCCGCAGCAGCGTGGTGCCTTCCGCCAGGCTAAGCTGGGCCAGGGCGTTGTTGTAATCCGCCAGCGCCCGGATTTCGGCTCCGCGGGCATCGGTGAGGTCCTTCTGCAACTGCAGGACTTGGAAACTGGTGCTCTTGCCACTTTCGAGCTTTTTCTGCTCCGCTTGGAGCGCGGCCTCGGCATATTCGCGGGCGGCTCGAGTTGCCGCAACACGCTGGAAGGCGGATTGGGCCGTCTTGAGCGCGTTATCAATCTCGACCATGATCTGCTGCTCCAGCCGTTTGACCGACAGCACCGAGCGCTCAAGCAAAGCCTTGTTGGACCGGTAGGCATTCCGGGCGCCCGTGTTGGCGAGCGGGAAACTGATCATCCCGCCATAGGACCAGGCAGGCAGGTCCCGCCGCCGGATGTCCTCCAGCGCCCCGCTGAACTCGGGACCGGAGCCGTTGTATCCGAAGGTTCCAAAAATGTCCACGAGAGGGAGGAGTTGATTTTTGGCATATTTGAGCTGAATGCCTGCTTGTTCCAGGTCCAGCTTGGCCTGCAACAGCTCGGGCCGCTTTTCCAAGCCTTTGCTCCAGCTATCCTGGCGGCTGAAGAGCTGCCGCTCGGCTTTCAACGATTCCGCGGGCACGATCTGCAAATCCGCCCAATCGCTGTATTGGGCCGTAAGAAGGTTCTTGAGGGTGTTTTCCTGAATGGCCACGGCGTTCTGCGCGGCCAGCAAGTCGGCCCGGCTCGCGGCGGTCTGCGACTCGGCTTGCTTCTCGTCCAGCGGGGCCATGGCCCCGACCTCGACCCGCTTGCGGTTCTCCTGGAGGAGGCGTTCGGCCAGCTCGACGGCCTTCTCCTGCACTTGGACGTACTCGCGCAATGCCACCAGGTTGTAGTAGGCCACTTCGGTCTGTGTGACCGTCTGCATCAGGCGGAGCAGCAACTGCAACTCGGAGTACTTCAGACGGTTTTTGGCTACGCGAATGCCCAACCGGGTGCTGTCAATCCAAAAGTCGCGCAATAAGTGCTGGTTGATGACCAGCGAAGCGGAGCCCTGGCTCGATTCGAAGGGATTCGGCAGGATGATCCCGTTCTCGCTTCGAAAACTCGTGCCATAGGTGTCGCTCACATTCCCCTGCAGGTTGTAGGTCATGCCCCAGGGCAGCAGCCCGCCCAGCCCGCTGCTGAAGGTCTGGCTCTCGGTTTCGGTGCCGGGCAGCTCGAACGCCCCGGAAAAGGTGCGGGAGCCGGATTCCGTGTGTTCGGTTTCGCCGCGAAACGTAAACGTCGGATCGTAAGCTCCATAGCGGCCCTTGAGGTCGTAAAGCGCCACCTCCGGCAGGTACCGGTCCACTTGAATGTCCAAATTGTGCTTGAGGGACAGCTCGATGCATTCGCGCAACGTCAGGGAACGGGTCGGCTCGGCAGAACCGGCGTTCGGGACCCCGCCGCCGACAGCCCAACCGGCTAATGCCGTCAGAATCAGTATCCGTCTCATAATCGGCGAAGATTGCGGCATTCTGAACCGCTCGTCAAATAAACGTAGTGGGAGGTTTCCTCCGCTTTTTCAGCCGGAGACGCTCAGGAGGTGCGACGGCTGGCAACCGGCATGCGCGAAGTCACCCTGCCGCGCGTTTCAACCGGTCGGCGATGGCCCGCCATTCAGGCCGGTCGGGCAGGGCCTCGACGACCACCAGTTCGACGCCATGCTCATCGGCGAGGTGCAATTCGGCGTAGATCGCCCGGGCAAAAGCCTCGGCATCGTGGGGAATGACGGACACCCGTGCAAAGCCGGCTGGGGCAGGCACCCGGGAGTGAGCGATGACTTGAATTCGAGCGGGAACGACTCCCGAGTTGCCGACCAGCCTCTTGAGGTCGGCGTCATTCTCCCAACGCCAGATTCGCAGTGGGGCCCTTGGCGCATAGTGTTTGGGCAGAAGACCAGGGCTCTTCAGGATGGGACCGTCGGCTCCCCCCGCACTTTGAAGCCGGCCGGTGACAGCGGCCAAGGCCTGATCGTGGATCATGCCGGGACGCAAGACCCGCGGCGGTTCAGCGGTCAGGTCCAGGACCGTGGATTCGATCCCGACCTGGCAGGGGCCCCCATCCAAAATCAATGGAATCCGGGCTCCCAACTGAGCGAGAACATGCCCGGCCGTGGTGGGTGATACCCGGTTTGACAGGTTCGCGCTCGGCGCCGCCAGCGGGAACCCGCACTCGCGGATCACCGCCTGAATCACCGGATGGCTCGGCCATCGCACCGCCACCGTTACGCCCCCCGCCACCACCACGTCCGGAATCTCCGCGCTGCGAGGCAGCACCACCGTCAGCGGTCCCGGCCAGAACGCACGCGCCAGGCGGTCGGCCAGGTCCGGCCACTCTTTCACGCAACGCCTGGCCATCGCCTCGTCGGCCACGTGGACAATGAGGGGGTTGTGGGCTGGCCGGCCTTTGACCGAAAAAATCCGGCTCACGGCAGCCGCGTCCAACGCGTTCGCTGCCAGGCCGTAAACGGTTTCGGTCGGTAACGCCACCACCTCGCCGGCTCGCAGCAAGGCGGCGGCTTGCGCCACGGCCGCGCGAAACAGTTCGGGCGTGTGCGTGGGCGCCACGGTGGCGCGCGATGGGGCAGAGGAGTGCAAAGTGCTTAACAGGGGCCTTGGGCCGGATTAGGAGTGTTTCCCCGAACGGGTCCCACGCTTCGGCAACTCCTCGGCCGGGGCGCAACTTTTTCCTGGTTCTGCCATGGCGCAATAGTAAGTCCCGCCTGCAAACCAAGTCAACCTCGCCCCCGGTGGACCGCCTCCCACGCAAGTGGCTTTGACTCTTTCGAATAGAGATGAAAGGAACGGTCCCCCCTCTTTACTCTCCGCTCCTTCTGTTTCCCCACCGGTTCCCTACCTGCCGCGGCTTGACACTAAAGAAACATTGACAAACTGAGCCAACCGACTATTGTTATAGCATGGCCCCGGGAGTTA
Organism: Verrucomicrobiota bacterium; assembly: GCA_029974925.1. Taxonomy (GTDB): domain Bacteria; phylum Verrucomicrobiota; class Verrucomicrobiia; order Limisphaerales; family UBA8199; genus JARKQH01. The sequence goes on from JARKQH010000168.1 coordinate 8,484, forward strand.
CCACGGACCGAAGGTTCGTGTCTCGGGCGATTGACCCGAGGTTCGGGAGAACGGCGATGCGGTTTAGGTCCGCAAATCTCCCTGAATCATGGAAAACACTCCCGGCGGCCGGTGGTGATCCCACGAAGGCGCCTCATCCCGTCATTCTTGACTTGAGGCGGGGCTTGGCGAGTCCGCGCGGTGACCCGTCACTCCAACACTCAACCCCGAATCAAGGTTCTCGCCATGAACACCATCTCCAGTCCCTCGGCGCAGTCCGTCCCTTCAGGCTGCCTTTCTTGCAACCAAACCCTTCTTTCCCGGCTTTTGTTGTTGATCCTTGGGCTTGCCCTCCCGGGTTTGCCGACCGCCGGGCTGAGCGCCGATGGCGCCAATCTCTGGGGCTCGGACGGCATTAAGTTGGACGAAGAGGTTAGCCCCCACTCTGTCTGGAACGGAGGAGTCGTTTCGGACGGCGACGGGGGTGCAATCGCGGTCTGGGTCCAAGCCCTTGACCTCACGCCTTCGACCTATAGTGCCATGCTGCGGGCGCAGAGAATCAATGCCAGTGGCAACAAGGTCTGGGCGGGGGGCGGCATCGGTTACTATGTCAGCAGCCGGGCCACGTGCCACGACCCCGCCGTGGCCCCGGACGGAGCGGGTGGGCTGCTTGTCGCGTGGTGGACCGGCCAGTCGTTTGTGGACGGCATTTATGCCCAGCGGCTGAATGCCAGCGGCACGCCGCTTTGGGGTTCGTCGGATGTCAAAGTTGGAGTCTGGCTTGGCAACACTGGCGGTCCGCGGATCGTGCCTGACAACATCGGTGGCGCTTTCGTGGGTTGGGCGCACCGCCTGACTCACCTGCAACCCTCTGGGGCGCTGGATGCTCCGGGCCTGGAGGGCATCGAAATCATTCCTGGCACCGAGCAAAATACTTACAAAATGGTCAGTGATGGCACAGGCGGTTCGTTGCCCACGCCGGTCCCCGGTGGCATCTTTGCAGTCTGGTCCACCGCCGGCGGGCAGCTCGTCGCGCAGCGGGTCAAGGCCGGGCTTCAGTGGGGGCCTTCGGGCATGGTGGTCGCCACTCATGGCGGCATCGTGGGTTACGACCTCGCCCGGGATGGCTCCGGCGGATTGCTCCTGTGCTGGGTCGCCACCGACGGAGCCCACCCGTACCGTTACACCGTTCGCGCGCAGCGATTGGACGTCAACGGAAACAAACTTTGGGCCCCGGCCGGGGTCATCGTCCTTGATTCCGACGTGGTTGCCGGCAGTTATTCCGCGCCATACTACAGCGCCCCGGCGGTCACCGCCGACGGCGCGGGCGGCGCCATTGCCACCTGGCTTGACAACCGGAACTGGGGCGTGGTCAGCCCCCTTGGGCTCACCAACTACTACAGCGATCTTTACGCCCAGCGGGTGGACGCCGGGGGCGCCCGGGCTTGGACTCCTTCCGGAGTACTCCTCCCGCCTTATATTCTGGGACAGGGAGCACTCGGAGGCCAGGGCGAGCCCCGCATCGTCTCGGACACGCGCTACGGCGCGATGGTCGTTTATGACGACAACGGTGGCTGGAACTGGGACATCGCCGGCACTCGCCTGAATGCCAACGGCCTTAAATACTGGTCCCAATGGATCCGTTGGGACGGCTCCTCGCCCTCCAACCCCGGCCTGCCGCAGCGTTCAGTTCAGACGGCATTCGATGCTTCCGGGGCGCTTCCAAAAGGTGCAGTACTGGTCTGGGACGAGAGCGAGGGGGGACATCACCGCGTTTATGCCCAAAAGGTGGAGCTCGACCTTAACGCCTCGCCAACCTTGGCGAACGATGCCTGCACCGGCGCCATTCCCCTTACCGAAAATGTGTATTATGTCCAGAGCACGGCCAACGCCACCGATGACGGCTACTCGCCCTGCCTGGGGCGGACCCGGACCAAAGGCGTTTGGTTTGCCTACACGCCCACTCAGACCGGTACGGCGACGGTGGACACGTGCCCCAGCGACTTTGACAACAATCTGGAGGTCTTTGTCGGCGGTTGTGGGGGCCTGACCTCGATTGGCTGCAACGAGGACTCCTTCTCGTGCCCAAATTACTGGCAGGCCTCGTTCAGCTTTGCCTGCGTCGCTGGAACCACCTACCTCATCTATGCCGGCGGCTACAACGGCCAGTCCGGCAACCTCCAGATACGTGCCCGAACGAGCCAGACCCTTGCCAACGACTTCTGCAGCGGGGCGATTGCCCTGACGGAAAATGTATATCATGTCCAGAGCACCGCCAGTGCCACCGATGACGGCGATTCGGCCTGCCTGGGCCGCCCCCGGACCAAGGGCGTGTGGTTCACCTTCACCCCGCGTGCCAATGGCAAGGCCACCGTGGACACCTGCCCCAGCGATTTTGACACCAACCTCGAAGTGTTCACCGGCGGTTGTGGAGCCCTGACGTCGGTGGGTTGCAACGAGGACTCCTGGGGATGCTCGGCTTATTGGCAGGCCTTCCACACCTTCCCTTGCGCCGCCGGCACGACTTACCTCATTTACGCCGGCGGTTACAATGGCCAGTCCGGCAACCTGCAAATCCGCGTGCGTATGCCCGTGCTCTACTGGCACCGTCACCCGAGCCATGTCCTCAACCTGTCCTGGGTGACGGGTTACATCCTCCAATCCGCTTCCTCGCTGACACCCGAGCGATGGACGGATGTCAGCGAGGGCGTCAATACCAATGGCCCAACTTGCAGCTTCTCGGCCTCCATGTCCGATAGCACACGTTATTTCCGCCTGCGCTGACACCAAGCGCGTCACCAACGCTCGACTGGCCCTTTGGGAACCGGCAGGGCCTGGCCGGCGACGGTGCCGGCCTCGTGCATAAAGGAAGGGGTCAACGGCAGCGGACGGAAGCGGGGTTTGAGTTCACCGTTTTCGTCGAGAAACTGGGCGCGCCACTGCCGGTAGGCTGTGAGAATTTCATCGAACTGCAGCCGGCTCGACAACAGCACCACCCGCCGGTTGAACTCGCTGGCCGGGCCAAACCGTTTCGCATACCACGGCGCAATCTTCCGAAACATGCGGCAGCCCTGTTCCTCGCCGAACACTTCAACCATCCGATCCAAGTGTCGGCACATCACCCGCACCCGCTCCTCGAATCCCGGTTCAGGTGGCACCTCGCCCGTGGCCAGGTATCGGGCCGTGTGCTGAAAAATCCAGGGATTGTAAAAAGCCCCGCGGCCAATGCTGACCCCTGCACAGCCCGTTTCCTCCAACATGCGCCGCGCCGCCTCCGGCGTCGTCACATCGCCATTCCCGATTACCGGGATGCGCCGCACCGCCTCGACCACCGCCCGTATCCCCGCCAGGTTCACCCGGCCGCCAAAACCCTGCGCGCGTGTTCGACCATGGACAAAGACCGCCGCCACCCCGGCGTCCTCGAGTGCCCGCGCCAGGTCGGGCGCGGTCAGGTTGGCCTCGTCCCACCCCAGCCGCATTTTGGCCGTCACGGGAATCCGCACCGCCTGCACCATCCCTTGCACCAGCCGGGCGGTCCTCTGCAACTGCGTCATCATCGCCGATCCGCCCCCCACCTGGCACACCTTGCGCACCGGACACCCCATGTTGATGTCCACCGCAGCCATTCCAAGCGTTTCGACCATTTGCGCGGCATCCCGCATTTCCTCGGGGACAGAGCCAAACAACTGGACGGCCAGCGGTTGATCCCCTGGGGCGGTTTCGATGAGCTTGAGTGCCTTGGCCTTCTTCTCGAGCAACGACCTCGCATTGACCAGGTCGGTTGTTGCCAGCCCGAGCCCTCCCAACTCCCGCACCGTCAGCCGGAAGGGCAGGTTGGTGTAACCTGCCAGCGGCGACAGAAACAGGTTGGAGGATAATGTCAACGACCCGAGACGCATCGGCGCCATGATACAATCCCACCCGGCATTCAAACAAGGCGCCGAAGGCCAACCTTGAAACTCTGCCCACCGCCCCCCTCCGGGGTGGTTCTCACGTCATGCTGGGAACGGGCAGGTCGGTAACCAGCAGCAGCCCGGGGTTGGCCCGCAGGAGTCGTGGCGCGGTGTTCACGAGCGCGGCAACCGTGGCTTGATCGCCCGCGACCCCGCCCGCGAGAACCAGGTCCAAGGCTGGATCACCCTCGATCTGAACCGCGTCGTGCGGATCGGGCGCGTCGAGGTACATTCTCAGGTCGAGCGTGAGACGGACCTTCCCGTTCACTTTGACCTTGGCATGCTGGTGCAGTCCACAGGTCTGGCCTTTGCGAACCGTGACATGCTGAGTCTGGATGTCATGGTCAGCAATCACGGCGTCCCCCGTCTCAGTAATCGTCTCAGGTTTCCAGCCCAGGCAGTGCGCCAGCAGCGCCGCGGATTCCTTCAGCCCCGCGTGACCCGCCTTGCCCGCGCGGAACAGGCGGCGGAACTCACGCGGCGGGAGGCCACTGCCGATCTTCCGCTGAAGGGGACCGCGCCGCGTCGAAGCGTTCACCACCCGTTGCACATGGATGGCGCGAACCTCGCGGCAGACTCCCGTCAGACAAACCGGCAGCAGGTCCATGACAAAGCCGGGATTCACACCGGTGGCAACCACGCGCGCCTGGTTGCGCCGGCAGACGGCGTCCAAGCGCGCCGCCAGCCGTGGCTCCCGGAGCTTTGGAAAAAGCAGCTCCTCGCAGGACGACACCACGCTGATGCCTTGCCGCGCCAGGGGTTCGATCTGGGCGCAGGCGTCGTTGAGCCTGGAAACGGCCGTGTGAAAAACCAAATCGGGTTTCGCGTGCGCCAGCAGCTCGCGCAGCGAACCGTAAACCTTGCGGCCTTTGAGGTCCGGGACTTGGGTCAGGTCGCCCAGGTCCCGGCCGATCTTGGCCGGGTCAATATCAATCGCGCCGACAATCCGCGCCCACGGTTTTGCGGCGGCGAGTCTGAGGGTTTCCAGACCGATGGGGCCGAGACCAAACTGGGCAAGGGAAATCTTCATGGCAGCTTCAAAGGGGTGCAGGCGAGACTACGGTTGCGCTTTGCGAATCACCTCCGACAACTTCACGGGCTCGCCGTTTCTCGCCTTGCTGGCATCGGCGGCTTCCATGAAGGCGAAAATCTCAATGGTTTCCTCGGCTGAAACGGGCGGCTGGCCGGTCTTGAAGAACTTCATGATTTCCACCAACAACGGCGCATAGCCGTCGAAGGAACCAATCGCCGCCTGCCCGTTCTCCCCCCTGGCCAGGCCGCGGAATTTGGGGTCTTCGCGGTAGATGCCCTTGCGGCCGCCGGGCCACAGGCCAATGACCTCGATCTTGCCGTCCTGGGTGACGCCGCGCTGCACGGACTCGCAGCCGGGGCCCATCACCGTGAACAACGCCTCCACCCCGTGGATGCCATACCAGAACAAATCCGGATGATGCGGTTCGAGCGAGCAGGGGCCGTAGGTTTCGGCATGGGTGACTTTGCCGATTGAACCGTTCCTCACCTCCTGCGTGTTCTTGGCAAACCGCAGGGCGCTCGAGCTGAAGACCGGCACCTTGGCTTCCTTGGCCAGCCGGAAAATCTCCAGCACGTCCCGCAGCGACCCGGCCATGGGTTTGTCAATGAACACGGTTTTGCCCGCCTTCAACACGGGCTTGACCTGTTCGAGGTGGGGCCGGCCGTCCACGCTCTCCAGCAGTACCACATCCACGTTCTCCACCAGTTCCTCGATCGAATCGTAGAACCGGACGCCGAACTTCTCCTGGAGGGTCTTCGCGTAGCCGTCCACGCGCGTGATGCTGTCCGGAATGTCGGCGCTGCCGCCTTTGAACGCGGCCACGACCTTCCCCCCCGGAACATGGTTCCTGGCATCGGGACGGTTCAGCGTTTCGGTGAAGGCGGTTGCATGGGAGGTGTCGCAACCGATGATGCCGATGCGAAGATCAGCGGCGAGGGCGGCAGTGGCGGCGCCCAGGACGGCCGCCAGCGCCACGGACTTTGTCAGGGCAGATGCGGAACTCATAATAATAACTGGGGGATTATAGGAGGCGGGGCGGCGGGCGCAAACGAAATGAAATTCATTGACGTTATTTTCTTGAAATGATCATGGAGCAACGCTAAACTTCCCCACAAACCCGGCACGTTATGCATTGCAAAACCAATGGCGCGGATGGACCGAACCCCGGACCCCCAGCCGGCGTTCCGATGCCACCACAAGCCGTCCTGCCGGAACTGGAGCGGCATATCCTCCTGGATGGCTTCAAGCTGGTGTTCGATCCCGACGCAAGCCACGGCTCCGTGTTTGTGGATGCCGTCAGCGGTCGGGAGTTTCTGGATTTTTACGGCTTTTACGCTTCGCAGCCCATTGGGTTCAACCACCCGCACTTCGACCTGCCGGAGGTGAGGGCGGATTTGGAGCGGGCGGCGCGGGTGAAGGTTGCCAACGCCGATGTCTATACGGTGCAGTATGCGGAGTTTGTCCGAACTTTCCGCCGCGTGATGGGGCTCCCACCCCTCGAACGCTACTTCTTCATCGAAGGGGGGGCGCTGGCGGTCGAAAACGCGCTCAAGGCCGCCATGGACTGGAAGGTCCGCAAAAACCTGGCTGCGGGACGCGGCGAGCGGGGAACGGAAATCATCCACTTTGAGCGCGCCTTTCATGGGCGAACCGGCTACACTTTGAGCCTGACAAATACCGACCCGCGAAAGATCGCCTACTTTCCCAAGTTCCCCTGGCCACGCATCCCCGCCCCGGCGCTGGACTTTGCGCTCCCGGCCGCCGAGCGCCTTCGCGCCGTGATGGAAAAAGAGCGGCTGGCCGAGGCGCAAATCCGGGACGTCCTGCGCCGGAAGGCGGACGACATCGCGGCGGTCATCATCGAGCCCATCCAAGGCGAAGGCGGGGACAACCATTTCCGGGGCGAGTTCCTGCAGACCCTGCGGCAAATCTGCGACGAGAACGAGATTCTCCTCATCTATGACGAGGTGCAATCGGGCATGGGGATAACCGGCAGAAATTGGTGCTGTGAGCATTTTGGCGTGCTGCCAGACCTCCTGGCCTTTGGGAAAAAGTCGCAGGTTTGCGGCGTCATGGCGGGGCCGCGGCTCGATGAGGTTAGAGACAACTGCTTTCGTTTGCCGGGTCGGATCAGCTCCACTTGGGGAGGCAATTTCACCGACTTCGTCCGTTCGACGCACTACCTCCGGGTCATCGAGCAGGAGCACCTGGTCGAGAATGCGGCCATCCAGGGAGCGAGGCTGCTCAGCGGACTGGAGGAGCTGGCCCGGAAGTATCCGCTGCTGAGCGCGGTTCGTGGCCGTGGCCTGATGATTGGATTTGACCTGCCGAACGCCAGCGTGCGCGACGCCTTCTGGAAAGGGGCCTACGACCTGGGGCTGTTGGTCGTGCGCTCCGGCGAGCGCTCCATTCGGCTGCGTCCGGTGCTGGACCTTCAACCCGGCGTGGTCCGTTCGGCTCTGGAGATATTAGACCGGTTGTGTGCCCGGCTCAGCCGACCATGAAAACCCAGGCAGGCAAATGAATATGCGTAAACGTAAACTCAAGCCTCCTTCCCGATGGTCCGCCGTTCAGATGGCGGCCGCCCGCACCCTCGCGCGCCTGGGGTTGAAGCCCGACAATCCCGGGGCTTTCTGCGGCGAATGGCTCGGAACCGGAAAGGCGCTGCCCAGCATTTCACCGATTGACGGACGGAGGCTGGCGGTGGTGCGAACCACCACGCCGAGCGAGTATGAGAAAGTGCTGGACCGCGCCGCCCGGGCGTTTCAGGCATGGCGGGAGGTCCCCGCTCCGCGTCGAGGAGAGGTGATTCGGCAGTTGGGCAACGCCCTGCGCGAGGCGAAAGAGGACCTGGGGCGGTTGGTCTCGATCGAGGCGGGCAAAATCATCGCTGAAGGGCAGGGGGAAGTGCAGGAGATGATTGACATTTGTGATTTCGCCGTGGGGCTGTCGCGGCAATTGTATGGCTTGACGATTGCTTCCGAACGGCCACGGCATCGGATGATGGAGCAATGGCATCCCCTGGGCGTCGTGGGCGTCATCACCGCGTTTAATTTTCCGGTGGCCGTGTGGGCCTGGAACTGTGCCCTCGCGACGGTCTGTGGGGATGCCACGGTCTGGAAACCCTCGAGCCAGACGCCCCTGACCGCTCTGGCGACGATTCGGATTGCCGAGCGCGTCTGCCGTCGAAACCAGGTTGACCCGGCGATTTTCAGCCTCGCCATCGGGGACGGGACAACCGTCGGCGAACGCCTTATTAACGACCATCGCGTGGCGCTGATTTCCGCCGCCGGCTCGACTCGCATGGGGAGGCATGTCAGTGAGGCGGTGGCCCGGCGATTGGGGCGGTCGCTCCTCGAGCTGGGTGGCAATAACGCGGTGATCGTTACGCCCAGCGCGGATTTGGACCTGGCCGTGCGGGCGATCCTCTTTGGGGCCGTCGGGACGGCGGGGCAGCGCTGCACGACCACCCGGCGCCTGTTGGTGCATGACCAGGTTCGCGAGGAACTTCTGCGACGGTTGATTGCCGCTTATCAGCAGGTGAGAATTGGCAATCCTCTCGAGCCCGGGGTGCTTATGGGGCCCCTGATCAACCGGCAGGCCGTTGGGGAAATGCAGGCTGCCCTGCGCGCGCTGCGGGACCAAGGCGGCCGGGTGCTTTACGGGGGCGAGCCGCTGCGCGGGCCGCGATTCCCCGGGGGGCGTTATGTTCGACCCTGCATCGCCGCCGCGCGCCACGACTTCAAAATTGTGCAGGAAGAAACCTTCGCGCCCATCCTGTATGTCATCTCTTACGAAACACTGGACGAGGCGCTGGCGCGGCATAACGAAGTTCCCCAGGGACTGAGCTCCGCCATCTTCACCAACGACTTGCGCGAGGCCGAGCAGTTCCTTTCGGCATGCGGGAGCGACTGCGGCATCGCCAACGTGAATCTTGGAACCAGCGGCGCCGAAATCGGGGGCGCCTTTGGCGGGGAAAAGGAAACGGGGGGCGGGCGCGAGAGTGGCAGCGACGCGTGGAAGGCCTACATGCGGCGGCAGACCGTCACCGTCAATTACTCCCGAGCCCTGCCTTTGGCCCAAGGCATTGTTTTCGGCTGAGCGCCCGCCCGGACAGGGCCGGGGGCGAATTACTAAACAAAGCTAAATTATCCTTGCGCCGCCCCCGCCTTTGGGTTCAATTGCGCCCATGAATCGAACATGCCTTCTCTTGCTGACGGGTTTCCCGGCCCTGTTTGCCCTCGCCTCCTCCGCCGCCGAATCCTCCGCCGCCCCGGCCCGGCTGATCCTGAGGGCTGATCAGGCCCGGCAGCAAATCAGCCGCAACATTTACGGTCATTTTGCCGAACACCTGGGCCGTTGCATCTATGAGGGAATCTGGGTCGGCGAGGACAGCCCCATTCCCAATACGCGCGGGATTCGCAATGACGTGGTGGCGGCGCTGAAAGCGATCCGGGTGCCTGTGTTGCGCTGGCCGGGGGGCTGCTTTGCCGACGAATACCACTGGAAGGATGGCATTGGCCCCCGCCACCAGCGTCCGGCCATGATCAACACCCATTGGGGCGGGGTGGTGGAAAACAATCACTTTGGCACGCATGAGTTCATGGACCTGTGCGAGCAGCTTGGAGCGGACCCGTATGTGTGCGGCAATGTCGGCAGCGGCTCGGTCCAGGAGATGATGGAGTGGGTCGAGTACATGACCTCGGATGCCGATTCGCCGATGGCCAATCTGCGGCGCAAAAACGGGCGCGACAAGCCGTGGCGCCTCCCGTATTTCGGGGTGGGGAACGAGAGCTGGGGGTGTGGCGGCAATATGCGGCCCGAGTATTACGCCGATCAGTACCGGCGTTACAACACCTTCGTAAAAAACTACGCCGGCAATCGCATCTATCGAATTGCCTGCGGCGCCAACGCCTTTGACTTTCGCTGGACCGAGGTGCTCATGGCCGATGTCGGGCGCCGCATGAACGGCTTGTCACTGCACTTTTATACGGTGCCCACCGGCAACTGGGGTCGCAAAGGTTCCGCGACCCGCTTCGACGAGCCGCAATGGCATTCCACCATGCGCGAGGCGCTTAAGATGGAGGACTTGGTCCGGCGTCATGGGGAAATCATGGACAAGGCGGACCCGCAAAAACGCATTGGCATGATCGTGGATGAGTGGGGGGTCTGGCACGATGTCGAGCCCGGAACCAATCCCGGTTTCCTGTACCAGCAGAATACGCTGCGGGACGCCCTGGTGGCGGGGCTCACCCTCAACATCTTCAACAATCACTGCGACCGGGTCAAAATGGCCAACATTGCCCAGACCATCAATGTCCTTCAGGCCATGGTGCTCACGGACCGCGAAAAGATGCTGGTGACCCCCACCTATCACGTGTTCGAGATGTATGTGCCCCACCATGATGCCATGCTGGTTCCCGCCGAACTGCAGGGGCCCGAATACGAACTTGACGGTCAAAAGATTCCGCAGGTCAGCGTGTCGGCCTCCCGGGACAAGAATGGCCGCATCCATGTCAGTCTGTGCAACCTGAGCCCCGCCACGCCCGTTCGCCTGAGCTGCGACCTGGAGGGGGGCAAGGTGGGCGCCATGAAAGGGCGCGTCCTCACCGCGCCTGAAATCAACGCTCACAATACTTTTGAGCGGCCGGAAGCGGTCAAGCCCGCCCCGTTTGAGGACTTCACGCCCACGCAAAAGGGCTTTGAGACCACCCTTCCGGCAAAATCAATCGTGGTACTGGAATTGTAAGACGACGCCGGCTGGTTCGGCGGCGACAGCCGGCAGCGCTGCGTCTGAATCCGCCATCAGTTTGGCGCCGGTTGAGCCGCGGTTTTCCGACTGGCGGGGGGCGGGTTCTCGCCCGCCTGGGTGGCGAAGCTTCTCCAGTATCGCAGCGGAATCAATCCCAGGGCGATAAGCCCGATTTGGGTGGCATTGAACAGCATCAGCCACTTGAATGCCGCGTCCATGAAACCATACGAATGGAGGCCGACTCCCAGCATGTTGACGCCAAACCACGAAAAGGCGGTCACAATATTGCCAAAGATGGCCATGTTCATCAGGCCACGCTCGCGGATCATTCCGCCCCACCGCGCATGCAGGATGATGCCATTCCAGAGCACAATGATCAGCGCGCCATTTTCCTTCGGGTCCCAGCCCCAGAACCGGCCCCAGGATTGATCCGCCCAGATGCCGCCCAGGACCGTGCCGACAAAGCTGAACAGCGTGGCAAAACACACAATGCCATACACCATGCGGCCCAGGCTCTGGGCCGTCTCGCGGCTCAGGGTGGTGGTCAACAGCCCGCGCAGGATGTAAACAATGGCCAGGAAGCCGGCCACAAAGGTCGCTGCGTAACCCAGCGTGATGGTAATGACGTGGGTGGCCAGCCAGAAGTTGGTGTCGAGGACGGCGCGCAGCATTTCCATCGTATCGCCGCCCAGCGCCAGATTGTGGGCGATGATCTGCGTCACCGCCCCCACCGCGGCGGCCGTCACCACGCCAATGCCGTCCCGGTAGATTCGCTCCAACACCAGGCCCAGGGCCACCGCCGCCCAGCCGATGAACACCGCCGAGGAATACAGATTGGTCACGGGCGGCCGGCCCTCCAGAACCATGCGGAAGATCAGGCCGGCCGTATGCACCAGCCACGCCAGCACGGTGATGTAGTAAGCTGACCGCCGGAGGGTTTCCGACCAGTTGAACCAGGAAAAACAGCCCAGCACAAACGCCACCAGGTAAATGATCATGGCGTGGAGAAACGCCTGGAGCTGGTTGTAGAAAAACTCCGCGCGGCTCTTGCTGACAGCATTGGGCAGCCGGCTCGCCAGCCATTCCCGATACTGGTCCAGCGCCGTGTTGAAGGCCGCGGCATCGTTCCCGCGGTAGGCGCTGGCCATCCGCGCATACCAGTTCACGGCGGGGTGAAGCTCGTGTCCGTGCAGCGCCGCATTGAACACCACCTGCCCCATGTTCTGCCACGCCTCGGGATTGGCCAGCGGGTCCGCTGGCGGCACCAGGAGGGGATAGGCGAACCGCGCCATGAAATCATATTGGCTCAGCGTCCCAACGAACTGGTTGAACACCGCTCGATCATAATCCTGCTTTGCTTCGCGCGCCTTCAAGGCCGCCAGTCCGGAGGGGGCCAGGTTCTGAAGAGCCGCCAGTTCCGCCGCGAAGTCCTGGGTGCGCTCGGGCTGGTAACTGTTCTTGAGGCGTTTATACAGCGTCAGGGCATTGTAGATCTTGGCGACCTGCTTTTGATACGCCGTTCGCGCCTGCGTCTCGATCTTCATGACCTGCGACCCCTCCTTTTCAAGGGTCGGAATCGCATTCGTCAGCTCGTTATAGGTGAAGTAGAACAGCCCGGATTTTTCCTTCCCTTTGCCGCGCAGGTTCAGCTCATTGAGCAGATCGGGGTGGTGAATGAGGAAGATCGGCCGCTGATCAGCCAGTTCGGGTTTGAGCATCACTTCCAGCAGCCACTGCGTGGCTTTGAGCTTCTCGGGATGCTTCCAGAACTCATAGGACTTCTTTTCCTCCAACGGCACGCTGGCCGTGCCCCGGATTTGAAGCAGGGCGTTTCGGCCCACTGAATCAAAGGGCTGAACGCGGCCGTTTAAGAGCACGGGCAGGCGGCCGAAGTCCTGCAAATGCAAATCCTTGTCCGGTTTGGGCAGCAGGATGGCGACAATCTCCGCCACGAAGACGGCGAGTATGAGCCAGGGAATCCATTTCTTCATGCCGTCCTCCGTTTCCTGACGAAACCCATCATGTGCATCATGAATTGAATGATCAGCCCCGCGGACACCAGAATGCAGGCAAAGTAGGGCGCCAGCCAGCTCGGGTTGCGCACGACCTGGAGAATGGTGCCCTCGTTATCCGTGTCAAAACTGGCCTGGTAATAAGTCTCCCCGGCGTAGCGCAGGGGGTTGTTCATGTAAATCAACACCTCGCGATCCTCGCCCGTGTCCGGCCGCATCACCCGCACGCGGCTCGAGAAGTTCTTGGGGATGTCCGTGCCGGGATACACATCGTGCCGGAAATCCAAAAGCTGAATGCTGTAAGGCTTGTAAAGCCGGGTCCGGCGCAGCGACAACTCGTAGGTCCGGCCTTCGTGGGTGAAACGCTGGGGCTGGTTGATGTAGCCCGAAACCAGCCACGTGCCCAGCGAATTGCCGCCACTCCGCAATTCAATCACGGCGCTGGGCACGTTGCGTTTATCCATTGCGGTCACCGGCGGTTTTTCCTCCACGACGAGCTGCGGGCCAAAGCCCATGGTGGCCGGCGGCGGTTCCTTGGCGTCCTTGGCCCGGTCCGCCAGAACCGAATTCACGTAGAACTTGCGAACCTCCACCGCGAAGGGGAGCGCCTCATGCTGAATTGGATTGGGTTTGAGCAGGCGCCGGTAATCAATGGCCACCACTTTATCCGAGTCTCGGTCCGTCACGTCCGCGATGGCCAGTTCCACATCCGTGTCGGCTTCCGTGTAGTTCTTGGTTTCACCTTCGCGCAGATGCAGCATGCTTTCCTGGGAAAGCAGGTCCGTCAGCAATTGCCCCACCAACAGGAGGATCAGGCCACTGTGGACGAGGAACAACCCGATCTTTTTGCGGCTGAGCTCGAACCGTTGAATATGCGCCGCAATGAGGTTGATCAATAAAACCGTGCCCACCAGGTAACCACCCGGGAAGATTGGAATCTTCAGACCGCTCCCCTCCGGCTTCCAATAAATGAACAGGCTGCGAAAGAATTCGTTCTGAGCTTGATACAAACCCATCTCGACTTGCGCCATCGTGCCCCAAAAGACCAGCACGAGCCCCAGCCCAAGACAGACCACGGTGAGCTTCAAGGAGCTGAAAAACTGAATAATCCGATCAAGAAGCATTCGAATACCTCGCGGATTTGACGAACTGAATGAAAGCGTCCTTTTCCCGGGCGACCAATTCCGCGTCGCCCATCAGTTTGTAAAACCAGGTGCGGCCTGGTTGTCCCACAATCGCTCCCAGAATCTTTGCCGGTTTGCCCGACTGAGGGTCGCTGCCCGTGATTTCCACCACCATAGCTTTGCCGCCCGCCGTCTCCAATTCCGCCACTTGCCCCCGAATTTCCGCTTCGCCCATTTCGGACAAACCCACCTGTTTACGCCACCGGTTGATGTTCCCGACCAGCCCGCCTCCATCTCCCGGAGACATGCTGACGTTGACGGCGGCCTGGACATCGTTCGGGCCGTTTACCACAAACTTGCTGATCAGAAATGCGCCGGCTGCGACCTCCTTCCAGGTGGCCGGCACGGCCCATGCCGGTTTGCCCGCGCCACCGTCCTTACCGCTTGCCGCCGCAGGCATGGCGCCCATGCCGTCAATCGGCGGATGGTCGGGCGGCAGTTCTCCCTGCGGACTGGTGAAACGCATGGATTTGAGAAACTCCACGAAGAGGGGTTTGTTTTTCGCCACCAAGGCATCGTCCCCGGTCATCTTGAAAAACCAGGCGACCCCCTCCCGATGAAGAATTCCCGCCAGAATACGGGTCTTCTCGCCCGATCCGGGATTCTCCCCCGCCAGGTCAAATAATCGTCCCGGGCTTCCCGCGATGGAGACCTCCTCCGCCAGCTTTGCCAAGTCGCCCTCCGTAACCGCCGGCAGCCCAACTTGTGACCGCCAGCGATTTACATTTCCCAAATCCCCACCCGCAAGCCCGGGCAAGGGGAACACACCCACGTCTGCCGCGCTCGATCCTTCCTGAACCTTGAACGACGCCAAACGCATTTCCCCGGCAGCGACTTCCTCCCATCCGGACGGCACTTGATACTCAAGGCGAGGCAACCGGCTCCCTGGCTGTCCGTGCGCCTGCCCCATTCCGGGGGAACCCGATTTTGCCGGATCCTTGGCAACCCGGTAAACTCGCACCTCCTCCCGCTGGCAACCGCTCCCCACCAGAACGGCCAACAGCAAGCCCCACAACCAAGGCGAGGATTTCGAATCTATGATGCAAAAACTCACCATGCTTAAGTACAGGCATTTGGACCCCGACGCAAGCAGGTTGTTCAACACAGGGCAAGAAAGGGTTACCGCGCCTGCCCCGTCTCATCCACGCCAAATCCAAACCCATCCCAAGGCCGATTCCAGGATTGTCGAGGGCGGCTGCTTGTGCTAGGGTAGGGTGCGTGAGCTGGTTGACCAGGCAGGAACAAATGGTTCTCTGTATTGTGCTGGGCTTGCTGCTGACGGGCTTGGCGGTCAAGGCGTATCGGACCGCTCACCCACCGGCGGCAGTGACACCACCGGCATCACCCCAAGATGCAAGAAATCAGTTTTGACGAGGCACTCGACCTGATCCGGTCCAAGGATCAACGTTACGAACGGGACGCCTACCTCTTTGTCAGGGAGGCGCTGGACTACACCCAGAAAACCATTGCCCGGGGCGGACGGGGAAGACCCCGGCATGTGACGGGACAGGAACTGCTTGCGGGGATTCGCGATTACGCGCTGGAGCAGTTCGGGCCCATGGCCGCCACCGTGCTGGAGCATTGGGGAATCCGCTCCTGCAGCGACTTTGGCGAGATTGTGTTCAACATGGTCGAGATTGGCCTTCTGGCCAAGACGCCCGAAGACAGCCGGGCGGATTTTGCCGAGGGCTACGACTTTTTCGAGGCTTTTCAAAAGCCATTTCTGCCCTCCGGCAAACAGCGGCGCTCGTCAACCGCCAGGGCCTCCTCCGGGGTCTGACAAAGACCGGCCAAGCTCATGCCCGCCAAAGTGCTGCCGGATGCTGCGCCCGGCCTCCTCCCCGCCGTGCCTCCCGGTGTGCGGCTGACGACACTGGAAAACGGACTGACGATCATTGTCCGGGAGGATCACAGTGCTCCCGTGGTGTCCGCCCAGGCATGGTGCATGGCGGGGAGCATCCACGAGGGACGATGGCTGGGGGCGGGGCTTTCGCACGTGCTCGAGCACATGTTGTTCAAAGGCACCAGCCGCCGTGCGGGCAGCCGCATTGATCAGGAGGTGCAGGAGGCGGGGGGCTACATGAATGCCTACACCTCCTTCGACCGCACCGTCTTTCACATTGATGTTCCCAGCACCGGCGCGGCCGTGGCTCTCGACATTCTGTGCGATATCATGCAGCACGCCACGCTGCCTCCGGACGAGCTGGCCAAGGAAATGGAAGTCATCCGCCGCGAAATGGACATGAACGTGGATGACCCGGACCGGCGGGCGGGGCGGCGCCTGTTCGAGACTGCCTACACGCGGAGCCCCTACCGCTTTACCGTGATCGGCTATCCGGACATCTTCAACGAGTTGAAGCCGGAGGATATCCGAGCTTACTACCACGAGAAGTATGCCCCCAACAACGTGTTCTACGTCGTGGCCGGCGACGTGGCTGCCAGCACCGTCATTCAGCAAATCCAGGAAGCCTATGCCGGAGCCAGAGCCCGCCCCATCGCCCCCTTTGTCCTGCCCGAGGAACCTCCGCAAACAGCGCCTCGCGAGGTGATCGAAGAGGCGCCCATTGAACTGGCTTATCTGCACCTTGCCTGGCACACCCCGGAGCTGCGCCATCCCGACGTGCCGGTTCTCGATGTTCTGGCTACGCTCCTCGGCAGCGGACGCAGTTCCCGCCTTTATCGTCAGGTGCGGGAAACTGAGGGTTTGGTGTACTCCGTGCATGCCTGGACTTATAACCCTGGGAACCCGGGACTCCTGGGCATCAGCGCCACGCTGGACCCCGCAAATCTTGATGCCGCCTCCGCGGCCCTCCTCGCCGAGGTGGAAAGAATGCAGACGGCTCCCGTCGAAGCCCGTGAGTTGGAGAAGGCAGTGAAACAGTTTATCGCCGGCACGCTGGCCATCCGCAAAACGATGCAAGGCCAGGCCCAGGATCTCGGCGCCAACTGGCTGGCAGCCAACGACTTGGGATTCTCGGATCGCTACCTCGCTGCCGTTCAACGTGTCACGCCCGCCGATTTGCAGCGCGTCGCTCGTCATTATTTGTCTCCCGACAGCAAAACGCTTTACGCGCTGGTGCCGGAAGGACGGGCGCCAAAGCGCGCTGCGCACATCGAATCGCTCTCTCAAAACCCCGTTCACAAGCTTGAGCTGCCCAACGGGCTGCGCCTCCTGGTCAAAGAGGATCACCGGCTTCCCTTCGTGGAGTTCCGCGCCGTATGCCGCGGCGGCGTCCTGAGCGAGAACCCCGCCCGGAATGGCGTTACTCAACTGATGGCCAAGATGCTGGTCAAAGGGACCGCGCGCCGGTCGGCGGAGGAAATCGCCGGCACAATTGAGTCGGCAGGAGGCAGCATCGAAACCTACGCCGGCAACAACAGTTTTGGTCTTAACGCGGAAGTCTTGAGCCCCGACTTTGACATCGCCTTGGACTTGGTCGCTGATGTCCTGCGCAATCCGTCCTTTCCCCCCGAGCCCCTCGAGCGGGAGCGCGAGGCTCAGTTGGCGGCCATTCGGGCGCAAAAAGACCACCTTCTGCAGAGCGCCTTCCGGTTGATGCGGCGTGAGTTGTTTGGTCCCTGCGCTTATGGGCTTGATCCCTTGGGGACGGAGGAGACTGTGCAGGTCTTGCAGGCCGGCCATCTGCGGGAGACGCATGGCCGGCTTGCTGTTCCGGACAACTGTGTGCTGGCCATTTTCGGTGATGTCCAACTCCCCGCGGTCGAAACCGCTGTACGAAAAGTGTTGGGGGACTGGAAACGGGGCGGCGGCGTGGTGCAGGCGGACTCGGGCCGCGCGGCGGCGGAGGAACGGACCACGGCAGGGAGCATGCGGCGGGTTCGGGAACTGCGGGACAAGAAACAGGCCGTGCTGGTGGTGGGTTACCCCGGCACAACCTTGCGTAGTCCCGACCGCTATGCATTGGATATTCTCCAGGAGGCCTGTAGTGACCTTGGGTCGCGGCTGTTTCTGCGGATTCGCGAACAACTCGGCCTGGCTTATTACGTGGGCGCCCAGAATTTCAGCGGCCTGGCGCCCGGCTTCTTCGCTTTCTACGCGGGCACCGCGCCGGAAAAAGCTGACTTGGTCGAGGACGAACTGCTTCGCGAAGTGGATTCGCTTTGCACCGAAGGCCTCACCGAGGAAGAGCTGAAGCGCATCAAGGCCAAAATCCTCGGGCAGAAGAAAATCTCCCGTCAGGACCTTGGCGGCCTCGCCATGACCTCCGCGCTGGATGAGCTCTACGGCCTCGGTTACGACCACGGCGACCACGAGGACGCTCTCTATGAGGCGGTTACCCTCGCGCGAGTGAAAGAGGTTGCGGCGCGGCACTTCCGTCCGGAACGGGCGGTCATCGCCACGATTCTGCCGGAGCCAGGGCTCACGGAGGCGGGCGACCCGGCCGGGGGCGAAGCAGCAAGGTAAGCGCGAGACAATCGTAGAGGGCGTGCGTGATGGCCGGCGTCAGCACGTTGGACGTCAAGAGATAAAGCAGACCGAAATACAGCCCGAAGAGACTCGCCAGCAGCGCGTAGAACCAGGTGATGCGGTGGGCAAGCCCAAACAGGGCGCTGGCAACCAGCAGGGCCGGCCCTTCGCCAAGCAAGTTGTGGAGGCTGTTCTGAAGGGCCCCGCGGAAAAAAGCTTCCTCACACAGACCGGCCAGGATTGAGATCACCAGAATCTGGACTCGGGACCAGCCCGCGAACAGGGGATGCAGGAGGGATTGAAGAAAGGCGCGGTAGCGGACCAGGGGCGGCCAGGCAGAGCGCATGCACCAGGCGAAGAGGGCGGCGGCCGGGCCAACCGCCAGAAGTCCCAGAACTATATCGCCGAAATTCCAACGGCATTGGGCCGCCAGGGGATGCCCAATGAAGGAGCCCCAAGCGGCCGCAATTGCCAGGAGCGTCAGTTCGAGCGCGGCGCCACCGAGAAAGGACAGGCGCGGAGTCCGAGTCATGGAGAAAGTAAAAAGAAACAAGCGCAAAAAGAAAGGTCAAACCCCGCCACGACGGGGAGTTGGGGCTTGGCAGCCTCCCGCGCCTTGCTCTAAGGTGAGGCCGTGACAGGGTTTCTGAGATACGTGGGCTTGTTCAATGCGGCGGTGTGGTTTGGGGCCGCAGTGGGGTATGCGGTGTGCATCGCGCCCGTGTTCAGCTCAGCCGCGCTCGAGGGACTGCTCGGGCCCAAGAACTTCCCCTATTTTTCCGTGGCCATCGGCCACGTGGCGGCCGCGCGGTTTTATCATCTCTGCCTGGTCTGCGGGGTGATTGCCCTCCTGCACTTGGGAGCGGAGTGGATCTACCTGGGCAAAACGCCCAAACGGCGGTGGGTGTCGGCTGTGTTGGGACTGTTTTGTATCGCCTTGTTCGAGACGGCCTGGCTGCAGCCGAAATTGAGCCGGGAACATGGGGCCCGGTTCGCGTTGAATTCGACGGCGGCCGAGCGCGCTGCCGCGGCCAAGTCCTTTGCCCTCTGGCTCCGGGTTTCACAAGGGTTGAATGTCCTCTCGCTGGGGGGGCTGGGCCTCTATTTGTGGCGCGTGGGAACCAGCGCTGAGCCGCCGCGATTTGTGATCGCCCCGCGCTTTCGTAGTTGACACAAATAGGCGGTTGACAATTTGGGATTGTCACGGACCTTAGCATTGGCGATAATTGGGAACGCTTTTTTTGAGCGTCCGGGCTAAAAACATATGATTTCAAACGACAGACCATCGCCATACGGCAAACGGTCGCATGGGCATCCGCCTAAACCTCGGGTGGAGGAGGACACCATTCGATCCGAGAAAATACAGATTGAGCGGAAGAGCTTTCTGCTCGCACTGAAGGAGAACGCGCGGGGACGGTTTCTGCGCATCACCGAGGATGTGGGGGGGCGCCGCGACACCATCATCATTCCCGCGCCGGGACTGGAGGATTTCCGAAACCTGGTGGACGAGATGCTGAGAGTTTCGAACGAGACGCCGCCCAAGACGCCGCCGGCGGAGGCGTAAAGCCCCCTCCGGGCCTTCAAAGTCCAGGACGCTGCGCGGGCACAATGAGCCCCGCGTCAACAAGCTGGTTCGTACCGATCTGCCGGCCGTGGATTGCCAGGAGGTTGTTCCCTGGGCGCAAACTGGCCGCTGCGGCCGGGGAGAGTGGCATTTCAACGTAACCGGCGCTTTGCCCCTTAACCGCAGCCGCAAGGATTCCGTTGAGATAAACCTCGGCTTCGGCATCGTGACAGATCAGGAGGCGGGGGGTGGCCGTCGGTCCGGAAGGAATCAAGAACTGGCGGCGAAGCCAGATTCCCGGTGTGCTCCATTCCGTCCGGATGTGGTGGCTGGCCTCAAAGGTGTGCCGTCCAAAGGCGGAGGTCCCTTGGCGCCACAGTCCCGCATCGTATCCTGGGCGGGCCCAGGCCGGGCCGGGCGGCTGCGTTGTGTACCGCCAGACAACCCGGCCATATGGAGCGGTGGGGGAGAGCCAGTGAATGGAGTTCTCCTGGAGCCGGCCCCGGTTGGCTGCCCGGACTGATTCCGCATTGATTTTGACCAGGGCCCGGTCATAGGTAACCAGCCCGTTGCACTCTGTTTCCACATCCGAAAGCTGCGTATAGATGGCCGCGCTTAGCCCGCTGCTGTTGTGCAGCGCCCAAACGCGGTTCAAGAGTTCGGCATAGCGCGCGGTCAGCTCCGCTGTGTCCTGAACGGTCGCGTAGCTCCAAGTCCTGGGTGCCCATAGATGGTTGGTCATGGCCAAACCCAGTCCCCCAAATTCCCCCAACACCGCCGCCCGAATCGGGTCCGGCGCCGGGGCCTCGGGTCCCGGGTAACTGTGAATGTCCACCACATCCCCAGTGCGCTTGTCAATCCAACCACTGGCGCTGCTCACGAGCCGTGAGGGATCAAAGGACTTCAGCCACGCGGTCAGCCGCGGGGTATCATACTGCCCCCATCCCTCATTGAACAAAACCCAGAGCACCACGCTGGGGTGATTGCCGAGGTTCTCGACCATGCGCTGCAGCTCGATTTCGAATTGCTGCCGGGCGGCGGGGGTGACGTTGTTGCCACTGGGCATGTCCTGCCAGACAGCCAGGCCGAGGCGATCACACCAGTAATACCACCGCTGGGGTTCGACCTTGACATGCTTCCGAACCGTATTGAAGCCCAGTCCCTTAAGCATCTCGAGATCCTCCCGCCAAGCCTCGTCCGCCGGCGCAGCATGGAGGCCGTCCGGCCAAAAGCCCTGGTCCAGCACGCCCAACTGCAGCTCGAACCGGCCGTTGAATGCCAGGCGGGGCAAACCGGCCGCATCGCGCCGAACCGACAGCGAGCGAAGACCGAAATAGCTGGTGACCCGGTCCAGACTCACCTCATTCTGCTCCATTGAAATGTCAAGGTCATACAGGAAAGGGTCCGCAGGGGACCACAAACGGGGCTGCTCGATTTTGAGTTCAAGCGGGGAATTGGCGGGCCCCTCAGCGCGAACTACCGGCACCCCGTTCGAAAGGGCCACCACTTTTACCCGGAAGGACTCGTTGATTCGGTTGGCCAGGACCGTGAGCCGCAGGAGGCTGCGGTCGAGGTCGGGATGCATTCGAAGGCCTTCGATGCGGGCGAAGGGCACGGGTTCCAGCCAGACCGTCTGCCAAATGCCGGACGACGGCATGTAGAAAATCCCGCCCGGGTTGCGTGATTGTTTGCCCCGGGGCTGGTTGCCTTCCGTCGGGTCCTGCACCGCAACGAGGATTTCGTTCGGCTCGTGGCGTTTGAGGTAGGAAGAGATTTCCACGCTGAAGGGGTCATAGCCGCCCCGGTGCCGGGCCGCCTGCCTTCCGTTCACGAATACTCGCGAATCCCAGTCCACTGCCCCGAAGTGCAGCAGGAGGCGGCGCTCGAACCAGTCGGCGGGGATTTGCACGGTTCGCCGATACCACAAGGTGTTGGTTTCCCACAGCCGCCGGCCCACCCCGGATAACGCCGATTCAACAGGGAACGGAACCAAAATGGAGCCGTCGAAATTCGTGGGTGGGGGTTCCGAAGCCTCCGTAATGGCGTAGTCCCACAGGCCATTGAGGTTCAACCAATCGGGACGAACCAGTTGGGGGCGCGGGTATTCAGGGTGAACATTGGTCGGATGGACCGTGGCAGCCCAGCGCGTAACCAGCGGGTTGGGTACCATGCGCCAGTCGGCGGAAAAACCTGAAACAACGAAAAGGCCGAGAGCGGGAAGGCCCAATCGCCAGCCCACGGAGAGTGCCAACCGAAGGAGGCAGAAGGTGGGTAAACACAACGCTGCATTCCGGGCTTCGGACTCGGAGCGGGGAATCAGAGGCGCCGCTGGCTTGGGACAAGGCGAGCTCATTGGCGGTAGAACTTGGCGACAGCTTCGGTGCGAGTGTGGACGTGCAGCTTTTCATAGATGCGGCGCACATAGTTCCGAACCGTGTGGATGCTGACCCCAAGGCGGTCGCCAATTTGCTTGTAGGGGCAACCCTCGGCCAGCGCCAGCAGGACCTCGCGCTCCCGCGCGGACAATTCCGCGTCTCCACCCGCGGCGGGTCGGGGAGATTGAAAAGACTGAACGACTTTGCGGGCAATGGAGGCCGACATGGGGGCGCCTCCGCCGTGGACTTCCCGGATGGCTTCCAGCAATTGCGCGGGCGGCATGCGTTTGAGGAGATAACCGCTCGCGCCGGCCGCCAGCGCTCGAAAAATGCGGTCCGTATCCTCGAACACGGTGAGCATGAGAATTTGGGAATTGGGGAGCAGCGGCTTGAGCCGCTGAACGCACTGAATGCCGTTCAAGCCCTCCTCGAAATTGATGTCCATGAGCACGACGTCGGGCGCTTCTTTGGGAAGCTGCGCCAACGCTTCGTCGGCCGTCGCATAGGTGCTGACGCAACGAATGTCGGCAGCCGAGTTCAAATAGCCGGCGATGTTCTCGCGAACTCCCGGATCGTCTTCAACAAGGGAAACCCGAATGATCGGCTTCATAAGGCTGGGGCGGGGGCTGGAGAGGCTTCAATGGTGGCCAGCGGCAGGGTCAGCGTTATTGCAGTGCCCCGCCCGGGCTGGCTTTGAATTTCACACCGCCCGCCAATGGTTCCCAGGCGGGCGCGCATGCCCCGCAAGCCCGTTCCGCCCCGCCGCCAACCGGCGGCGGGTGGGTGGGGAGGCTCGGCCAGGGGCGGCGGAAGCACAAATCCGCAGCCGTTGTCCGAGATGTGGATTACGAAGCAACCATCGGCAGTGGTCATTCTAATGGCGAGGTGGGTCGCTTTCGAATGTTTGAGCGCATTTCCCAGTGCCTCCTCGAACGCAAGAAACAGGTTGTGCCGCACCTCGGCTGAGAGCGCTCGCTCGGGAACCGTGCCCGGCATTTTCAGGTCGTAAGGCAGCGCCGTGTTCTGAAGATACTCCGCCGTGTATTGGCCCAGGTAGGCGACCAGGTGCTCCAAGGAGTCATTGCGTGGATCCACCGCCCAGACAATTTCGTCCAGCGAGTGGAGCAGGTCCCGCGACGTGCTCGCGATGGAATCAAGCTTGTTGGCGGCAGGGGACACCTCGGCCAGCTCGTTGCGGGCCCGCTCGCACAGAAAATTGATGCGCGTGAGCTTGGAGCCCAGCTCGTCATGCATGTCGCGGGCAATGCGGGAACGTTCCCTTTCCATCGCCTGCTGGGCCTGCACGCGGGCGAGTTGCCGGCGCAACCGGCGATGGGAAAGCTTTCGGGCGGCGGTCGCCGCGAGTGCGATGGGCAGGATCACTTCGAGAACAACGATCCAGGGGCTCAGCCACCACGGTGGCGGCACCACCAAGGCCAGTTCGGTTTCCGCCCCCGTCCAGCTCCCCTCAGCGTCGCTGGCCGTCACCCGAAACCGGTACTCGCCGGCGGGCAACCGCCCATACCGTGCCCGGCGGTTGCCCGGGCTATCCTGCCAATCCGGATCAAAGCCCTCGAGTTGGTGCCGGAACCGCGTGCGTTCCGGAAAGGTCAGCGACGGGGCGGTGAACTGCAATTCGAGATCGCGCAAGCCGGACGGAAGCCGGAGCGCTGCCGCGGAACTGGCTGCGGCCAGGCGGGGTTGGGCCCGCCCATCGGCCAGCACAGCCTCCACTCTCACACGCGGAGCCGGACGAAGCGGTTGAAGGGCCGAAGGCGCGAAATTCACCACCCCCGACTCCGTTGCGAGCCAGATTCGGCCGTCGCGCGATCGCAGGCTTCGGGGCCAGCCCAAGGCTCCGCTCGGGGCTGTCGCCGCCGGAAACTCGATCAGCAAAGGCAGGCGTTCGTGGGAAGAGGAGCTGCCCCCGATCCAGGTCCGCGGCAGGCGCGAGACGCCCCTCGCTGTGGCCAGCCAAAGATCCCCTCTGACAGATTCCTCCAAGCCAATCACCGCGTTGTCGGGCAGACCATTGGTCAAAGTCCAATGACGCCAGGCTTCGCCGGTTTGACAATAAAGGCCGGCCCCGGCGGTGCCCACCCAGAGTCGCCCGGCGGAATCTTCCAGCAGCGCGGTGATGGGCTTGCCCGAGGCCATGGCAGGGTCCGACACGCGACGAAACCGATTCGGCGGCTCGAAGCGCAGCACCTCGCCCTTGCTGGTACCGACCCAGACTCCTGCAGTCGCAGCAGGCCGGATCGCGGTGATCGGGTCTCCCGTCAAGCCCTCTTCCCTCCCAAAACTGACCCGCGCCAGCCCCACGAAACGATGAAGACAACCATCCCCTGTGGAAACCCAGGTCCGCCCACCTCCGACGGTGCAGGAGGCCAGGATGGAATCATCGCCCAGCCCCTGGGCCAGCGTGAACCGCATCACCCGACCGTCCAGCATCCGGTGCAATCCATTGCCCAGGGTTCCCAGCCACAGTGTCCTGTCCCGATTGAACGCCAGGGTCGTGATGAGGTTCTGGGCCGCCAGCGGGGCAGGGACGGTGGCGGGATCGAGCACTCCGCCTCTGCCTGCGAGCAATCCTCCGTGTTGAAACCCGGCCCAGATTGTCCCGGTGGGGTCTTCTGCCAGGCAAGTGGCCGGCCCGCCCGGCCCGGAAAACCAGCGGACTGTCCGTTCCCGCAAGCGCAGGAGACCGCCCCGCTGCGTGCCGACCCAGAGATTGCCCTCCCGATCGGAAAACAGCGCCCTCACTTCCGAGTGGTCCCGGCTCTCCCACAGATCCACAGCACGAAAACGCCCGCCGTCGAAATGGAACAGGCCCTGCCCCGTCGTCCCAATCCACAGTTCACCCGGCCGCCCTTCGCAGATGGTCCACACCTGAAGCGTGGTGGCGCCTCCGCCGCGAAAATAGTTGAATCGCCGGCCCGCCGAAAGGTTCAAAAGGTACGAGTCGCCAAAAGCCCACAGCAAACCATGGCGGTCCTCGAAAATGCCCAGGAACGGCGAGCTCTGTCCCGAAACCTCGGGCCCAAACCGCGCGGGGCGGAGCATTCCGTCAACGACTTGGCGCAAACCCGACCGTGTGCTAACCCATACTCCATTGGAACGGGTGACATGCAACCCCAGAACGGCGGGGTCGGCCAGGGCCGGGTCGGCCAACAGGCGCTCGAAGCGTCCCTCTTGCCACCTCACCAAGCCCTGATCGGTGCCGATCCAGACTTCCCCTTGCTCTCCCGCTCCGAGACAGGAAATCGGCTCGTCTCGCAGCCCCATCGGCGTCGCTTCGCTCTGCCACTCGGTTTCCGAAGCCAGACGGAACACCCCATGCTTGGGGGTGCCAAACCACAAATGGCCCTTCGCGTCCACGCATTGAGCGGTGACGGCCAGGTTGGTGGCATGATCCGCGCGAGGATTGACGGAAACGAATGACCACCCATCGAATCGTACCAAGCCGCGCGGTGTTCCCACCCAAAGGAAGCCATCACCGGTCTGCTCGATGGAGGTGACGGAATTGTCGAGCAGACCGTCCTCGACGGACCAGAACTGAATTTCAAATTCCGCCGTGTCCACCCGATGCGCGGCAGGCGCCCTCCCCGCCCCGATCGCCAGGACATACCCCACCCCGGCCATCAACACGGTCCGCAAAAACCTTGGCCGGTCAAAGGGGTGAATTCCGGTTGGCCGTAGCCGCGCCATCATGGATTTCTTATCAGTGGCCAGGATGAGTGGCAAGAAGGCAGTCGGCGCCCGGGGCTCTCCGCATGAGGGCCCCCTTCATGGCGTCTGGAGCCGGAAGAAGGTCTTCTCCTCGACCGCTGGCAGGGTCAGCAAGAGGGAATCATTCCAGATCGCAGGGGTGTTGGTGACTGGAGTCCATGCCACCGGCGGAGTGAGGTTGGTGGTTTGATGCAGAACGAGTGGGGACGCCCAGGCCGGCCATGAGAGGGTGAGCTGGCCACCCGAGGCGTTCAGCGTCACGCTCGGCGGCACAAAACTGGCCGTGTAGGTGGTGTTGCCAGACGGGATGGTAATCACATGGGACCCTGCGCCGCCGTCAGACCAAAGCACGAAGGTGTAGTTGCTGCCACCAAGGGACTGGGGCGAGGGCGCTTCGAGAGTTCGGGAGAAACCCGCAACCGCCGGGATTACCGCTGGAGTGGTCCATGCCTGGCCATCAAGTTTGATTTCGAGGCCTGCGGGCACGCTCGCCAGTTCCACGTGCGCGATTTGCGGGGCCAGGTCTCGCCAGACCGTTTGTTGGTTGCCCTGGCTGTCGGTCGTCTGGAGTTTCAGCCGGTAAAAGGCATTGGTGGTGGCCAAACCGGTGGTTGGGACTTGAAGCGTTCCGTTGGTGACACCACTGACGGGACCGAATGCGGGGCTGCTCAAACCGTCCTGATGCAGTTCCCCAGACCAGGCGAACGCGGACGGAGCCAGGGGCGAGTCGGCGTAGTCATAAGCCGCGCCGGAGTAGGAGACGACGGCGCCGCCGGAATAGGTGGCGCCGACGGCCGGCTGGAGGATTACCGGCTGGGGGCCAAACAACTCTGCGGGGGAGAGCGCCCGTGAGCTAAGCCTGATAGAATCCAAACGGCCGTTCAAGTAAGGGTCGGCAGCGTATTGGCTCCGCCCAAAATACGCGCGCGGCGTGGCGATATCCGACGGCAGAACGTTTGCGCTGTGGTTGACTGCCACCGCCACGCCGTTGGTGTAAAGAATGGCCTGTCGCCCATCGAAAGTGACGGCGACATGGACCCACACACCGGTGGGCAGGCCGCCGGGAGATCGAACGACCTGCACGTAGTTTGGCCGGTCCGTGGTGATGGCGGCTTCCAACCGGCCGTCGGAATTGGCGGCGGTTAACATGATCCAGCGGCTGGTGTCGCTGCCAAAATCAAAAATTCGCTGCCAGGCTCCCCCCCCGTTCCATTTCACCCACGCGGCAAAGGTGCGAAAGGTCCCAACACCCGCCGGCAGGCTGGCGTACTGGTTCGCTCCCGACAGGTTCAGCACGCTGCCCCGGACCGCGTCGGTTTGCACCGAAGCGCCGCCCATAAGCGAGGCGTGATAACGGTTGCTGGCATCAAGCCCGCCGGTGGTGAACGGATAAAACGAGCCCCAGTCTGTCGTGGAGGTCCCGCGCGTGAGGTGAACGAAAGCAGTCTGCGTGCGGCCTGCGCTGTTGGTGGCGGTTAGCGCCACGCGGCAGACCGCGCTCGTGCTCACGTTGGACGGGAGGCTGAAAACGCCCTCGCTGATGCCGCTGAGCGGCCCGACCACGATGTTGGTGGTCCCATTGTCCACCATCTCGATTCGCCAAGTCAGCGCGCCGGGGCCCAGTGGCAGCTCGTTGAAATCCGTCGCGCTCCCTTGAAGCACGACGCTCCCGCCAGGCCACCAGGCCGCGCCTTCGGCCGGCCGGACAATCCGCGGCTGGGGTGCCGCAATTTCCGCTGCGGACAGGGCCCGGCCGTGAACGCGAAACTGGGCGATTTGCCCGTTGAAATCCGGGTCCGCGGAAAACTTGCTGCGGCCCAGGTGGTTGGTCTGAGCGCGCACATCCAGCGGAGACAGGTTCATTACGGTGTTGGTCGCCACCGGCGCCCCGTTGAGGTAAAGCACACCGCGGCTGCCATCCAAGGTGACGGCCACATGCGTCCAGACCCCCACCGGGACTGCACTGGTTGTTTCCAGGATTTGGGTCGTGCCACTCGCGCGAATGTCGCAACGAAGCCGCCCGTTGCCGGACGACGGCGTCAGCATCACGTAGCTCGAGGTATCATTGCCAAAATCGAAAATGCGCTGCCAGGCGCCCCCCCCATTCCACTTGATGACCGCCGCAAAGGTGCGCGCGTAGGCCACGCCGGGCGGCAGACGCACATACTGGCCGGCGCCATTCAGATTCAGCACGCGACCTCGCGCCGGATCCGTAACCACGGTCGCTCCGCCCTCGAGCAGTCCGTAGTACTGTCCGCGCTCGTCTCGCGCATCAGTGTCGAAGTCGTAAATCGCCGACCAGTCGTTCGTGAACACCGGCCACAGGTCTGGCGTCCAGGACAGCGGCTGGAGGTCGAACTTGGCCTGTCCATAGGCTCCGTACCATGAGGCGTAGGCATTGGCATCGTAATAATGGTAGCTGAACCAGGTTTGGCCGTCCTGCTCGAGAAAAGCGGCATGGCCGGGACCCACGTACTTACCCGTGCCTTCCAGAAAGAGCGTGCCGCCTCGGTTCACCAAGTCCACGCCGTTGCGGTCCAGGTAGGGGCCGGTGATGCTCGTGCTGCGCCCCACGCGGATTTGGTAGGTGCTGTTCACGCCCGAACAGCAGGACCCCCAATTCACAAACAAATAGTAAAAGCCGCCGCGGCGGAGCAACCCGGCGGCCTCGATCGAACCGTTGTAGGCCACCCGATAGGTTGGGGAATTTGAGGAAATGCGCAGGCCGGTTGCCAGATCAAGCTGGACCAGGTAGATGCCATTCCAATAAGAGCCAAACGCCAGCCACGGGTTGCCCGCCCCGTCCAGCACAACACTGGGGTCAATGGTGTTGTAGGGGCTGCCTTCCTGCGACTGGATGACGGGGCCGCGGTCGGTCCATTGATAGGTCGGGTCAGCCGGATCCAAGGTGGGATTGGTGACCAAGCCGATGGCCGAAACCTGCTTGCCCCACGTCGAAACCGAATAGTAGAGGCGGTATTCCCCGTTCAGATAAATGATGTCCGGGGCCCAGAACGTGTTCACGAACCCGGGCACGGCCGCCTGGGTCCAGGCGGGGGGACTCGAGAACACCGTAGGGCCCGCTTTCCAAACCACTTTGTCGCTCGAGGATTTCGAAACGATATTGTCCCCCGTGCCATAAACATAGAACCGGTCTTTGCACTGAACGATGGTGGAGGGGTCATGGATGCCCAAATCACCCCGCAGATGGGGTGGGGCCGCGGGCGTGCCGAGCACGCTGGCGGCCCATGCGGACCCCATGATCGCAATCCGGAATAAATCCCGCCAGTGCCGGTTCGGACTGGCCGCGGTGGCTGGGAACAACTTTCGCACAAATTTCTTGCCGCCAGTTTACCCTCAAATTGCTCCCCCGTCATGTCCCATTAACGGGTGACGCAAGAAATGTGAGAAACGGTCCCAGTCAATTGTCCTGCACGTGGGCGAGTCCCAAATCCACGTATTGTCCGCCGCCGGTCTGCCGGCAATGGATCGCCAGGAGGTTCTTGCCAGGCTTGAGGGCCCCTTGGCCGGCAGCCGTGAGCGGGAACAAGTCATATCCCGTGACGTAACCTGAGCACCGAACGGCCAGAACACCATTGATGTAAACCTCGACATCCTCATCGTGGTGCAGCCAGGCCTGGAGATTCTTCAAATTGCCAGCCGGCAATTCGACTTCGCGGCGGAGCCAGATGTCGCGAGTGTTCCAAGTGGTGCCGAGCACCGCGCCGGGCGTCCCTGGCGTCCCAAAGCCGCTGCGCCCCTCTTTCCAGCTCGAATCATCGAACGACGGCTGATACCAATCGCTGGCGGGCTGCGAGGTCGTGTAGCGCCACAAGGCAGGTTCGCGATCGGCGGCGGGAAGCACCGCCGTGATCGTCGGCGGTTGCGGCATGGGCGCCCATTGCTTCGCCTTGGTCCGGTCGCGACGGGCATATTTTTGCCACACAGACTTGTCGTAGAGCATCTGGGCAAAGACGCCCCCCACCACTGGCCGCGCCGTAAAGCCGACCTTTCGGGCGGTGCGGGTCTGGTACCAGTCGGTCATCGGGGACCGATCGGGCGTCTCGTTCAGAAAGCGATGGACCGGCTCGACCAACGCCGCAAAATCTCTGCGATCCTGCGTCAACGTGGCGGTCCACAGTATCCAATCAAGCTTGGTGTAGGTCTGGCGGTTGTCCAATGGCAAGCCGTAGCGATTCTGGACCTTCCGATAAAACGCCATTTCCTTGCGTGCGACTTCCGCCGGGAACAAATCCAGCCCCAGGATCTCATCCCAGATTAGATTATATTTCTGGCTCCAGGTGCCGGGCTTGTCGAAGGCGAGCCGGAACTTTTCTCCATCATCGGCCTCCTTGATCCAGCGTTCCGCAAACTGGCGGGCCAAAGCGAAGTATTCGTCGGCCCTGGCCTGCTCCCCGCGCATCCGGCAAAGCTTGGCAAAGGAACCCAGGCCGCAAATTGCCTTGGCGCTCAAATTGACGTTGTGGGCGAGGTGGCCGGCGAAGTCGTCGGTGCAGAGCTGGTTTTCGGGGTCAAACCCCTTGGCCTTCAGGTATTCAGCCCATTTTTCCAATTGCGGCCAGTAGAGCGACGCAAACCCGGCGTGGCCCTCCATCTGGGCGACCGCCGCCATCAGAATCAGCAGGTTGCCCGATTCCTCGACCGGCATCTGATTCTCCTCGGTCCGCTCGCCTCCGCCGTAAACCTGGCCGTTGGCCTTGGGATAGGTGCCAAGGTCATGCGGCGCAAAGGGGAATTTCCAGCGGTCGCTTGCCGCATAATTCATGAACGGAACCAGAAAGGATTTGGCCAGCGAAGGCCCGAAAAGCAGGAATTGCGGAGCCATGGGATAGAACACGTCGGAGGTGCCGATGCAGCCGTTGGAGTGGTTCTCCTTGGAGAATTGGAGCGGCTGGCCGTTGGCATCCGCCACGAACTTGCCCGCGGCGAAACACTGGCGGTAGGCGAGCGCGGCCAGCTCGGCGTATTGCCGTCCGCCTGCCTTCTCCAGGTCGGCCATCAGCTCGTCGTCAAACCTGGCACACCGCTTCTGCAACGCCGAATAGTCCTTCGCCGCGGCCCGCAACAGATCGGCGGCTTCCCATCCGTTCCGGCGCCAGTAGGGCCGCAGGTTTTTCTTCATGTACTGGATGGAATACAAATCGTCATAAGCCACCAGCAGCCAGCGGGAAACCGGTTTCTGACTGACCCGGCCAAAATCCAGAGTCACGAAGCCGGCGGATTCGTTGCCTCCCGTGCCGGCAACCTCCGGCAGGGACGCGCCGGCGCAAAAGGCCTCCTGCGCCGCGGCCCGGCTGGCGCCGATGCCTTGGCGGGCCGCAACTTTCTTGTCTGCGGCGATGTACAGGTAGCCCCAGTCAATGCGCAGGTCGTCCCCTTTCTTGACCAGCACCGGCTGCTCGACCGAACCGCAGGCAACCGCGGTCAGCGGCCCGAATTCGTGCCGCTGCCACACGACCGGCTGCTGCGGCTCATTGACCGCCAGTTCGGAAGCCGCGTCAAAATACACCGCGACCTCATGGCTGTTGCCGTCGGTGGCCTGGGCGTCCCAAGTCAGATAGGTTACCGGCCGCGATAACAGGTCTATGTCCTCGGGCAGCGCGGCGGTTAGAAAGGTGAGGGTGACACGGACTCCATTGCCTTCGAAGGAGTAGAGGGTCCGGGTCGGCAGCACCGCCACACTGCGCTGCGGCAACGCCGGCACGCTTTCCGGGTCGCGGCCCATCAGACGGAAGGCCTTGCCATCAATCCGAATCAGACTGGCCAAACGATGCGGCTTGCCCGTCCAATGCACCGTGTCGGCATCGGTCAGTTTGTCCGCCGGTGACCAAATGCTGAAGTAAGGATCGCAAGCGACCAGTGGAACAGCCGGCGGACGCAGGCTTTGTCCCGGGAGGTTGAAGCTGATGAACACGCCGGCCAACAGGGCCAGGCTCCTCGCTGCCATACGAATTGATGATACGCTCATGTCAATAATGCAACCAAGTTAGCGGCTTCTCCGATTTGGTCCAGTCCATGCGCGCCCCAACGTCGCCCAAACATTCTCCGCCGGCCGGCCGCCGCCTCCAAAAAGACAACCGGCGGCTTCCACGCGGAATCGCGCGGGCCGCCGGGTCGTTCGAAAGAAGCGGAAGGTCTCGCCAGGACGCCGTCAAGCCTAACGAGGCGACGCCGGGAATTGCGAGATGGCTTTCATGTATTGCGCGCGCTCGAAGGCGCTCGGGTCCGCGCAATTTTTCTGGCTCAGGCTGCCTTTGAGCTGCTGCACGGAGTTGTACTCATGCTCCTCCATCCACGCGACCAGGTCGCGCTCGATGACTCCAATCTGCCGGACCCCATGCCGGATCAAGGCCGAGCACAGCATGGTTACGTCCGCGCCGGCCATGAGCATCTTGAGGACATCGGAAGCTCGATGGATGCCGCTGGTTCCAGCCAGGCTCGCCTTCACCTTGCCGTAAAGCAGGGCGATCCAGCGCAGCGGCACCCGCATTGCCATGGGAGTGCTCAACAGAATGTTGGGTTTGATCTCCAGGGTTTCGAGGTCAATGTCCGGCTGGTAAAAGCGGTTAAACAGGACCAAACCATTGGCGCCCGCATCATCCAAACGCCTGGCCATGTTGGCGAAGTTGGTAAAAAACGGGCTGAGCTTCACCGCCACCGGAATCCGCACCTCGGACTTCACCGCTTTGAGAATCTCGAGGTAGTTCTGTTCCACGTCCAGCGAGGACAGATTCATGTCCGTCGGGATGTAGTAAATATTGAGTTCGAGGGCATCCGCTCCGGCTTTTTCAATGGCCTTGGCGTATTGGGTCCAGCCGCCCTTCGAGGAGCCGTTCAAGCTGGCGATCACCGGTATCTTGACCGCCGCCTTGGCCTTCGAGATGTGTTCCAGATATTCGTCAGGTCCCAGCCGGAATTCCCCCGGCTCGGGGAAATAGGTGAGGGCTTCGGGAAAGCTCTCCGTGCCATGCTCGAGGTGCCGGGCTAGCTCCAGCCGGTCCTGCCGGAGCTGCTCTTCAAACAGCGAATAAAGCACCACCGCCGCTGCGCCGGCCTCTTCCATTTGCTGGATGCTGTCAATTTCTTCCGACAGCGGCGAGGCGGCGGCAACGAGCGGAGAACGAAGTTTGAGTCCGAGGTAGGTGGTCGAGAGATCCATAGGCGTTATTGAGCGTTAAGATTGATTGATGGCGATTGGTTCGATCGGTTTTGCCTTTCGGTCGCCGCCGCTTCCCGCTTCCGGGAAGCGGCGGGCGCGCCGCTTGGGCGCGGAAAGGCGGCGTTATGGCTGCTGGTCAATGGTGGTGGGCGGCTTCGGCGCGGGCGCGGGCGCTTCTTTGAAGTCGCGGGCGGCCAGATACTGGTAATACTTCCAGCGTCGCTCCGCGTCGGTCTGCGCCTGGCCGAAGAACCGTTTGGCGTCCTCCGGCTTGCTCTTGGTGAGCATTTTGAACCGGTTTTCCGAAAGCAGATAATCCTGCACTTTGAGCTTCGGCGCGCTGGAGTCGAGTTGCAGCGGGTTCTCGCCACGCTCGGCCCGCCGCGGGTCGAACCGGTAGAGCAGCCATTGGCCGGACTCCACCGCCAGCTTCTGCTGCTTGGCGCCGATGCCCGCATCCAGGGCGATGCCATGCGCGATGCAGTGGCTGTAGGCGATGATCAGCGACGGCCCCGGGTAGGACTCGGCTTCGAGGAAGGCTCGCAGCGTGTGCTCGTCCTTGTAACCGATCGCCACACTGGCCACATAAATGTGTCCGTAGGTCATCGCAATCAGCCCGAGGTCCTTCTTGCCGACCGGCTTGCCGCCGGCGGCAAACTTCGCCACCGCCCCCCGCGGCGTCGCCTTCGAACATTGTCCGCCCGTGTTCGAGTACACTTCGGTGTCCAGCACCAGCACATTGACATCGCGGCCGCTGGCCAGCACGTGATCCAGACCGCCGTAGCCGATGTCATAGGCCCAGCCGTCGCCGCCCACAATCCACACGCTCTTGCGGACCAGTTGATCGGCCAGACTCAGCAGCATCCTGGCCTCGGCGCCGTCCAGCTTCTGGAGTTTCTCCTTCAGGGCCGCCACCCGTTCCCGCTGCTCGTAGATGCCCGCCTCATCGCTTTGATTGGCGTTCAGCAGGCCGCTGACCAAGTCCTGCCCGATTTTCCCCGCCAGCTTCTGCAACAGTTCGCCGGCCAGCTCGCGCTGCTTGTCAATCGAGACCCGGAAGCCCATCCCGAACTCCGCGTTGTCCTCGAACAGACTGTTGCACCAAGTCGGCCCGCGGCCCTCGTTGTTGACGGCGTAGGGCGTGGTCGGCAGGTTGCCGCCGTAAATCGAGGAGCAGCCCGTCGCATTGGCTATGATCATCCGGTCCCCGAACAACTGGGTGGCCAGCTTCAGGTACGGGGTTTCGCCGCACCCGGCGCAGGCGCCCGAGAACTCGAACAGCGGGCGCATGACCTGTTGTTGGCGAAGGGTCGTCAGCTTGATCTTTCGGCGGTCGAGCTCCGGCAGCCGGAGGAAGAACTCCCAGTTCTCGCGTTCGGCCAGCCGCAGCGGCGCTTGCGGCCGCATGTTGATGGCCTTGAGTTTGGCCTCGGTCTTGTTCCGCGCCGGACACACCTCGACGCACAGCGCGCAGCCCGTGCAATCCTCCGCCGCCACTTGCAGCGTCCATTTCATCCCCTTCCATTCCGGCGCCCGGGCGTCGGTGGACTTGAATGACGCCGGGGCGGAGGCCAGCTCCTTGGGATCGTACACCTTGGCGCGGATGGTGGCGTGCGGGCAGATCGCCACGCACTTCATGCACTGGATGCACACCGCCTCGTCCCAAACCGGGATTTCCAGCGCCAGGTTCCGCTTTTCATATTGCGCGGTGGCGGTGGGGAAGGTCCCGTCACAAGAAAAGGCACTCACCGGCAGCTCATCGCCCAGGCCGGCCGCCAGCTTGCCCAGCACCGTCCGCACATATTCCGGTGCGTTCGGGGTGATGGCCGGCAGGAAATCCCCCGTCCCGTTCACCGGCTGCGTCAGCGGCACTTCGTGCAGGTGGTCCAGCGTGTTGTCCACCGCTTTGAGATTCATCTGGACGATTTCCTCCCCCTTCTTCCCGTAGGTCTTGCGGATGGAATCCTTGATGGCGGCAATCGCTTCGTCCTTCGGCAGCACGCCCGACAGCGCGAAGAAACACACCTGCATGATGGTGTTGATCCGGCCGCCCATGCCGCTGGCCCGCGCCACCTTGGTCGCGTCAATCACATAGAACTTCGCTTTCTTCGCCAGCAGCGCCTGTTGGACCGGCGTGGGCAGATGCTTCCAGATCTCTTCCGGGCCAAACGGCGTGTTCAGCAGAAAGGTGCCGCCCGGAACGAGGTTCTTCACCATGTCGTAACGCTCGAGGAACACCGGCTGATGGCATGCCACGAAGTTGGCTTTGGTGATCAAATAGCTCGAACGGATGGGCTCCGGTCCGAACCGCAAGTGCGACACGGTCATGGACCCGGACTTCTTCGAGTCGTAAACGAAATAGCCCTGGGCAAAGTTCGGCGTTTCCTCGCCGATGATCTTGATGGAGTTCTTGTTCGCCCCCACCGTGCCATCCGCGCCCAGCCCGTAGAACATCGCCCGGATCACGTTGTCCGGTTCGGTGGAAAACTCCGCATCATACTCCAGGCTGGTCTTGGACACATCGTCGGTAATGCCAACCGTGAAATGGTGCTTCGGCTCGGCTTTGGCCAGATTGTCGAAAACCGCTTTGACCATCGCCGGGGTGAATTCCTTCGAGGACAGTCCGTAACGCCCGCCGATCACTTTGGGCATGACCTTGATTTTGCCCCAGCCGCTGGCCAGACCTTCGACCAGGGCGGCTATCACGTCTTGATACAGCGGCTCACCGGCGGCGCCGGGTTCCTTGGTCCGGTCCAGGACGGCCACGGCCTTCACGGACGCCGGCAGGGTCTCCATGAACCGTTTGCCATCGAAGGGGCGATAACAACGAACCTTGACGATCCCGATCTTTTCGCCGCGCCGGGTCAGGTAATCCACCGCCTCGTGCGCCACATCGCAGCCGGAGCCCATCAGCACGATCACCCGTTCCGCATCCGGCGCTCCGACATAGTCGAAGAGGTTGTAGCGGCGGCCGGTCCGCGCCGCAAACTCGTCCATGACCTTTTGCGTGATGTCGGCGCAGGCGGCATAAAAGGGGTTCACCGTTTCCCGGGCCTGGAAGAACGCGTCCGGATTCTGCGCCGTTCCGCGCAGCACCGGCCGGTCCGGAGACATCGCTCGCGCGCGATGACTGGCGATCAGTTCGTCGCTGATCAGCGCCGCCATGTCCTCCTTGCCCAGCACCTCGATCTTCGATACCTCGTGAGACGTCCGGAATCCGTCAAAGAAATGGATGAAGGGAATGCGGGACCGCAGCGTCGCCGCCTGCGAAATCAGGGCAAAATCCATCGTTTCCTGCACCGACGCCGCCGCCAGCATCCCCCAGCCGGTCGTCCGGCAGGCCATGACATCGCTGTGGTCGCCAAAGATGGACAACGCGTGCGCGGCCACCGTCCGCGCCGTCACATGAAACACCGTTGGCAACAGTTCGCCGGCAATCTTGAACATGTTCGGGATCATCAGCAGCAGCCCTTGCGATGCCGTGAAGGTCGTGCTCAACGTTCCGGTCTGGAGCGCCCCATGCACCGCTCCCGCCGCTCCCCCTTCGCTTTGCATCTCCACAATCGAAGGAATGGTTCCCCACAGGTTCCGTTTCCCTTCCGAAGCCCATTGATCGCACCACTCGGCGATGGGTGACGACGGCGTGATCGGATAAATGGCCATCACCTCATTGAGTTGATACGCAACGTAGGCGGCGGCTTCATTGCCGTCCAAAGTCTTGAACTCGGCGGCCTTCGCGGCTTTTGCCGGACTGGTCTGTTGGTTGAGCATAGGCGATTCTCTAAACGTTATTCCGTGTTGTTAAAGTCTTTTCCCGGTCGCGACCCTCCCGGTTCACAGCCCCGGCTGTCGGCCGGCGGGTAAAACATTTCACCTGTTTCTTGTGGCGAGGAGGGCGCAGCCTCGATTCCACCCCCGCCCCTCCACCCGAAGGCGATACCCGGCAGGGAGGTCCGACCGGACTTGCCGGTCACCCGTATTCTGAAAGTGTGCCGCTCGAAACGCGAAGCGACTTCACCGTGATTGTCAAAATCTCACCCTTTTTTGACTCGCCCAGGTTAAAAGGAGCAAAGCCCGCCTTGTCCACAGGCCCGCCCCTTGTCTCATCCGCCGCTCCCCGCCCGCCGGCCAGGAGAGCGAGAGGAACCTGCCGGGGAGGCTATCCTGCCGTTTTTTTCCGGGCCGGCTTGAGGCGCGGGGCGTCCCCCCAGAGGGTTTCGAGGTCGTAACGTTCGCGGAGGTCCTGGCGCATGATGTGGACGATCACGTCAAAATAATCCAGCACGATCCAGGCGGCGTGGAGGGTGCCGTCCACCGCGCGCGGGCGCAGGCCGTGGTCGTCCCGAAGTTTGTCGGAAATCTCGTCCACGATGGCGCGGAGATGGGGTTCACTGGTGCCGGACGCGATGACAAAGTAGTCGGTGACGGACGACAATTTGCGCACGTCGAGGATGACAATGTCCTCGGCTTTCTTGTTGTCGGCGAGCTCGCGACAAAGTCGCGCCAGTTTTCTCGGGTCCATGTGAGAGGGAAATTGGCCCAGGCCGGTCTAAAGATAAAGTCCTTTGTTGTAAATGGCCTCGGCCACCTGGGGCGGGGTGAGGTACTGGATGGGAAGGCCGGCTTTGACGCGGCTGCGAATCTGCGAGGCCGAAACGCCGAAAGGAAAACCGGAGAGGCGGTGGCCCCGGAACGGAGGCGGAAGGGGCGTTTCCGGCTCCCCCGGGCGGGTGATGACGAGGAAAGTGGCCAGGCGGGCGAGTTCCGAGGCCTGTCGCCATTGCGGGAGTTTGGGAACGTGGTCGGCGCCAATCAGGTAGCTGATTTCAGCGTCGGGAAAACGGCGGACGTAATCCTTCAGGGTGTCTATGGTGTAAGAGATGCCACCACGCCGGATTTCTTGATCATCCACTTCGCACCAAGGCAGTCCGGCCAGCGCGAGACGCAGCAGACAAAGGCGGTCGGCGGCCGGTGCGAGTTGGGATTCCGGTTTGAAGGGGGATTGAGCGGCGGGGATGAAATAAAGGCGATCCAACTGCCTTTCCTCTCGAGCCGCACAGGCCACCAGCAGATGGCCCGTATGGACCGGATCAAAGGAACCGCCGAAGAGACCAATACGTTTCATGATAAGGAGGAATGGATAAAAGAGCTGCGAAATCAGGGGTAAAGCGGCGGTTAGCAACAGCGGCGGACGCCGTTGAAACGGGCTTCGGTTGCCGCGAGATAAAGTCGCTGGTTGTTCTGGCGCTCGAGATTCGCACCGAGAGGGTCTTGGGAAGGGGCGGCGCATGGGCAAAGCGGAGCGTGGGCCTGTTGCAGGCGTTCGAACTGAGCCTGGCCGCAAAGTTCCTTGGCCAGCGCGAGCGCCAAAGCCAGCAAACTGACAAGGTGCAGCGGGCGGGATTCCGCCACGGCGTAATGGGGGAGCCAGACCGGCGGCGTCTCGTGCAGGACCGCCAGTTTGCGTCGCGCCAGCAACAGAATCCACTCCCGGACGCTGAGGCAGAGAATGGTGGTCATCAGAACCATGAACCCACCCGCAACCGCGGCATCCAGGAGGTTGTTGAACCGGAGGGTTCGGTTGGCGCGCAGGGCTTTGCGCGCGGTCTCAATTGCCGCCGGGTCTTGTAGAGCTTGTGCCGAAGCCAGGGCCTGTTCCAAGGCGGGACGGTTCTTTGCGAGCTGGGCGGCTTGGGCAAGGAACCCGATCCGGGGATCCGGATGCCAGACTTTTTGAGCTCCGGCAGTCATCGTCACTGCCAGCAACCAGACCAGCGGGAGGAGGGCGATTAAAGCCAGCGCGGGTCGGCCGCGGCGTGGCCGCACAGGTGGCGCCTCCGGCCCCGTGGAGAGGGGTGCCGGAAAGGAAGGCGCAAGCTGCATTTTGAGAAGAATCGTGGTGGCCAGGCACAGGGCGATGCCGGCGAGCATCTGATTGGCAATGCCGAACAGGGGCCAGAGCGAATTGATGCCGCCCAGCGGATCGCGAACACCCTGGATCAGGAAATATCCCCAGCCACCCACCATCAGGAGGCTGGCAACAAGATTGGCCCGGAGGCTGCGCGTGTCCCCCAAGGGCTTCCAGACCTGGCCCAGCATGTCCTGAAGAAGGTAGCGCCCAACGCGGGTGCCCGCATCAATGGTGGTGAGGATGAACAGCGCTTCAAACATGATGGCGAAGTGATACCAAAGGTCGAGCCACCGCCCGCTCACGGCGTTGGAGAAGATTTGAGCCATGCCGACAGCGAGGGTGGCCGCGCCACCGGTGCGGCCAAACAGCGAGTGTTCACCGATCTGCCCCGCCAGTTCGTCCATGTGCTCGACCGTTACGGGGAAGCCCAGAGCGGTGACTTTTTCAACCGTGGCGGCCGGCTCCCCTTTGACATTCATGCTGAGGTAAACGCCGGGCTCCATGGTGCAGGCGGCGATCAGCGCCATCATCGCCACCAGCGACTCGAGGCACATCGCGCCATAGCCAATCGGGCGGGCATACGACTCGCGGGTGATCAGCTTGGGCGTCGTGCCGCTGGCGATGAGGGTGTGAAATCCCGAGATGGCGCCGCAGGCAATCGTGATAAAACAAAAAGGAAACACTTTGCCTGAGAAAACCAGTCCGCTCCCATCCACGAACCGCGTCAGCGCGGGCAGTTTCAGGTCCGGCAGCACCAGGAAAATCCCCAACGCCAGGGCGAAAATGGTGCCCAGTTTCATGAACGTGCTGAGGTAATCGCGCGGCGCGAGCAGCAGCCACACCGGCAAAATACTGGCCATGAGGCCGTACAAAATGATGGCCCAAGCCAGATTCAGGTCGCGCAGACTGAACAGGCGCGCAAGCTCCGGGCTTTCATACACAAGTTTTCCGCCCCACACCGCCAACAGGAGCAGCCCCACCCCGATCACGGACCCCTCGAGCACTTTTCCCACGCGCCAGAATCGGATGTAATTCCCCATGAACATGGCAATCGGGATGGTGGCGCCCACCGTGAACACGCCCCACGAACTCTCCGCCAGAGCCTTGACCACCACCAGCGCCAAAACCGCCAGCAGAATGATCAGGATGGCCAGAATCCCAATCAGCGCGATGAATCCCGCCGTCGAGTTGAGCTCCTCTTTCACCATCTGCCCGAGGGACTTGCCGTCGCGCCGCATCGAGCAGAACAAAATCATGAAATCCTGGACTGCACCGCCAAGCACCACGCCAATCAGAATCCACAGCGTTCCCGGCAGATAACCAAACTGGGCCGCCAGGACCGGACCCACCAGCGGCCCGGGACCCGAGATGGCGGCAAAATGATGGCCGAACACAATCCACTTGTTGGTTTTCACGAAGTCCTTGCCATCCTCGTGGACTTCCGCGGGCGTGGCGCGGCGGTCGTCGAGAACCAGGACGCGCGTGGCAATCCATTTTGAATAAAAACGGTAGCCGATGGCGTAGGTGCACAATGCCGCGATCAGCAGATAAGCGGAGTTGAGCGGCTCGCCGCGCTGGAAGGCGACGGCGGCGTAAGCTCCCGCGCCAGCCAGGGCGATCAGGAGCCAGAACAGGTTTAGAGCCAGTTTTTTCATTGACGAACCAAGCGACCTTGACGGCGGGGCCTTCAAAGTCCGTGAAAAATCCGCCCGCTACCGCCGGCGACCTCCCAGGATGCCGCCCAGAACGCCGCGGACGATCTGCCGGGTGATGCCACCCACCACGGCCGTCGTCACGGTCCGGGCGGCGCTCTTGGCGACGAGGGTGCCGAGCGAGTCCGGGGTCCGGCCCCCCGCGCGTTTGGGTGCGGTTGGCAGGACTGGCGCCGGTGCGGTGGAGGCGCGGCTGCCGAAAAGGGATTCGAAAAAGCCGGGCTTGTCTTGGTGGGCTGCCGGCGCCTGGCGTTGGGCGGGGTTGGCGCTGATCGCGCCGACCAGACGCTCGAAAGCCGATTCCCGATCAATGGCTTGATCGTAAACACCCGCGACAACGGAGTCAGTCATGACCGCCCGCCGTTCGGCCTCGCTAATGGGGCCGACCTGACTGCGAGGCGGCAGGACAAAAGCGCGCTCGACCACTCCCGGCTGGCCGCGCTCGTCCAGCATCGAAACCAGCGCCTCGCCCACGCCCAGTTGCGTGAGCGTCGCCTCGGTGTCGAGTTTCGGATTGACGCGGAAGGTTTGGGCGGCGGCTTTCACCCCTTTTTGATCGGCCGGCGTGAAGGCGCGCAAGGCGTGCTGAATCCGGTTGCCAAGCTGGCCCAACACCCGCTCCGGAACATCGCGCGGATTCTGGGTGACAAAAAACACGCCTACACCCTTGGAGCGCACCAATCGGACCACTTGCTCGATCTTCTCCAGCAGCGCCTCCGGCAGGTCGTTGAAAAGGAGATGGGCTTCGTCAAAAAAGAAGACCAGCTTCGGCTGCGGCAGGTCCCCCACTTCGGGCAGGTTCTCAAACAATTCCGACAGCATCCACAGCAGCACCGTGCCGTAAACCTTGGGGGCCTGAAGCAGTTGATCCGCGGCAAGAATGTTGATCACGCCCCGCCCTTGGGAATCGGTTTGCAGGAGGTCCGCGAAGTTGAGGGCCGGCTCCCCGAAAAACGCGGCGCCACCCTGTGACTCCAGCGCGAGCAAATTCCGCTGGATGGCCCCGATGCTGGCGGCGGAGATGTTGCCATATTGCGTCACAAACGCGGCCGCGTTCTGTCCCACGTGGTTGAGAACGGCCCGCAAGTCCTTGAGGTCCAGCAGCAACAAACCATGCTCGTCCGCGATCCGAAATACCAGGTTCAACACCCCCGCCTGAGTCTCGTTGAGATTCAACAGCCGCGCCAGCAAGAGCGGGCCCATCTCCGAGAGGGTGGCGCGGACCGGGTGGCCTTGGCGGCCAAAAACGTCCCAGAAGGTCACCGGCCAGCCCGTTGGCGCATAGTCCCCAAGCTTCAACAAAGCGATTCGCTCCTGAACCTTGGCGGATTGTCCACCCGGCTTGCAGAGACCCGAAAGGTCGCCCTTCACGTCAGCCAGAAAAACCGGCACTCCGCGGGCGCTGAAGTTTTCCGCAAGGGTCTGGAGGGTAATGGTTTTGCCCGTGCCGGTGGCCCCGGCGACCAGACCATGCCGATTGGCCATTTGCGGCAGAAGAAACAGGTCGGTCCTGGTGTTCCGCGCAATCAAAATGGGCTGTTGGGCGCTCATGACCCGCAGGGTAATGCGCCCATCTCGGAGCGCAAGGGCGGAACTTGAGCCCGCGGGGCGAATTCTGCTAAGAAAAAGAGGCATCAAAACGGAACAACCAAGCTTGATTTATGAACTGAGGTCCATCCTCGAACGGATTGACCCGGCCCGGTTGTTTCCGCGCGCCCAACCCTTGGAAATCGAGTTGGGCTGCGGGGATGGTTCCTTCCTTGTCGAATACGCCCGGCGGCATCCCGAGCGGAATTTCATCGGCGTGGAACGGCTTCTGGGACGAATCCGAAAGCTTGACCGCAAAGGGAGGCAGGCGCGTTTGACCAACCTGCGCGGGGTCCGCCTCGAATGCGCCTATTTCCTCGAATACCTGGTCCCGCACCACTCGGCCGCCGCCTTGCACCTTTATTTCCCGGACCCTTGGCCCAAACGACGCCATTGGCGGCACCGGCTCGTCAATGAGCGGTTTCCGACAGTCGCATGGCGCGCGCTTGCGCTCGGCGGGACGGTCTATCTCCGAACCGACCATCCGGCCTACTTCCAACAAATGCGGGAGGTTTTTCAGGCGCGACCGGACTTTCGCGAGGTCGCCACACCGGCGGAGTTGGCGTCGCTGCTGACGGACTTCGAGCGGGAATTTCAGGCGCGGGGCGTGCAGACCCTGCGCGCAGCTTACCAAACGGTCGGGCCAGCACCCCAAGCGGAACCTGCCGCTCGGGCCTAAATATCAATCACCGGCCCATTGTCGTCATCCCGGTTGGGCGGGCGGCGGCGGCGGACCTCGACGCGGGATTTGCCGGTGCCGGTCAGGAAGTTCAGCACGGTGGAGACGATGCTGATGATCAGGGCGCCCAGCAGGGCCCAGCCAAAACCGTCAATCTCAAAATGATTTCCCAGCAGCAGGCTGACCAAATAAAGCATCAGCGCGTTGATCACCAGCATGAACAGGCCCAGGCTGAATACCAGCAGGGGCAGGGCCAGAAACATCATGACCGGCCGGATGAACGCGTTGAGAATGCCGAGCATTAGCGACGCCACAAAGGGTGTCAGCAAACTGTCATTCCGGAACCGGAGTCCAGGAACAAGATAGACGGCCACCAGCACTGCCAGAGTGTTGATGAGCCAGCTTTGCAGAAACTTTTTCAAACCAGGCTGCACGTGTCGGGCGGATGAAACACCTCCTGCAGCATGGCCGAGGAAGCGGAGATTGACAAGGGAACACCGCGAATCTGGGGACAGACCGGGGGCCGCGTGCACGGTTCTCCGCGAGCGGAGGGGTATCAACGAGCCGCACGGAGGGCTCGAGAATGCCGTGCTCAGGGCGCAATTCGGATTCGATAATAGCGCGCCGGGTTGGTGGGCGCGGCGGTGTCGGTGTAGGTGTCGGTGAATACCTGGGTCGAGGCAACCCCCGGCGGCGCCGGGTCCATCTCGTTGGTTAAGGGGCGCGTCACGTCCTTGAAACTGCCGGTGAAGTTCCCGTTCGTGTCCGAATTGGAGACTTGGATGCGGTACCGCGTGCCCCCTGCCGAGGCCCACGCCAGATTGACCCAGCCATTGGTGAGGCGTTCCAGGCTCAAGATGCGAAAAGCCGAGGCGGCATTCGTTGGGTTGGTGTTCGCCCGATATTCTTCGTAATTGCTCTGTCCGTCCTGATCTTCATCCC
This sequence comes from Verrucomicrobiota bacterium, assembly GCA_029974925.1. GTDB lineage: Bacteria > Verrucomicrobiota > Verrucomicrobiia > Limisphaerales > UBA8199 > JARKQH01. The sequence goes on from JARKQH010000168.1 coordinate 52,505, forward strand.
CCGCCGGGTCGGTGATGCCATAAGCGGCTTCCCATGCATCCGGCAGGCCGTTGGTATTATCATCTGGCGGGGCAATGATCGCCAGATTCAGCGTGGCAATCGAACTGGTGGCCTGGCCGTCAGTGGCAGCGAACGTGAATCGGTCCGTGCCCCGGAAACCGTGGGCAGGGTGGTAGGTGACCGTGCCCGCCTCGGGCACAAAATCACGCAGCAGTCCCTGGGTGGTCGGCGCGCGGATTTGGAACGTCAGGGCATCGCCGTTGGGGTCCGAGGCGGTCAGCGTCAGGTTGGTGGGTGCATCGCCGAAGATCGTGCGGCTCAGGTTCACCACGGTCGGCGGGTTGTTGGACTGTCCCGTGCGAAACCGCCAGACGGGGCTGGTGGCGGTCTGGCCACTGCCATCGGTCACGGTGACAAACCACTCGTAAGACTTGCCGGCTTTCAAGCCGGGCCAAACGCAACTGCTCACACTGCCCGGCTGCAACCCGGCCTCCGTGCCCAGGACAACGAAGTTCGTGTCCGGCGGAATCCGGCCATCGGCTTGCAGGTTGTAGGGGAACGAAAACTCGCTATCCTCGTCCGCCTCGTATTGACGCAGCCAGGGGGAGTAGGTTTCGACCCGGACGAGGTTGTTGCTGGGAGAGAAGGTCATGATGCGCAGCAGGCCCTGCCCGCCGTTGTCGTAAAACTGATAGTCGGAAATCAGGGAGTGAACCGTGTTTCCAGCAAAGGTATCCTTGCGCCAGCCTTCGCCGCTGACATGGCCGCCCAGCATGAGGAACAGGTTGGTGTGCCCTTTCAAGGCGTGGTAGATGGCGCTGGCCTGCGCGCTCAGGGTGGTGGGCGTTTGCGCGCCCCCCAGGTAGTGGGTCACGACAATGGCGCGGCGGTGGGCGTTGGTGCGGAGCACCTCGCTGCCCCAGGCGAGCACCGCCGGATTGGCGTTCGTGTCATACTCGAAATACAACACGATGAAGTCCAGGCCGCTGGCGCTGAAGAAGTCGAAGTGGTTGTTGTTATTGGTGCCGTAATGGCCGCCGTAATACGACCGGCCCGCGAAACGCGACACGCCGAAGTAGGTGTTGTAGTAGAGGGTCGTGCCATTGGGATCGCCATTGGGTTCCTGGTCATGATTGCCGACCGCCACGCCATAGGGAATGCCATCCGGCAGTTGCGTGCGGTTGGGGTTCTCGAGGCGGTACATCGCGTTGGTGGCATTGCGCCACTGTGTGAGATTGGGCTGCCCCTGATAAATGTCCCCGTCGTTGACGATATCGCCGAGGTTGGACACGTAAGCAATGTTGCGCGCCACGCGGTTGGTGATGATCCATTCGGTTTGGGCGATGAACATCTCCTTGGTGCCGCCATATTTCTCCGCGGCGTAGTTCTGGGTGTCGGGTAGCAGGACAATCGAGAAATCCGGCGCCGGGTAGGGGACAAACACCTCGCGGCCATAAAACCTGGCCGTCAGGTTGCCCGGAACGTGGTTGGTGACCAGCACCTGCAGAGCGGTTGACACCCCGGCATTCGGCGTGTTGTTCGTGGGCGAAATCAAGTGGGCTCGGGCGGGAACCAGCAGCGCTGTCACGTTGGCCGGATCCAGCCCATGATACGCCGGGTCGGCGCTTACCGCCGGCGAGAGGACCAGCATGTACGGCAGAACCTCGGTCGAGGGATTGTTCTGGCCGGTCACCGTTACCGTATGCGGCACGTTCCACTCATGAGGTCTGAAGGTCAGGGTGGACGGGCTGGGAATGCCGCGGCCAGGTTGGCTGCTGCTGACCGCGACGGTGACGTTCGTAGCAGGGCGGGAATGGAGCACCACGCTGAAAGTCGCCGTCCCGCCATAGGCGGCAGTCACCAGGTTGTTCGTGGGAGTGACCGTGAAGCCGGGGGACGGCGCGGGGATGAAGACAAACGAGGCCACCGGTTCGTTGTCCGGCGTCTGCAAGCCGTTTCCGGGGGTGTCGCGGGACTGGATTTCCCAGCCGTCCCCGGTGATTTGATAGCTCAGGATATTATCACCGTTCCATGCGCCGCCGCCCTCGGGCGAGAGAATCAGCACGCCATTGGTGGGCGAACGGCCGGGAATGCGCAAGTCCCACCTTCCCGGGCCGAGATTGGTGACGGTGAATTGCGGGCTGGCGCCGCTGAACAGGTCAATGCTTCCGTCGCCCCGGAAGCGCCCCGAGATAAGGGCCGTGTTCGTCCGCGGAATGAAGACAAACGCAACCGGGTCCTGCTCGTAACTGGAGTAGGCAGTCTGGGCATTGTCACGGACGAAAACGTTCCAGGTGCCGTCGTTGGTGTTAACTTGAGACAAGGCGAAATTGTTCTCGTCTTTGGCGCCGCTCACCAGCAGCACCCCGCTGGTCCGCGAGTCAATGCCGTGGCTCCGGAGGTCCACGACCGAGCGGCCCGCCGCCACGCCCCGGAAGTGCGTGCCCAGCACCAGACCCGGCGAGCCGGTGAAAAGGTCGTTTGTTCCGCCGTTGACGCCGGCCGAGTTGCGCGCGAACCCGCCAAGATACCGGTCGTAGGGAAACCATGCCGCCGCCACGTTCACGTTATACTCAATCGCATTTCCCGCCCCGCCTTCCGTCGCAAGAAACGTCACGATCCGATGCGCGCCGCTGGCGTTGGTCTCGAACGCGGAGATGGGGTAGCCGTTTGATCCAAAGTTGTCGCGGCCGTTTTCGGTCACCGAAGTCATGACCACCCCCCGCTGCGCATCTTCGACGGACTCTGTGCCCACGCCCACGCGAAAGCTGTAGTCGCCGCGGTTGTAGGAAATCAGTTGAAAATTGTTGATGCTGAGGGTCTGGATCACCTCGGCGTTGTTGTTGGTTTCAACGTCCGAGACCTGATTCACTTTCAGCATGCCGGCCGCCACGCCATGATGAACCGGTTCCGCAAGGGCTGATGAGGCAACCAGGAGCAAAACGGCCAGAGCGGAAGCCACGCCAATCGCGGTCGTTGCCGCCGTGAATGCCTGCCCGGCGGCGGCTGGAGACCCATCCCGCGACGGTTGGGCAGCACGGACATTTCTGTCCGCCCGCTTTCGGCGACTCCTGCCTTCCAGACGGACAAGAATGTCCGCGCTCCGACGGAGGATGCGACGCGTGGTGAGCGGCGATGATGGGGCGGCCGCCACGTCCGGGACCGGGGTTGTTTCAAACGCAGGAGAAATACGCATCGGAGGATTGGCTGGCCCGCCACCCCGGCGGCGGTGGCGGCTCATTCGTGCAAGTTCGCCTTGGGGCGCCAAGGGCCCGGAAAAAAGCGGGACGGCGACTCCGCCGTCCCGCTTCGAAACACCATAAGTCAAGCGCCAGCCGGCTCAGGGCTCACGAACGCGGTAGAACGCGGCGTTGGGCAGCGGCGCATTGTCGGTGAACGTGGCGATGCCGCCTTCCGGAACGGCCACGGTGCCCAGTTCCGTCCAACCCGCCCCGAGCGCCGGGGCGCGCAGCACCGTGTAGGTCTTGCCGACCTCGGCGGCGAACTTGACCTGCACGCTGGTCGGGCCGACCACCGGCGGCAGCATCCGGATCGCCGTGTAGTAGATCACCAACTTCGGTCGTGCATCGAGCGAGCTGTACTCCGCCGTCGCAATGCCCCAGCCATCGCCGCCATACGGCCACGGCAGGATGACCCAGCCGTAATTGGGCGCTCCGTTGGCCCAAAGTTGCACATCGGCCGTCATGTCGAATGTCTCGGAGCCGCTGGCCACGTTCGGAGTCAGGGACGGATTGCCGGCAGTGGCCGAAGCCGCTGCCACGGCTTCGACGCCATCGGCTTGAATCCCTTCGACAAAGAAACTCCAAGTATTGGTATCCTGCCACGGGATCAGCATACGATGGAATGTGCCGCCATCCCCCGGCCCGGCAGCCGTCCGGCTGAACAGGTGAAGCACAGCCGCCTGAATCTTGGCGCCGTAAGGCACCTGGCCGGCACCGGGACCGAAGATGCCGTCAAACCGGAACAACACATGTTCCGCGTCCTCCAGGCCGCTGGTGACCTCGAAATCAGGAAACACATGCTCGATGGCGGAGTACTCCGTGTCGGGGGTCCCTTCGCGAATGCGGGTGTCCTTGGCGCCGGTGTAGCCGTTTTCGCCCTGCCGGAAGCTCGCCTCGATCAGGCCCGCCGGAATCCACTTGACGACCAGCCGCGGCCGGAAGGTCACGTTGGTGTGTTCGCACGGACTGAACGCCGTGGCGTTGTTGTTGTCCACCCAGCTTGGCATCACCCAGCCGTAGTTGGGTTCGCCGTTGACCCAGGCTTGCACATCCGGCAACACCCCCACGCGCATGATTCCGGTTTGCGTGGTGCCGTAGCCCGAACCTGCCCCCGTGCCCATTTGGGAGTAATAGGCGCTCTTGGCTTCCACGTCATCAAGCTGCACGCCATCCCCGATGCTCTCATACGTCACCGAATCGGCGTCCCAGTCAATCAGCATGCGGTGCAGCGGACTGCCCACTCCCGTATCCGTGATGTTGAGATACAAGTCCGCTTCAATCACCGTCGCCCCGGGCGGGATTTGTCCCGGGTTGGTCCCGATAATATCGTCAAACCGCAGCAACCCTTCACGCGGGATTTCCGTCGCGGTGCGATTGGCCAGTTGAATCCCATTGGCCGGAGAGCTTCCCGCGGGCAGCGGCGTCGAATAGGACGTGATCCACACCTCGCAATCCTTCGCGCCGGTATAAACACCAAAGCCGCCGTCCTTGCCCTGCTGGAAGTCACAGACATGCACCAGCGACAGCTCGATCTGCTTGCTCGCGGCAACCGTGCCGCCGTCGCCATCCGCAAGCGTAACGGTGACGGTGCGCGGATCCATCGAGGGGGTGCTGCTGACGCTGCGGAAGGTGATGTTCCGCAACAGCGCCTGGGCGGCCTCCGGCGTGGCCGAAACGTTGAGGCTGACCACCAACGGGCTGGTCCCGACTCCGCCGCTGAACGTCCCGATCGTGACGCCGCCGTAAGTGACGTTGTTGCCACTCACGCCAATCTGGCCAAATTCCGTCCCCGTGTTGCGAATCTCCAACCGGTCATTGCTGGTGCCGTTGGCCGTCAGCGCCACCGTGAGGGAGCCGCCGTCGTAATCGGTGGTGTCCGGATCGCTGATCGTAGCCAGGCCGTCAATGCCAATGCCCGGCCAGCCAATCCCGTAAACCAGGGTGCCCGAAGGCAGGGTCAGCACCGGCTCATTGTCCAGCGTCGTCGCGCTGAGTTTCGGCGTCAGCGCCGCATAGGCGGCATCCGTCGAGCTCACCGTGCCATTCAACGTGTAGGAGACGCCGCCATCGGCGACCAAATCGTCAACCGCGGTCACCGTGAAGCTTTGCGGGACGTTCCAGTTCGCCGGCGTGAACGTCCGCGAGGCCGGCGTCACCGTTCCCTCGGTGGGATCGCTCGAAGTGAAACTGACAGTCACATCCGCCGCCGGTTGCGAGTTCAATACCGCGGTGAAATTCGCCGTCGTCCCGGGTTCGCTCACCGTCACCCCGGCAAACGGGCTCAGAGTGATGCCCGGAACATCGTTGTCCAGGTTCACCACCGAGACATCCAGTGCGTTGAGGCCATTGTAGGCCGGATCCGAGCTGACGGCGGCCGCCGTCACAATCGGGTAGGTCACATTCCCATCCGGAACCGGATCATCCACTCCCGTCACGGTCACCGTTTGCGGGAGGTAGTAATCCAGCATGGTGAAGGTGAGGCTCGACGGCGACACGGTGCCCTCGGTGGTGTCGCTTGACGACAGCGCGATCGTCACGTCCTCCATTGGCTGGGTGTTGAGCACCACGGTGAAGGTGGCGGTCCCCCCGGCCTCCGTCGTCGTCAGGCTGTTGGCGCTGAGGGTGATGCCCGCTTCGTTGTCGGCGTTGAGCGCGCCGACATCCTGCGGGTCCAGGCCGTTGAATCGCGGGTCGGCGCTGGTGGCTGGCGACAGCACGATCGTGTAGGCCACCTGCCCGTCGCTGTCGAAGTCGTCCATCCCATACACCGTGTTGGTCTGCGGCTCCCACCAGTTTTCCGGCGTAAAGGTCATGGTGGCCAGTTCCACCGTGCCTTCGGTTGGATCGCTCGAGCTCACGTTGATCGTGACATCCGCCGTCGGCTTCGTGTTGAGCGACACCGAGAAAGTCGCAAAGCCGCCTGCCTCCGAGGTTTGCAGGTTGGCCGACGGGGCGACATTGAACCCCGGGCCTGGCGCCGGAATGAACACGAACGAGATGGCGGGCTCGGTGATGATCACCCCGTCAACGATCTTATAGGGGGTCTGCCGGCCGTTGCTCGGCGTGTCCCGCGATTCAATCAGCCAGCCCAGGCCGTCATCGGTCATCTGGTAGTTGACAATGTTGTCGAGGTTGTATTGCCCGCCTCCCTCCGGCGAGATGATCAGCACGCCGTTGGTCGCCGCATAGTTCTTCATCTTGAGCAGCCACTGGCCGACCTTCACCTGTTCCACGGTGAATTGAGGCTCGGCGCCGCTGTAAATGATAATGCTGCCATCGCCGTTGAAGCGGCCGGAAACCACCGAGGTGTCCGTCCGCGGAATAAAGACAAAAGCCACCGGGTCCTGCTCGTAGCTGCTCGCGCTCGAGGTGGCGGCATCATGGATGTAAATCGTCCACGTGCCATCCTCGTTGGCTTGCGAGAGCGCGAAGTTCCCTTCGTCCTTGCCATGATTCACCAGCAGCACCCCGTCGGTCTGCGAATTGATCCCCAGCGACCGCAAATCGAGGAGCGACTTGCCTTGGTCCTGCACCCAACCCCCGGCGGCGGCCAGCTCGTTGGACACCCCCAGATGAATGAAATGCGTCCCGTAAACAATCTGCGGCGACGCAATCAAAAAATCGTTCGAGCCGCCGTTGACGCGGTTCACATTCCGCGCCAGCCCGCCCAGATAGCGGCTGTACGGAAACCAGGCTCCCGCCACATTCACGTTGTACTCGATGGTGTTGCCCGCGCTGAATGCATTGCCATACGTGGGATTGTTGCTCCACCGCGAAGCGTGGGTGCAGATGCGGTAGGGAATCGAGTCATGGATGAAACTGTGGGCATACGGGGAGTTCGTCGGCATCGGCGTCCAGTTGGTCCGGCCGTTCTCCGCCACGCACGAGATCAGAATGCCGTTGGTGATGTCGTCCGCCGCCGTCTCACCAATCTGCACGTAATAATCGCCCGTGTTCCAGGTCGGCACGCCGTTGGCCAGGTCGGCTTTCACCGGCCGAAAATCGTTGATCGTGATCAGCGGAAACACATTCAAATTGGTGTTGGAAGCGTCATTGGGCACCATCTGCTCGACTTTGAGCAGGCCGGCGGAGATGCCGTGGGTGACTTGCTGGGCTTGGGCCAGGGACAGCCCGAAAGCCAGCAGCGCCATCCCCAGCAAGGCCGCCACTCCCCGCCAGGAATTCACACGCGTTGTTTTGCCTCCTTTGAGGCCCAATCGTCGGATGCAGGTTTGTGTCTTCATTTTTGTTGGTTTTACGGTTAAGGTGCTGTGATTGGAAACTGACAAAAATCGCGCTCTCGCGTCTCAAGGCATGCCTGGCTGGCGCGCCGAATCATGCGCCAGGTTCCACACGTGCATGAAGCGCTTCTGCGTTACCCACTCGGCGTGACCGTCGCAAAACACAAAGTTCTGGCCCTCGTTCCCATGGTTGTCGGTCTTGCTGTCCGGCCAGTTGTTGATGTCCTTCGGGTCTATCGTGGTCACCGTGTCATCGGCGTCCGTCAACAGGAAGATTTGCGACGGCCCGGGCTTGGTCCCCAGCGCCAGCGAATAGTTGTAAATCACAAAAGTCGCCACCGTGGACTCTTTCTTCTTTGTCGCCACGGCGGTCCCTCCGGAACGGTCGGTGAAATTCCCAAAACATTCATAGCTGGTGCCTGGCGCGTCCGGCCCGGCCCCGTTGTTGCAGAGGTCACGAAGCGTCTCCCCGTTCCACTTGGCCGTCATGTTCGTCCGAATCAGGTTCCGCGTGCTCGGACACAAGTAGCTGCCTTGGGATTTAACGTAGGTCGGCCACAACCAGGTCAGGTCATCATCCGAACTCGACCGGTCGGTTTTGCCCCCAGCCGGAATATTTCCCACTTCGGGAGCCCACCACGTCGGCCCGCAATAGTTGCCTTGCGAGTCGTCCGCGTACATCTGGCTGCCCAAGCCCAGTTGCTTGAGATTGTTCAGGCAGCCAATCCGCTTGGCGCGGTTCTTGGCTCGGGCCAGCGCAGGCAGCAGCATGGCAGCCAAAATGGCGATGATCGCAATGACCACGAGCAGTTCAATGAGAGTGAATCCGGAGCGACGTTTCGGCTTGGGGGAGTGGAGCATAAGAGAGCAAGAAGATTTCATCATCATGTTAGTGGCTGAAATCATTTTTTAGTGTAGCGCGTTAACGCACCAACCTTTTTACACTATTCTTTTTCATTCTGTCAACTTCTATCGCAGAGTTTTTTTAATCTCCAGGCTCTCCATCCGCAACAAAAGGCTTGTTACAATCTGGTAACGGGGGGCGTTAACGTTATTGTGAAGTCTTGCTTCGCCGACTCTTCTCCCATCGCTTCCGCCTTTCCTTCGCTCCTGAAAAGCCGGTTTGCCCCCAAGCCCCTCTTTCGATTCGTTTCTCAGGTGAAACGCATTGCGAAAGCGCAGTCGTCAACCATAATGGCCGCGTATGCTGAAACTGGGCGTTAACATTGACCATGTGGCAACGGTGCGGGAAGCGCGCTATCGCGGGCGTGGGAGGGGGGAACCCGACCCCGTGGCCGCGGCGTTGGCCAGCGAAGCGGCCGGGGCCCATGGCATTACCGCCCACCTGCGCGAAGACCGCCGCCACATCCAGGACCGGGACGTGTGGAAGCTGCGGGAGGTCATCAAGACGCGCCTCAACCTGGAAATGGCCAACTCTGCGGAAATCATTGAAATCGCGCTGAAGCTTCGGCCCGACATTGTCTGTCTGGTCCCGGAGCGCCGGCAGGAAGTGACCACCGAGGGCGGATTGGACGTGGCGGGCAACCTTGCCGCGTTAACCGAAACCCGCCGGCGCATGAACGACGCCGGCGTCGAAGTGAGCTTGTTCATTGCGCCCGACCCGGAACAAATTGAAGCAGCCGCCCGCACCGGCGCCCAGTTCATCGAGCTGCACACCGGTTCCTTTGCCGAGAGTTTTGCCGCCCAGGCGGGCGTCGAGGAGGAACTGGCCCGCCTCGTTTCAGGCGCGGAACAGGCCCACCGTCTCGGCTTGCGAGTCAATGCCGGCCACGGGCTGAACTACGACAACCTGCCGTGGATCCACCGCGTGCCGCACCTGGTGGAATTGAACATCGGCCATAGCATTGTGAGCCGGGCGGTGATGGTGGGCATGGAGGCGGCGGTGCGGGACATGCTGCGATTGATGGCCCCGTATCGGGGTTGAGGGGGGCGCATGGTGCTGGGTCTGGGCATTGACATTATCGAGGTCGGGCGCATTCAGGCCTCGTATGAGAAGTTCGGGGAACGGTTCCTCAATCGCATTTTGCACCCCAACGAAATCAGTTACAGCCTGTCCCATAAGACACCCGGGCCGTTTCTGGCGGCGCGGTTCGCCGCCAAGGAGGCGATTTCGAAGGCGTTCGGGACGGGAATCGGCGCGCAACTGGGCTGGCGGGACATGGAGGTGGCGCGGCGGGACAGCGGCGAACCTTACGTCATTTTGCATGACAATGGCCTGAAGCTGCTGCGCGAGCGCGGGGCGCATTCCGTCCGCTTGAGCCTGTCGCACACCCGCGATTACGCCGCCGCCGTGGCCATCCTGGAGGGACCCGGCGGGGCTGGATCAGGTTCCGGAACTTAGCTCGCTTGTTTCGAGCGCCAGGCGCCGCGTGAACGCGGGCCGCTCCTCGGAGGGGCGCGGGGCCTCCACCTGCGGCGCGGGGCCCGCTGAACCGGTTATTCCGGCTCCTCGGCGGGTTCGCCTTCTTCGGCTGGCGCCGGGTAAGCCGCCGCCTCACGTGGGCGCAGACCCGCGCGCCGGCGGACGCCGTCGCGCTCAAGCTGCTTTTCCGCGGCCGCCGAAAACCGGGTCCAGGGGATGGCTTCGAGGCGGCGGGGCTCGATGGGTTTTCCAGTCAATTCGCAGATGCCGTAAGTGCCATTGCGAATTCGGTCTATGGCCTGATCAATCTGGTAGAGCGCATCCTGTTCCGAAGACAGCACGCTAAGCGCCAGGTCGCGATGATAGTGGTCGGTGCCGGCATCCGCCATGTGCTGGCTGAAACGGGGGCTCGACTCGAGCGCGTCCTTGGCCAGACCCGCCTGCTGGCGGAGCATCTGCTCCCGCAGCTTCACCAGCCGCTCAAAGTGCGGCCGGAATCGAAGGGGAATGCGGCGCCGGGACGGCGGCGGCCCCACCACATCCGTGGTGCTGGCCCGGCGGGGGCCTCTGGCAGGCTGGCGTCTTCGTTGGGTCATGCGTTAAAGGTCGCACAAGCGCGGCTCAAATCAATCCAGGGGTTTGATTTCGTTGGGCTGATTTTGCTGTTGGCGACTCCAGGGCTTTGAACCAAAATCCAGGCATGAAGCGATCCTTTTTATCCGCATCCGCCGTGCTCCTGACGCTGGCTTGGACCTGCCTGGGCGCGGCGCCCCGCCCCAACATTCTGTTCATCATGAGCGATGATCATGCGGCGCACGCCATCAGTGCTTACGGGAGCCGGATCAATCGGACGCCGCATCTGGACCGCCTGGCCGAAGCGGGCATGCGTTTCGACAATTGCTTCTGCGTCAACTCCATCTGTTCTCCCAGCCGCGCCACCATCCTCACCGGCAAATACAGTCATCTCAACGGCGTGCCTACCTTTAACCGTTTCGACGGCTCGCAGCCAACGGTGGCCAAGTATCTGCAGACGGCCGGTTATCACACCGGCATCGTGGGCAAGTGGCATCTGGGCAGCGAGCCCACCGGCTTCGACCGCTGGATCGTTCTGCCGGGCCAGGGCCTTTACTACGACCCGGATTTCATTGATCCGGACGGCCGGCGCAAAATTCCGGGCTACGTCACCGATATCATCACCGACCTCGCGATCGAGTTTCTGCGCAACCGGCCCGCTGACAAGCCCTTCTTCCTGATGTGTCATCATAAAGCCCCTCATCGGGCCTGGGAGCCCAGCCCGAAATACCGGGAGGAGTTCAGCCGGAAAACCTTTCCCGAGCCGGCGACTCTGTGGGATGACTACCGCGGCCGGGCGGATGCCATTCGCGAATGCGCCCAGAAGGTCTCGCAGAATCTAACTCGCCGGGACCTGAAGTTGGAGCCGCCGCCGGGCTTGGCGCCGGCGGAGCGCAACCGCTGGCTTTCCACGGCGCCCGATGAGGTCGAGGTCGAGCTGGACGGCGCCAGGCACATCCTGCGCGGCAACGCCCTTACCGCCTGGAAATATCAGCGATACATGCAGGACTACCTGGGCTGCGTGCAGTCGGTGGACGACAGTGTGGGCCGCCTGGTCGGCTGGCTGGACGAGCATGGCCTGGGAACCAACACCGTCGTGATCTACACCAGCGACCAGGGCTTCTTCCTCGGCGACCACGGGCTCTACGACAAGCGGTTCATGTATGAGGAATCCCTGCGCATGCCGTTCCTGGTTCGCTGGCCGGCTGCAACCCGGCCCAACAGTGTCCAGGAGGCGCTGGTCATCAATCCTGATTTCGCCCCGACCTTTCTCGAACTGGCAGGCGTGCCCGTGCCGGCTGACATGCAGGGCCGCAGCCTGGTTCCTTTGCTCCAGGGCCGGCAGCCCGCCGACTGGCGCACGAGCTTCTATTACCGTTATTACCACGATCCCGGCGACCACAACACCCGCGCCCATTACGGGGTGCGGACCCAGACCCATAAACTCATTCATTTTTGGAAACAAGATCAGTGGGAAATGTACGATTTGAGGGTGGACCCCGAGGAATTGCGGAATGTCTATCACGAGCCCCATCTCCAAAGCACTGTGGCCAAACTCAAAGCCGAACTTTACCGCCTCAAGCAGGCGGTCAAGGATGAGGACCAGTTCGCCGACCGTCAGCCTCCGCACGATGTGGGCGGGCCGGAACCGCGTCAAAAGGGCAAACAGCCCGCCGCCAAGCAGCCCAAGGCCTGACTGGCACCATGAGCGACCTCAGGAGATTTCGAATCGGCGTCCTCGGCTCCGGCAAGGGCTCGAATTTCGAAGCCATTGCGCAAGCCTGTGCGACAGGGATCGTCCCGGCCGAGGTGGCCCTCGTGCTCAGCGATTGCCCGGACGCGGGCATCCTCGCCCGGGCGAAGGAACGTGGCATTCCGGCGCGGTACATCCCGCCGGGGCCGTTCAAAACCAAGCTGGATGACGCGGCCGAGCGCGCCTATGTCGAGGCGCTGCAGGCGGCCGCGGTGGACCTGGTGGCGTTGGCGGGTTTCATGCGAGTGCTCAAAAGCACGTTGCTCAACGCGTTCGCCGGCCGGATCGTCAATATCCATCCCTCCTTGCTGCCGTCCTTCCCCGGGCTGGCGGCTTGGAAACAGGCCCTGGATTACGGCGTCAAAGTGACCGGCTGCACCGTGCATTTCGTGGATGCCGGCGTGGATTCCGGTCCCATCATCGGCCAGCAAATCGTCCCCGTGCTGGACGACGACACCCCGGAAAGCCTGCACGCCCGCATCCATGCCGCCGAGCACGAACTGTATCCCCGCTGCCTCGCCGCAATCGCGCGCGGTCAGGTGCGCGTCCAGGGCCGCCGGGTGACGTTTCAGCGCGCGGCTTAGAAAATTGCAGAAAATTCGAGAAACCACTGGATTTTTTCAGCCAGCGGTGGCAAATAACCCGGCTCGCATCAGGCCGGCAGCGAGTTTCAAATGGCCGGCACCCTTCGGGGGACGAGCGAAAGAAGAGATGAAGAAGAAAAACATATTACGGTTTGGGCTGCCCAAAGGCAGCCTGCAGGACGCCACCATCGAAAAGCTGGCCAAGGCCGGCTTCAACATCACCGTCAGCAGCCGGTCCTACATTCCCTACGTGGATGATGACGAGTTGGAAATCCGAATGATCCGGGCGCAGGAGATCAGCCGCTACGTCGAGCATGGTTACCTGGACTGTGGCATCACTGGCTATGACTGGATTCAGGAAAACGGCTCCAAGGTTCACGAAGTCGGCGAGTTCCTCTTCAGCAAAGCCACCCGGCAGGCGGCCCGATGGGTCTTGGCGGTCCCGGAAGATTCCCCCGTCAAGTCCGTCAAAGACCTGCAGGGCAAGCGCATCGCCACCGAGGTGGTGAATCTGACCAAAAAATACCTGCGCCAGCACAAGGTCAAAGCGGAGGTCGAGTTCTCCTGGGGCGCGACCGAGGTCAAGGCCCACGAGCTGGTGGACGCCATTGTGGAGATCACCGAGACAGGCTCCTCCCTGCGGGCAAACAAACTGCGCATCGTGGACACGCTGCTATATTCAACCCCGCGCCTGATCGCCAACCTCCAGGCCTGGAAGAACACCTGGAAACGGCAGAAGATTGAACGCATCGCCTTGCTCCTCAAAGGCGCGCTCGAGGCCGAGGCCAAGGTGGGCTTGAAGATGAATGTCGCCCGCAAGAACCTCGGCCGGTTGCTCGAAACCCTGCCGGCACTGCGGAACCCCACCATTTCCAACCTGAGCCAGGAAGGCTGGGTGGCCGTGGAGACCATTATTGATGAACGGGTGGTGCGCGAAATCATTCCCGCTCTCAAATCCCTCGGGGCCGAAGGCATCATCGAGTATCCCCTCAACAAAGTGGTCTATTGACCCGGTTGACAGATGCCCCGACCTGAACAACAGTGCGTCTGGTTAAACCTTGAAACGGCAGTTGGGGAGCTTGCCAACAGGGGCAAGTAATTGGTGTCATGGGCCATGCCGCTGCAAATTGCGTCCGTAGAGGTTCACCCGCAAGGTGAAGTCCTCGATCCCCGCGCCGCCGCCGCCCGCGCGGTG
>JARKQH010000197.1 GCA_029974925.1 Verrucomicrobiota bacterium
TGGGTCTTGCGGCTGTGTCCGGAAGCGTCGGAGGCGCTGCGCCTGGCCGCCCGCTGCCAGCACCTTTGCCGCTGGCTGGTCCCGCGCCAGTCTTATCCGATGACCCGCGCCGGCTACCTGCAATGGCGCGAGGGCCTTAAGAGATTCCACGCTCAAAAGGCCGGGGAGATTTTGCGTGAAGCCGGTTACCCGGCGGAAATGATCCAACGGGTTCAGCAACTCAATCTGAAGCAGGGCCTGCCGCACGATGCCGAAGTCCAGGTGTTGGAGGATGCGCTCTGTCTCGTGTTCCTGGAACACCAGTTCGGCGACCTTGCGGGCAAAACCAGCGAGGAGAAGATGATCAATGCCCTGCGGAAGGCGTGGATGAAAATGAGCCCCGCCGGCCAGGCGCTCGCTCGAACGCTGTCCTTTGACCCGCGGGAGAAGGCGCTGCTCGAACGGGCGCTGCAGCCGCCGGCGGGGGAGGCGCGTTAGGCGGCAGGGACGGCTGGAACCTTCAGCCGGCCGCATGGCCTTGGGTCAAGTCCGCCGCGCGCCGGATCAGCCGTCCCAGCGCGCGGAGGTGCGGGACCTGCGAACGGATCAGGCTCCCGCCGCTTTGGCGCGGTTAACCAGCTCGGTGGCGCGCCTGGCCAGGTCCGCTTTCGAGGTAACCCGCGCCACCTTTTCCAGCGGCGCCACGAGGCGTCCCGCCACTTTGGCCGCTTGCTTTCCCTGAAGGAGCTTTTCGGCCAGGCCAACGAGCGCGGTGCAGGCTTCTTCCTGGATGGCCGGTTGGTCCAGAAACGGTTCGATCAGGCCGACAGCCGCCGGCGAATTCATCCCGCTCAAGACTCCCAAAAGCAGCCGCTTTTCGTCGTCCTTTTCCACCAGCTTGGCCGCCTGTTGGCACATGTCCAGCCGGTCTCGCGCCGGCACCTCGGTGTCGCCGGCGAGAGTCAAATAACCCCGCAGCGCCAGGGATTTGAGCGTCGGGTCGCCGGCACTTTGAGCCAGTTCCAGCAAATCAGGCGCGACCTCGGGGCTGCGCCAGGAGCCGAGGGCGCGAACGGCTGCCGCGCGGATTTCCGGGGCGGGGTCTTTGACCGCGGCGCGAATCGCGTTGAGGGCGGCGGAGCCTCCGACGGCGCTGAGCACCCTTAGCAAGACGGCTTTCTGTGGCGTTGTCGCCTGGGCCAGCCGGGCTGCCACCAGGGCGGCGGCGGCTTCGGGGTTGGGTTCCTTGGCGCAAAGCGCCGCCAGGGCCTGCTCAGCGGCCTCAAGCTCGGCCGTCTCCCGGGCGGTGCAAAGCCAGTCGAGCACCGGCGGGATTTCGGCGGAGCCGCCCATCTCGCCGAGGCGGCGGACGGCGGCGAGGCGGACTTGGGCGTCGTGGTGGCGGGCGAGCTGATTAATCTGATTGACTGCGGGAGTGAGACGGCGGCGGGCCGCCAGATCAAGACCGGTTAGCTTGCGGGCCGGGTCCGGGTGGTTCAACATGGCCAGAATCGCCTGGTCCGCTTCCGGGCCGGGCATGGCGGCGAGACTTTCGAGCGCGGCCTCGCGAAGCTCCCGGTCGGAGTGGTCAACGAGGCTGACGAGCGTGGGGACCGGTGAGGGGTCGCCAATTTCGGGAAAGGCCCGAAGGGCGGCCAGCACGGCGGGTTTTTCGGCGTTCGTGGCCAAGGCGACCAACGCCGGCATGACCCGCGGGTCGCGGAGTTGGGCAAGGATTTGGACGACCTGGGCTTTGTCCATGGCGGACAGCCGGGGCATTTCACCCAAGGCGGCATCGGCGGCGGCTTTGGCCGAGGTTTCGAGCAAAGCCCGCAGTCCAGCGTTGAAGACCACCCGGTCGTTTGAGCGGAGGGCTTCGCGCAGGAGCGGAACGGCGTCGTCGGTTTTCCGGGCCGCTATCGCGCCACGCCAGGCCGCGGCTCGCACCGCGGCCGATTCGGTTTCCTTGCGCAACAGGTCATAGAGGCGGATGGCATCCTTGCGGCGCCCCTGGGCAAGCAGCGTTTCGGCGCAGCGGCACAGCCCCTCGGCGAAAGAGGCCCGGTTCGCCGCCGACGCCGGGGGCCAGGCGGCGAGCAATACCCGGCCGGCCTCGGGGTTGCCAATGCTGCCCAGCGCCCGGGCGGCCGCCTGAGCTGCTTCCGGGTCGGGGTTGGAGAGCAACCGCGCCAGGGGCTTCACCGCTTTGGCGTCGCGGCGCACGCCGACGCTTCCAATGACACCCACCAGCGGTTTTCCGGTCAGACGGTCGAGGGCGGAGCGGAAGGCATTGTCCACCGCGGGGTCGGGGATGCGCTCGAGGGCGTAGCGGGCCATGTGGCCGAGCCGCTCATCCGGCAGCAGCGCCGCCAGGGGCGCGACGGCGTCGCGGCCGCCGACGCGCGCCAGTTGGCGGCAAGCGTCCGCTTTTTCCTTTTGCGTCGCGTTCGATTGCAGGGTGGCGATAAGCGCCGTCTGGGGGGACGGATTGGATTGGGAGTTCGCGGCCAGGCTGGATGGTGAACCAGCCGTCAGAAGGGTGGCGCCGACAAGGGAGATCAACTTAAGGGTGCGCATGGTGGGAAGGCTTTGGGGGTTCAGATGATCCACGGCTCGCGCATGGCGCGGGCCCGCAGGCGGTTGGCCTCGGGGTCGCCGATGAACTCCTCGCGGTCGGGGTCGTAACGCATGTCGCGTTTGAGCCACATGCAGATGTTGGCTGCATGCACGGTGGACATCGAGAAATGCATCATTTCAGGATTGGAGACCGTGGGGCGGCGGGACTTGATGCAGTTGAAGAAGTCGCGGACGTGACTCATCGGCCGCTGGGTGCGCGCCATGTAGTCGTTGACCAGTTTCGAGGAATCCGCCAGCAGGGCGGGGGAGGAGACTTCCGGCCGTTTGTAGCCGTCCGCGACGGACACCCAGCCTTCGGTGCCTTCAAACCGGACGCCACAGGAGCCGTGCCACCATTTGTCGCCACGAGACAGGACCATGTTGATGCCGTTGGCGAAACGGATGACCATGCCGTCGCCGGTTTCGTTGTTCACATAAGAGTAGTGGATGCCGGCGGTGTTGGCGGCCCCGATGGCCACCTGGCATTGGGCGAAGGTGTGAGCGCCCCATTCGCCGATGCAACTGGTGTGGAAATCGTAGTAGCCCCGCCAGCCGCCCCGGGTATAGGCGGAATTGTAGGGCCGCCACGGGCAGGGCCCCAGCCATTGGTCCCAATCCACCTCCTCCTTGGGCGGTTCGGGTTCCGCCGGCAGCCAGTCGTGTTTCATTTCCGCCGCGTCCCACGGCGCAATATGGGCCCGGACGGTGTGCACCTTGCCCAGGCGGCCGGTGCGCAACAGCTCGTTGGCAACGGTAAAATTCCCCTCGCTGAGCCGCTGGGTGCCGGTCTGATAAATCCGGCCGTAACGGCGGGCGGTTTCGACCACCGCCCGGCCCTCGGCGATGGTCATCGAGGAGGGCTTTTCGGAATACACATCCTTGCCCGCGCGCATGGCCAGGACGGAGGCCAGGGCATGCCACCGGTCGCCGGTGGCAATCAACACCGCGTCAATATCGGTCCGTACCGCGAGGAATTCCCGCAGGTCCCGATACGTCGCGCAATCCTTGTTGCCGTATTTCTCATCCACGAGCCGCTTGACCGCCTCGCGCTGCGACTTCTTCGCGTCGCAGACCGCCACGAACTGGACATCCTTCTCCGGCAGCATCCAGCGCAGCACTCCGCTGCCCCGGCCGCCGATGCCGATGCCGCCCAGGACGATGCGTTCGCTCGGCGGCACGGCGCCGTTCAAGCCAAGCACCCGGCCGGGCACGAGGCATGGCGCGGCCACCGCCCCGCCGGCCAGCAGGGCGCGCTGGAGAAACTGGCGGCGGTTCAGCAAAGCCGGGCTGCCGGTCAGGGATGGAGAGGGGTAGGAATCCGAGAAGGTTTTCTTGGGACGAAGCATAATCGCGGCAGGAGGCTACCATTCGCCCTTGTCAAAACGCAAAGGGAATTTGGGGAATTGTGCAGAGGGGTTCGGATGAAAGCAAAAAACAGAAAGCAGAAAGCAAAAACGGGGATGAGGGATGAAACCTGAAACCTGAAACCGGGAACCCGAGCAGATGCAGGGACTGGGTCCATCCGGGTTGGCGCTGTTGAGGATTGCCAATTTCAGATTTGGAAAAAGGGAGGCACGGCATCCCCACTTCGGGCTATGCCCTAATGTCGGAATTGCTGCTTTGCGGTGATGGCCAAACCGCTCCAGTGGGTGCGGAATCAACTTGGATTCATGCCCCGTCCCGGCCCGCTGGCAATGTCTTTGCGGCTGAGGGGGGACCTCTTCGCCTGCATTCGCCCCCTGTCGGGGTGCATCCCCTCGGGTAACACCCCCTTTTGAGGCAACCATTGGCGTCCCCGACCAGGCGTCCCCGACCATTTTCCCGGCCGCCGCGGTAACGTTTTTGAGGCGAATCGCCCGGGGCGGGCACTCCCATTTTTTTCAATTTTGGGGATTGACAGGAAGACGGTTTTTAGATAAAGGGGAGCTTAGATTCGGGTGGCGGATCGTTTTCTTCAGCGGGATTCCCCATCCCCACCTCCTTGGCGAGCCGTTGCCCGAATCGCCTTTTTATTGTCTCCGACGAGCTCCGTTTGGCACGTCTCGAACCGCCTGGTCACACTGTGGCGTTCTGCATCGCGCCGCCGGCAGGCTCAACCATGCCGGTGGCAATCGCGTGACGGGTGAGGCCGGCGACGTGGTGGATGCCCAGCTTGTTCATAACCTGCTGCCGGTGCTTTTCCACCGTCTTGATGCTGATGTTCAATTCCGCCGCAATTTGTTTGTTTGCATGGCCCTCGGCAATCAGTTGGAGGACCTCGGCCTCCCGCGCCGTCAACTGTCGGGTGCTTTTCTTGCTGGCGGAGCTGGTGCTTTGGACAAAGGCTGGGTCGCGGAGCCGTTTGGCGATGGCGGGACTGAAGCAGGCGGCGGTGTTGCCGCGGCAGGCTTCGCGAATGGCGCGAAGCAGCTCGGTGGCGGCCGTGTGCTTGAGGAGGTAGCCCGCAGCCCCGGTTTGGTGCAGGGCGGCAAGATACTCCTCGTTGGCATAGGACGAGAGCATGAGGACCTTCGTGGAGGGCAGCGAGCGGGTGATCTGGCGGGTGGCTTCAAGACCGTTGAGCACCGGCATGGCAATGTCCATGATCACCACCTGGGGACGAAAACGTCCTGCGAGATCAACGGCTTGGCGGCCGTTTTCGGCTTCGGCCACGACCTCGAGATCGGGTTCGGCGGACAAGAGCGTCCGCAACCCCTGGCGCACGACGGTGTGGTCATCGGCAAGCAAGACCGTGATCCTCTTCATAACTCGACTGTAAAACTGACTACTAACGGCAATGGGAAGAACTTAACCCGGAATGCGCTTTACGCCACCGGAATTTTCCTTGGGGTTCCGGTGGCAATGGTGGGCGGCGGCCGGGGGAAGAAACCAGGCCGGGTTCAGCCATCCAGAATTCGAACCAGCTCGGCGCGAATCTGGTCCAGGCGGCGGCGGTCGGTTTCCCGTTTTTCCTGTAAAAGGCGCGCCACCTCGGGCGTCAGCTTCAACTGCGTTTCGGCAAAGTGTTGAAGCTTGAGGTCCATCATTTCTTCCAGCAAACCAATCAGAACTTGGGCAGTCATAAGCGCTCGCGCGGCGATCGGCCAGGGACAACGCACTGCCCCCTGACCGGGCCGGACCATTTCCCTTGGTGAGGAGCATTCTTCGCGCCATTTTCCTGTGCGGGAAGCCTGGTTTGGCGGGGGACCGGCGCCGCACGCTGTAAAGGGCCTGCCAGGGTGCTGTTGCCAAAAACGGCCTGAGAGGGCGCGGCGGACCCGCTACCAGCGGAGCACGTCTCTCCCAAGCCCGGCGGGGGTGGGCGTGCTGCCTCCGCTCGCGTCCTGTCGGCCGCCAGGGCACAACCCGCCCCCCTCCGCTGTCCGGTTCCGGGACACGGCGGCTGTTCACGCAGCCGGCTGGTTTGGGCTTACTTTCGGGCTTTGGCGCGACCCTTCTTGAGGGGAGCCTTGCGCGCCGGCCGGCGCACGAGCTTCCTGACGCTCGAGGCTTTGGCTTTGCCCCGGCGTTTGGGAATGGTCCGGCGGGCTGGCGGAGCCTTCCCCTTGCGGGTTTTCATCTTCCCCTTGGCTTTGGGCTTTGCTCGTGCGGCGAGCTTGACACGCCGCGCTTTCTTGAGGGGTTTGCGGCTGGAGACGGTGGCCGGGCGCGGGGCCGCGGGTTTGGCCTCGAGGGTTTGGCCTTCCTGCCAGCCATGGGCATTGCGCACGGCAATCATCACGCGGAGGATGTTGTTCCAAGTCTCCGGCTGGTGCATGACGGCGTTGGGGAACATGCAGCCGTCCCAGCAAATGTGCCGGAAGTTGCGCGTCAGCCTGCCTTCGTCATCGCGCAGCCAGAAGCCCGCATGCCTGACGATGTCCAGTTTGCCCTGCGGGTCGTTGGGGAGGCAGTGGTGGCCGGTTTTGTCGTGGGTTCCGGAGCCATGAACGGTGGCGTCGTTTTGCGCGACATGGAAGTCTATGGTCCAAGGCCGCAACTCGTGGGTGAGCGTGGCCAGCGCGGCGTCGAGCCGGGCGGGGTCCGACCAATCCCAGGACGGGGGGAGCAGCCCGTCCTCGGGCGCGTTGTAGCCCAGCACATAGAGCAGCGTGTGCGCCATGTCGGCCTGGAAGCCGAGGGTTCGGGGGCGGTTCACCCGCTGAAGGAGGTCCACCATCTTTCGCCAGCTATGCATGCCGCCCCAGCAAATCTCCCCTTCCGCCGCCAGCCGCTCGCCGAAGTCCTCGGCCACGTTGCACGCCTGGCTGAAGGTTTCGGCAATGCGGGCCTGGCTGGCTTCCGGGTCCTTCAGCCAATCCGCCACCCCGCAGGCCGAGTCAATCCTTACCACCCCGTAAGGCCGGATTCCGAGTTGGCGCAGCCGGGCCGCAATGCGGCAGGCCTTGCGCACCTGCTCGACAAATCGTTTGCGCTCCTCGTCGCTGCCCATGGCCGAGCCTCCGCCCGTCGGCGGCCAGACGGGCGCCACTACCGATCCCACTACAAACCCCCGCGCGGCAATCTTGTCGGCAAGCCGTTTCAGCGTGTCTTCGTCCGCGTCAATGCTGAGGTGGGGCTCGAATAGAAACAGGTCCACGCCGTCGAAGCGGGTGCCGTCCACCTCGGCCCGGGCGGTGAACTCAAGCATGGTATCCAGGTCAATGGCGGGCTCGGCGCCGGGGCTGCCTTTGCCCACCAATCCAGGCCACATGGCGTTATGCAGTTTCGGGAAGTTGTTCTTGGTCATTTGCGCGCTCATAATTCTATGCTGGGTAAGCGCTTGAGTTTTGTCCCGAGGCGGGCTTCAAGGCAACGGAAAAATGGCGCGCCGCAACAGGAAAAATGGCGCCCCCGGTGAAATGGCTGTCGGCGATGGGGTCAGGGGCCCCGGGTCCTCACGCACTCGAGCCAATCCTGGGTGCCGAGCACCACGGCCCGCATCATCTCCTTGCGGAAGCGGGGGTCGAGCATTTTGGCCTCGTCTGCGGGGTTGGACATGAAGGCCTGTTCCACCAGCATGGCGGGCATCCACGTGTTGAGGCGGATGGGGGCGTAGTTGAAATTTCCGACGTTGCCGAAATCATCGAGCTGGGTGTGACGGAGCAGGCGCCGATGGATGGCGGCGGCAAAGTCGCGGCTGAACGGCCACTTGTAATAGGTGCTGGTGCCGGAGACCCGCAGGTAGCCGCTTTCGTGGCCCGCCGAGTTGGCATGGACGCTGATAAAAAGGGCGGCGTTTGAGGCGATGGCCCGGCGCGCCCGCTCGGCCAGGGAGGGCTCTTCATCGTTCTGGCGCACCATCACCGGCAGGGCGCCCGCCGCCCGAAACTGACGCGCCAGTTCCTCGACCGCCAGCCGGTTGATGTCCTTCTCCAGGCTGCCGCTGACACCGCGAGCGCCCGGGTTGGCGCCGCCGTGACCCGCCTCCAGTGCAATCGTCAGACCCTTCAATGGGGAGGCGGGCGGTCGCGCCAAGGTGGGCGGACGGCGGACGGCCACGCGAAGTGACTGGTTGGTGACACTCCACTGGTAGCCCCACAATTGCGAGCCTTGGAGTTCGAGGGTTACGCGGACGTGATCCGTTCCGGGCTGGCTGACGGTCACTTCCCGCACCGACCGGGCTGTTGCCCGATGGCTGATCCAGGTGGCGGCATGGTGCGCCCCAAAGAAATCAATCTCGATGGTCGCGCGGCCCGCGGGGCTGGTTCCCGGCGTTACCGCAAACGGGACGGGGGCGGAGCAGGGGATTACAACATGATCCGAACCGGCGTCGCCATAAACGGAGAGGGAGGTGAAGGCCAGATGCGGCAGCGGGGTTCCTGCCGGAGCCCACTCCACGTCGCGGCTGGACACCCAGCCGTCAACACCCGGACAGAGGCGCACCCGGTAGCTGCCGCCTTGCATGCCGGTGACGCGCAGCACGGTTTCGGCAGGCAGCTCCGCGCGATAGGGGCCGCCCAGCCGCACCTCGTGCAGACCGAAACTCAGCGCCGCGCCGTCCTCGCGGGTCCGCACGAGCCGCAACGAGGCCTCGTCCCAGAAGCCCACCTTTGCGCGGCTCGCGGCCTCGACCACGGTTTCGGCGGCGGAAAGGATGGAGTTGGTGTTGATTCCCGGGCGCCGCAACCGAAACCGGACCGGCTCCGCCGGAGCGTCCGCCTCCGGGGCCGCCACCCAACTCGCCCGGTACAGCCCCACCGCGCCCGTCGAACCCGATGAGGCGACCTCCGCCATCGGGCGCCAGTCCGAGTTGGCCAGGCGAAATTCCGCCGTCTGGCCGGCGGTGCCGCGAAAGCTCACCTCCAAAACGTCGCCGCGGCCGAGAATCAGGTCCCGGGCTGGTTGAATGCTGTTTGGGTCAATTTCAAGTCGCTTGCCGGGCGGAGGGGTGGGGGACACGGGTTCTGAAATGCGCTTGACTGTGATGACGCGCTCGGCCCGTTTTCCGTCGCGGGTGAAGGCGACGATTCTGAATTGGTTCTCGCCCGGCTGGAGGGGGACTTGGTCCCTGACGAAGATCCCGGTGCTGAACACGGGCGCGTCCTTGCCCTCCACCGTGACCCTGGCATGCGGGCTCGTGCGACCGAGGATGTTGACGAAACTCCGCGAGGTCGAGGAGGTTTCGTCGCGCGGGTCCAGAATTTGCAGGGGCAGGGCTCCGGGGTCCGCTGAGCGGGCGTCGGGCACAGGCGGCGGCTGGGTCGCGCAACCGGCCACCAACACCAAGATTGCCGGGATCACGGCCAGGAGCGGCGACGGGGCATTGGCTTCCCGCCAAAGGAGGGGGCGCTGGTTGGAAAGGCAAGGGCTCATGAAGGACGAACGCATCGGCTCAAGCATAGGGCCTGGCCCCTCGCCAGCAAGCGAGGATTCAGCAGCATCGGAAAACGGCACGGGCATTCCCGAGCCCGGGATGGACCGTAAGCGTCCCCCCTCGAGGAGGGCGCACCTCGTTGCGCAAGATGGGGTGAGGGGTTGGGAGGTTGCGTGGGTCCGGCAGGGACGGGTGATTGGGAGGCGGGGAAGGAAGGTGGGAAGGTGAGCAGGGAGGAAAATGTAGCCTGGGGAGGTCGGAGGTTAGAGCTATGCGCTCTGTGCCTTCGTCGCGTAGTGATGCGGTCTCCTAATCTTGTCCCTGCCTTTGCACCGTTGCGGACTTTGCATGAGCTTCGCCTCGCGATCGTGAGCGTTACTCCGAGGACGCAAAGCGCGCCAAGAAACTTCAGCGTCGTAATGCGCGCTCCGCAGCCCCGCCTCCCGGAAACCGCCGAGACAGAAAGGGACGCTGAGCGCCGGCATCTCACGCCAGCCCATTGCCGCTCCCTGTTTCCGTCCCCCGCCTCCCACTTCAACGCTTGCTGGTGCCTTCACCAAACCGCCATCGGATCCCCGGCACCGCAAACGGGCTGGTCCTGAGCCGGGAGCTCTGCGTCCCCCTGTCTCGCTTTTGATTTGCGAGGGGGGCGGGGAATTTGGATGATGGAAGGGATGAGTGGATATCATATTGTGGTGTGCGGGAGCATTGTGCCGGACCCGCTCCAGACTTTGGAGCCGGTGGCGGGGCCCGCGCTAAA
>JARKQH010000214.1 GCA_029974925.1 Verrucomicrobiota bacterium
GTGGCGCGCATCGTGGAGGCCGTGCGCGCCAACCGGCTGGAACCCAGGCGCTACGACATCATGGAGTTCGTGGCCAACGGCTGGGTGTGACGACAGCGTCCGCGCGGAGCCGCCAGACAAACGAAAAAGGCCGGGACAAGCTCCCGGCCTTTGTTTTGGCGTCATGCCCCGCTAGGAGCGTCTCAATCCGCGCCTGCGCCACATGGCCGCGCCCAGCGCGCCGGAGGCCATCAGCGCCAGTGTGGCGGGTTCGGGCGTGGCCACGGCCGGGTCCGGCTCCACGGTGTAGGCCAGCAGAGCGTGGAGCTGCCCAGCCGGGTTGAACCCCGTGCCGACGATCCAGCCGTCGTCGTTGATGCCGCGCGCGTCGGTGAAAACGTACTGACTGTAGGACGCTTCCAGCAGGGAGTTCAGGTCCAGCATCCCGAACTGGTCGTCGTAGAGAAAGGCGTGCTGCGCCGCGTCCTGCGCGGTCTTCGAATAGCCGGTCACCTGCCCGGATGCGTTGACCGCGTACCCCAGGCTGGCGGAGCCGCCCAGGGTGCCCAGGTCGTTCATCACGCCGCCCGAGTACAGGAAGGCGTGGGTGTTGAAACCGCTGGTGCCGGAATATCCCGTGACCTCGCCCGCCGCGTTGATTCCCGTGCCGTAGCTCAGGGAGCCGCCCAGGGTGCCCAGGTCGCTCATCGCGCCACCGGCGTAAAGAAACGCGTGGATCTCCGTGTTCCCGGCGAGGGAGGCGTATCCCGCCACCGCTCCGGAATCGTTGATGGCCATGCCCATACTGTAATCGCCTCCCAGCGCTCCCAGGTCCGTCATGACCCCGCCGCTGTAAAGAAACGCGCGGAGGAAGGCGTTGCCCGTCACGTGGGAATAGCCCGTGACCTCTCCCGAGGCGTTGATGGCGTTGCCGAAGCTGGAGAGCCCGCCCAGGGTGCCCAGGCTGGCCATGACGCCGCCACTGTAGAGGAACGCCCGGTAGGCCGCGTCACCGGCAGTCGAGGAGGTGCCGGTCACCTGCCCCGAGGCGTTGATGCCGCTTCCCCAACTCGAGGTGCCACTCAGGGTGCCCAGGCCGGTCATGACCCCCCCGCTGTAAAGAAATCCCTGCGACCCGACCCCGCCGGTGGAGGAATACCCCGTGGCCTGGCCGGAGCCATTGATGCCCGCGCCGTTGCTGGTTGCGCCACCCAGGGTGCCCAGGTCCAGCACCTTGTAGACCGGAGGGGCCCCGTGCGCGGCGCTCGTCAGGGCCATGGCCAGTACGAAGAGGAACGACCGGATGAAGATGGGAGTTCTCATAGACGATCCTTATAGATTTGATTTGATAGCATTTGCAAAACACATTCCATGGATTGTTTCATTCTTTCAGTATGTTGGAAATGACGGCGGCGACAAAATGTAAAGGTCATCGACACATGGGGCATTTTGTTTCCACAAGGACTTCTCACGGCCAGGCTTGCCGCTCTCCAGGGGAATCCCTTCGCGGTTTTTCGTCCCTGTCGTTTTCTCTTGACTGGCCCAGCCACCACAACTATTGACTTGTCAACTAAAGCCGAATCAACGGATGCACTCATGGACAACGACATCTCCTGGCACCGCAGAAAGGCCCCCGGCTACAGACTGGCCGTCCTGCACCGCCTGAGCGCGGCATACCTCGCGCCCAGGATGCGCGACCTGGGCCTCAAGCGGGCCTGGATCGCCCCCCTGCTCGCCCTGCTGGAGACCCCGGGCCAGACCCAGGACGCCCTCTCCAGGAGCCTGCGCATCGACGGCGCGGCCACCGCCCGGACCCTCTTCGAGCTCGAGGGCGAAGGC
>JARKQH010000227.1 GCA_029974925.1 Verrucomicrobiota bacterium
CAAACCGACTTTACTAGCCAGCAAATGTTTTCCGCGAGTTTGTGCGGCAAGCCGAACCCGTTGCCATGAATGACTATCCGGCGCCCTTGGATTTGACGCGGGTGAAGGTTCATCCGCTGGCCACCCGGCAAAGCCTCAGCGCGATTGAGAAGTTGCTGGTTGACCCGGATGCGCCCGCCCCGGCGTGCCCCCCGGCCATCGGGGCGACTCTGGACGAAGCCGCTCCCAGGATTCTGGAGGCCCGGCGGCGAGGGGCCAGCGTGATCCTGATGTACGGCGCGCATCTGATCAAGAACGGCGCCCACCGCCTCGTCAACCGCCTGCTCGAGCGCGGTTGGATCACGCATCTGGCCACCAATGGCGCGGGCACCATCCACGATTGGGAGCTGGCTTTCCTGGGGCGCACCGAGGAAAGTGTGCGCAAGCATGTCGCCGCCGGGTGTTTCGGAACGTGGGACGAGACCGGACGCTATATCCACCTGGCGCTGTTGGCGGGGGCGTTGCGGTCCGAGGGTTATGGTCAAAGCCTGGGCCGTTTCATGGTGGAAGACGGCCTCTCGCTGCCCACGGCCGACGACTTGCAGCGAGCCATCCGCGAAGCCCCGATGGACCCGCTGACTCCGGCCCGTGCGGAGTTGCTGCAAGTCATCGTCGGGCATCGTCTCAGTCCGGGACGCCTCGAAGTCCGCCACCCGTGGAAAGGCACTTCGATCCTGGCGCAAGCGTTTCAGCACCGGGTCCCGCTCACAGTCCACCCGGGCATCGGCTACGACATCATCGCCACGCACCCGATGTTCAATGGCGCCGCCATCGGCCGGGCGGCCGCCCAGGACTTCCGTCTGTTCAGTCGCACCGTCGAGGGGCTGGACCACGGCGTGGTGCTTTCCGTTGGGTCGGCCATCATGGCGCCGCAAGTGTTCGAGAAGAGCCTCAGTTGCGTGAACAATCTGCGACTGCAGGCCGGCCGCCCCATCGTCCGTGGCCACCTCATTTGCGTCGTTGACCTCCAGGACGGCGGGCATTGGGATTGGTCCGCCGGCGAGCCGCCCAAGGATAATCCCGCCTATTACCTGCGGTTCTGCAAGAGCTTCGCGCGGATGGGGGGCGACATGCGCTATGCCCAGTGCGACAACGTGGTGTTTATGCACAACTTGCTGAAGCGGCTGGAAGCCGCGTCGCAACCATGAACCCCGCCCGTTACCAGGAACTGATTGCGCGGTACGATTCGCTTCGCGTGGCGGTGGTGGGGGACTTCTGCCTGGACCGTTACCTCGAGATTGACCCGGCCCGCCAGGAACGCTCCATTGAAACCTCGCTGCCGGTTCACAATGTGGTCAGGGTCCGGCCCCAGGCGGGCGCCGGCGGCACGATCGTGAACAACCTTTCCGCCCTCGGCATTGGCTCCATTTATCCGCTGGGGTTTGCCGGAACCGACGGCGAGGGCTTCGAGTTGTGCGCAGCCTTGGAACACCAACGCGGGGTCCGGCTGGACCATTTTGTCCGCACTGCCGAGCGTCGCACCTTCACCTACTGCAAGCCGCTGATTGTCTCGGCCGGGCCCCCCCCGCGCGAGCTGAACCGGCTTGATTTCAAGAACTGGACGCCGACGCCGGCGGCGGTCGAGCGCCTGTTGATTGACCGGCTTCGGGCGCTGGTCCCCCGGGTGGATGCCGTCATTGTTTTGGACCAGGTGGATGTGCCCGAGACCGGGGTTGTCACCGCCGGCCTGCTGGCAGCGGTGGGCGAGCTGGCAAGGGAATACCCCGATAAACTGATCCTCGCCGACAGCCGGCGAAGCTTGCGCGGCTTCCCGCCGGTGATTTTCAAAATGAACGCAGCCGAGCTGGGCGCGCTGGCAGGAGCCAAAGGCCGGCTGGACCTGGGGGCAATCAAGGATGCCGCGGCCGGCCTGGCCGCGAAAAACCAGCGGTTGGTGTTCATTACCCTTTCCGAGAACGGCATGCTGGGGGCCGCGCCGGACGGATCGGTCAAGCACCAGCCCGCCCTGCCGGTGCGGGGCGAGATTGACATTGTGGGAGCCGGGGATGCAGTCACCGCCAACCTGGTGGCCGTCCTGGCCGCCGGCGGCACACTCGAGGAAGCCCTCGAGGTCGCGAACGCCGCCGCGTCGGTTGTCATTCACAAGCTGGGCACGACCGGCACCGCCAACCCGGGTGAAATCAGAGCCTTGCTGTTTCAAAACACCGCGGCGGGCTGAGACCGGCCGGACCCCATCGCCCGGCAAGGGTGGCGGGGGTGCGCGCGGGTGGTCTTTTTCGTTGAAGCCCAGCCGCAGTTGGATGATATTTGACAGTGATGACAGCCGACAATCGAGCCATGGCCGCCGCACCAGGCGGGGCCCGAGGCGGCCGGACAACCGCCTTCACGCTGATCGAGCTCCTGGTGGTGATCGCAATCATTGCCATTCTGGCCGCGATGCTGCTGCCCGCGCTGAGCTCGGCCAAGGAGAAGGGCCAGCGCGCTGCCTGCAAGAGCAACATGCGCCAGTGCATCCTGGCGGTTCACATGTATGGCAATGATTTCCGGGACCGCCTTCCCTCCGGGCGCGAGAATCAGGACCTGTGGCATTCCATTCGGGTCTCCAATGCCACGTGGACCAACCTGGTTCAGTATTCAGGAAACGAGCGAATTCTCGACTGCCCCAATTTCCGGTTTAATCCGACCGTTTTGGGGCGGTACAACCCCACTTATGGTTTTCTCATCGGCTACCAGTACCTCGGGGATGCGGTGCCCCGCGGTTATCCGCAATACCGATGGTATTCGCCCAGCAAGCTGAGCGATTCGGGCACCAACACCATCCTTGCCGACGCCAACCACTGGGGCAACGATGGGCTCAAAGCCGCTCCTCACACGCGCAGCGGGTCTGCCTTGGACCGCAACAGTTCCTATACCAAGAACCTGAACGGGGCGAACGCGGCAGCGATTGGGGCGCAGGGCGGCAATGTGGGATACCTCGATGGCTCGGTGGCCTGGAAAGGCATTCGGCAGATGGTCACCAATCAGGCGTCCTCTTACGTCTTTTATTGGGGCAACTGGTAGTCAGCCGCCCGACTCCCCGCGATAGACGCAACGGGCGGTGCAGGTTTCGGCCACCACCACCTCGGTCAGCAACGCCAGCCTGGGTTTGAGCTGCTTCCAAATCCAGGCCGCGATGACTTCGCTGGTCGGGTTTTCGAGGCCCGGCACCTCGTTGAGGTAGTGATGGTCAAGCTGTTCCCAGACCGGTTTGAAGGCCTTGCTGATTTCGGCGTAATCCATGAGCCATCCCAGCTCGGCATCGCACTCGCCCGCCACCACAATTTCGACCTGGAAACTGTGTCCGTGCAGCCGCCGGCACTTGTGCGCCGGCGGCAGCTTGGGCAGCAGGTGCGCCGCTTCAAATTGAAAGGTTTTCCGCAACTCCATTTTCATAATCAGCCCACGTCACCAACTCGCCCAGCGCCGGCCGGCCGTCATGCCGCCAGGTGAGCGGCGGGTTCTGCATCTGGCCCAGGGGGCACACGCGGGGAACCCCCCAGCGCGCGAGCGTGGCAAAAGTTTCTTTCGTGCGGGCGTCCGGCACGGCGACGCCCACGGTGGAGACCCTGGTTCGGACGCTGTCGGCGCTCTCGAGCGCCGCCGCCAGGCTCGTAACCGGTTTGACGTAGATGAACCGGTTCAGACAAGAGATTTGGAAGCGCGGATCGGCCTCATAAACCACGGTCCAGGCCGTCGAGCCCGGACTGCACCAGAGCCGGGTGTCGGGCGAATGAGCCGCCCGCAGCTCGTAGATGGAGCGGCGGGAGGCGATCGCGGCGGCCGCGCTGGCGGACAGCTCGCCGCGCGGTTCAACGCTTTCCCGCGCCGCCAGCTCGCGGGCGAGCAGGTCCGCGAATTGTTCCGGGGCCATCCTCCCGCCCTGCTCGACATAAATCACATGCGGCGACAAGCAGCCCTGCTGGTCCCACGCGGCCACATCCGCCGCCGCGCTCGCCGCCACGCTTGCGCCCCGCCCGCCGCCCAGCACTTCACTGCTGACGTAGGCAAAACTCAGACGGTGGCCGTAGCCCAGAAAGCGCGTGCGGGCCGGCAGCCGCTGCCGGACGTCTGCCAGCGTCTCATCCGAACCCGTGGCCGTGACACAATCGGCTTCTTCGAACAAGACCTGTTCGAGGTCGCGATTGCCGCCTTTCCACTCGGCCACCTCGAGACAGGCCCCGAGCTTGGGCTCCGCCTGATGAATCGAATGGGCGAAAAGCCGCGGCAGGAACGAGGTCCCACTGGCGCACTTCACAAACTGGGCGGAGCGCACCAGCAACCCGAGCACCATGCTCATAAGCGTGGGATTGGGCAGGTTCCCCGCCGCAATGTGCACCAGGAACGACGGCCCGAGGGCCATGGCAGCCCGGCCGCCTTGTTGCTCGGTGTCCAGCGCCACCACCTCATCCAAACGCCGGGCGTGCCCCAAATCCTGTTCGAGGAGGGCTTGAAAACTTTGCGGGGTCAACTGCCGGAAGAAGCTGTCGAGCCCGGTGGCCAGGGTGGCGCGGGAAAAGCCGGTTGCCGCCGGCCCTTGCTCGAGCGCGAGCTTCCTCAGGGGATAATCCGGGTCCAGCCAACTGGCGCCCACCTGGCTCAGGGATTGAATCAGACTCTGGGTGCTGCGCCCGGCCAGGAAACGTTCCCGGTTTCGTTTCAACGTCAGGCACGCCTCGCTGATGATGGAACTGGTGAGCGTGGCTTCCGCGGGCAAATCCGCCAAAAAATAATCCGGAAGTTTCATGTTGCATCAATGGATTGCAGGGAACACGGCACGGAACGGCCCTGGCCGCCGGGGGGTTCGTCCCGGCGAAGCCGGCGCAGCAGCGGCAGCGCCGTCAGCGAGGCCAACACCAGCAGCGAGAGGACCCCAAACAACGGCCGGTACTGGGGCGCCGAAGCGGCCCCGGCGCCCAGTCGCTGAACCCATCCCCCAACCGCCCAATGTGACAGGTTGCCAATCAGGCCGGTGATCGTCAGGGCCAGACCAAAAATGCGGCCCCGGACGTGGTCGGGCACGGCATCCATCAGAGCGGCTTCGGTCATGGGGTAGCTGGCCATGAAAAAGAAGCCGTAGGCTAGCAGGACAGGCACCATCCACGGAACCGTCACGCGAGGAAACACACTCATGAGCGCGGCGGCGGCCAACAGCACAAAAGTCAGCCAGCGAAAACGGCCGCGGTCGCTCAGATGCCCGAAGAGCGGGTTGGACAAGGCGGACATGATGAAGATGCCGGACAAGGCCAGGCCCGCGGTCTTCGAGCTGAAGCCGTGGGCGTTTTGCAGGAACAGGGAGGCGGCGGTTCCCATGGCGGCACCGGCGAAATCGCGAAGGCTGAAGGCCAGGCACATGGTGATGAACAGGACCCAGACCCCGGCGCCGGGCAGCAAGCCGCGGCCCAGAAAATCCGCCAGGCGCGGGCGGGCGCGAATGCGGGCTTCGTCCGCTCCCGGCAGGTTGCGTTCGTCATCGGCCAGCCAGGCGAACACACCCGCCGCCACCATCCCCGCCACGCCCACCTCGGCAACCGGCACCCGCCAACTGCCGGCCGCCATGGCCCGCCAGCCGCAATACAACGGTCCCAGAAAGAAGCCGACGCTCGCCCCGATGCCGACCAAGCCCAGCGCCCGCCCGCGGGCCTCTGGAAACAACCGTGCGATCAGCGCCGTGGCCGCGGGGTGGTAGAAGCTCCCGCCAATTCCCGCCACCACCACGCTCAGCAACGCCCAGATAAAGCCGGGGGCCGCCGCCAGGGCCGCAAAGCCCAGGCCATTGACGGCCAGGCCAATCGCCAGCAACTTCTTGCGGCTGACGCGGTCGGCCATCACGCCGAGCGGATAACTCGGCAGCAAATACGCCAGTCCCATGGCCGTGACCAGCAGTGTGGCCTGCTCGACCCCCCGCAGTTTCAGGTCAGCTTGAATTTGCAGGTAAAGCGGCAGCAGCGCCACGCCGTAGAGGTGCGTAAACCCATGCAGGACGCCGGTCATCCAGAGCGTCCGCCGCCGATGTGCTTCGTGGCCGCTCACCCGTCCGCCTTCCTGGTTTCCTGCGTCCTCATGGTTCTTAAGCCGCCAGGAGGGAACATCCACGCCGCTCCGCCCCAGCCGCCCGCCCCAGCAATTCAAAACCGTCCCCACGGCGAACCGCCAGGTCCTCGGTCTGGACCGCCATCACCGAGTAAACATTCGCCAGGTCATACACCCGGACCAGACCCGTCCGGCCATCGCCGACCTCTTCCCCCGTTTCAGGAGAAACAATCCGGGCCCTGCCCCAAGGCGGAAAGGTAAATCGCCGTTCACCGATACCGGCCTCCGTCGCAGGCGCGAAGGCAGGCACTGCGGGCCGGACATCGTAGGCTTGGGAACTCAACTCGCACATGCCGTACTCCCCCACAATGCTCGTCTGAGGAATTCCGAGACAGTCGCTGAGTTGGCGATAGAATTCGGTTTTGGAGGGGTTGCGCGTTCGCCCTTTGTATCCCCCGGTTTCCAGGGCGAGGGAGCCGGGCGGGAGTTTGAAATGCATGCCTTGGGCCTCGAGGGCGGTGATCAAGTCCAGGTGCGTGAGAGCCGTGCCCAGCACCAGCACCGCCCCGCCAGCGGCCGCCGCCGTTTCGAGTTGCTGCCCCGCCAGGCGGGCGTCCACTTCCCAAACCCCGCCCGGCCCCATCCGCCCGGCCCAGACAGCCTGTCGGCGACTGAACGCCCTGCCAATCGTCTCGAACATGTGAACCAGGGATGAATGTGGCGCCTGCGATGGAGGGGGGGTGAGAATCAATACGCAGTCGAATGGCGGCCGAAAGTGGCGTTCGAAGCCGGCCCGCACCGAAGCCTCGTAGAGAGCCAGCGATTCGGCGCAATGATGGTGCCTGCTGGCGGTGGCCCGCGTGGTTCCGCTCGAACAAAACACGGCCGACCGGCGGCTGGCCGGGATGCAGGAAAAGTCAAACTCCTTGAATCCGGACGCCGGCACCGCCGGCACCTGGCGCCAGTCCGTGACGGTGGCCGGAGTCCGCCCCACCGCCTCGCAATAGCGGCGGTAAGGAGCATTGTGGTGAAACTGCAAGGCAAACATCTCCAAGGCGAGGTCCTCGAACGGATTCGCCGCGGCATCACCGGAAAAAAACTCGCGCACTTGCTCGCCGAGTTTGAAGAAAGGATCGCGTTGACTCATGCGGTTTTTGTTTGTGCCAGGCTGGTTTTCCGCCACAGCCCGGAAGCCCTGTGTAGCCGATTCCGTGGGGCAAGGCAAGCTTGCCGCGAAATCGCCGCCAAAGCTGGCCGCCTATCTCCTTGCCCGGCAGGGTCTTCTTTCTTATAATTGTCGGGTCCTGCTGAAGGTCATTATGTTGAGCCAATCTCTCCTGCGCGGGCCGGCCTGCGGCCAGTTTTTTCACGGGTTGTTTCTCCTTGCCCTGCTGGTTCCGCCGGCAGGGCCAACGCTTTCGGCCGCAACGTTCACCGTATCGAATGTGAACGACTCGGGGACCGGGTCGTTCCGTCAGGCTTTGCTCAACGCCAACGCGGCGGCGGGACTGGACGTCATCCAGTTCAACCTTGCGGGGCCGGGGCCGCACACCATCGCGCCATTGTCAGCTTTGCCGGACATCACGGACCCGGTGGTGATTGATGCCACGTCGCAGCCGGGCTACGCCGGGACCCCGGTGATCGA
The DNA here is from genome assembly GCA_029974925.1 of Verrucomicrobiota bacterium. Lineage (GTDB taxonomy): Bacteria > Verrucomicrobiota > Verrucomicrobiia > Limisphaerales > UBA8199 > JARKQH01. The sequence goes on from JARKQH010000227.1 coordinate 7,715, forward strand.
GTTATCCGGAATCAGCGCCGGTTCGAGCGCGGGACTGCGGCTGCTGGCAGGCGGGTGCACGGTCAAGGGCCTTGCCATCAACCGCTTTAGCGGGGATGGCATTCGCATTGAAGGGGCGGGCACGAACCTCATTGCGGGCAATTTTATCGGCACCGACCCGGCGGGCATCCTGGGCCGCGGCAACCAGGTTGGCATTTTGGTTTTGCAGTCCGAGGGCAACGTGATTGGCGGCGGCATGGCCGGGGAGCGCAACGTGGTTGCGGCGAACCGGGATGCGGGGATTTATCTGCTCAATGCAAACGGCAACGTGATTCAGGGCAACTACGTCGGAACCACCGCCAGCGGCACCGCCGCGCTGGGGAACACCAACCATGGCATTTTGTTGCTGGACAGTTCGGCCAACCTGGTGGGCGGCGCCAGTTCCGGAGCGCGGAATCTGGTTTCCGCCAACCGGGGCAGCGGCATCTATCTTTATGGCCCCGGCACGAGTCTGAATCGGATCGAAGGAAACTATGTGGGAACCGAGGTCACGGGCGCCCTGCGGTTGGGCAATGCCGACGACGGCATCTCGGTTTTTAACGCCGCCCAAAACGTCATTGGCGGAACCCAGGCCGGCAGCGGCAATGTGGTGTCCGGCAATGGCCGCAGTGGAATCGCCTTCGAGGGGCAGCAGGCCGCGTTCAACCAGGTGCAAGGCAACCTGATCGGCACCACCGCCTCCGGCACCGCCTCGTTGAGCAACACGTTCGCCGGCGTCACCTTCACCAGCGCCCGCAGCAACGTGGTCGGCGGCACGTCGGCCGCGGCGCGCAATGTGATTTCCGGCAACGGGCAGGACGGGATTTACCTCAGCACCAACAGCGTGGGCAACACCGTGGCGGGGAATTACATTGGAACCTCGATTTCCGGCAACGCGGTGGTCACCAACCGCTATAACGGCATCACCCTCCGCGACGCCCATGCGAACCTGATTGGAGGGACGGCGCCCGGCGCCGGCAACGTCATTTCCGGCAACGGTTTCTACGGGGTGTATCTGGTGTCCGGCTCGTCTGAAAACGTGGTGCAGGGCAACCTGATCGGCACGGATGCCACCGGCCGGAGCGCCCTGGGCAACAAGGTGGCGGGGGTCCGAATCGAGTCACCGGCGAACCTGATCGGCGGCGCCGAGCCGGGCGCCGGCAATGTGATTTCGGGCAACGGGACCAATGGCGTTTACCTGTTTGATGCCAACGCGCGGACCAACCGAATCCAAGGCAACTGTATCGGGACCGCCGTGGGGGGAACCAACCGCCTGGGTAACGGCATTGGCGGGGGAATTGTGCTTTCGGCGGCGCCAGCCAACCTCATCGGCGGGCCGGCTCCGGGCGCGGGCAATGTGATCTCGGCCAACGGCAACGCCGGCATCTATCTGGCGGACGGCGGCGCCGCCTGGAACATCATTCAAGGCAACAGAATCGGAACCGACATCCTCGGCAACGCCGGCATGGGGAACCTGTTCGAGGGCATCTTCGCCAACGGCGCGCTCAGCAACATCATCGGCGGCGATGTCTCCGGCGCGGGGAACGTGATTTCGGCCAACCAGGCCAGCGGCATCTGGCTTTACAAATCGTCCTGGACAACCATCCAGGGGAACCTGATTGGGACCAGGGCGGACGGCCTCTCGGCCTTGGGCAACGCCTGGACCGCGATTGACTGCGACACCGGCTCGACCAACAACCTGATCGGCGGCGCCGGCCTGGCCGGGAACCGGATTGCTTTCAGCCAGGGCGTCTATGCCGGCGTTCGCGTCCGCACCGGCGCCACCAGCAACCGCATTCTGGGCAACGCCATCTTCTCGAACGGCGCGCTGGGCATTGACCTGGGCGCCAGCGGCGTCTCAGCCAATGACGCTTGCGATACGGACACGGGCGCCAACCGGCTGCAGAACTTCCCGGTCCTGACCCAGGCGTTCAGCGGAAGCGGGACCGCGGTCCGCGGGTCACTCAACAGCACCGCGAACAATGCCTTCCTGGTCCAGTTTTTCGCCAGCCCGGCTTGCGACTCGTCGGGCAACGGCGAAGGGAGCACGTTCCTGGGAGAGACCACGGTTTCGACCGGCGCAAACTGCGCGGCCAGTTTCAGTGTCGTCCTTCCGGCCGCCGTTCCCGCAGGTTACGTCCTCACCGCCACCGCCACGGATGCGTTCGGCAACACCTCCGAATTCTCCGCCTGCCAGCCGGTGAGTCCCCTTCCGGCGCTTGACATCCGGCTGCTCCCGGCTCAACAAATCCGCCTGGCGTGGACCAATACCGCCACCGGCTTCGCCCTCCGCCAGACGGGCAGTCTCACGCCGCCGATTCAATGGTCTCCGGTCACCAACGCTCCGGTGAATCTCAACGGCCAGTGGGTCGTCACCCTCCCCCTTGCGGCCGGCGCCAACCGTTTCTTCGCCCTGCAGTTCGAGTAAGCAAATCGCATCCCGCGAGTTTGGGCGGCCCGGCCCTCCGGCCCGGGTCCGGGTCTTTCGGGGCGCCAGTCGGGGAACCACGGGGGAGGCACCGGCCAGGAGTCGTTTTGGAGCCAGACCGCTGATTCTCTGGCTTGCCGGCCGCCACGGGTGGAGGTAGGGTTGCAGCATGCTCGTTCCGGCCGATTACCACATGCATACGCCGTTGTGCCGCCATGCCACGGGAGAACCCATCGAATATGCAGCCCACGCGGTCCAGCTCGGTCTCGACGAAATTGGGTTTTCGGACCACAGTCCGATGCCGCAGGATGATTTTGACGACTGGCGCATGCGCGACGCCGACCTGGACCATTACGTCGAGAAGGTTCGTCACGCCCAGCGCGCCTTCCCCAACCTCACGATCAAGCTGGCGCTCGAAGTGGATTACCTGCCCGGC
>JARKQH010000238.1 GCA_029974925.1 Verrucomicrobiota bacterium
GCCGAACAACTTGCGGATTTCAGACTTGTGGAGCAGCAGCTTGCGCGGGGCCTTGGGCTGATGGTTATTGAGGTTCCCATGCGAATACTCGTCAATGTGCGCGTTGTAAAGCCACACCTCGCCATTTTCGACCCGGGCGAACGCGTCCCGAATCTGGGCTTTTCCCGCCCGCAGCGCCTTGACCTCGGTGCCGTGGAGAACAATCCCGGCCTCGAAGGTTTCCAGGATGTGGTAATCGCGCCCGGCTTTCGAATTGGTCACGATGGTGTCCATATCAAGACATTGACGGAACACGGGGGCTCAGGCCGCCAACGAAGCGGAATGCACACCACCCCCCCGGTCTGAAAGGCCGGGTGGTCAGCGGATTTGTGGACCTTCAGGCTGCCGAGGGGCTAATGACGCTTGCGTTTCTTGGCGGTCGGACGAGCCAGCTCGACCATGTCGGGCATCTCATACCCGATTTTATCCTCGATGATTTCCATCAGGGCAATATCGGCGGCGCCCAGATTGCCCACGTCGCTCACCAACGGGCGGCTCATCGCGCCCGACCCGGCGTTCAACTGCCGGACGCGGCGGGAAACCAAATTGACCAGAATGTTGGGGTTGCCAACCTTCTCCAGTGCTTTCTTTGTCAGTTCCGCGTTCAAGTTTTTGCCAAGATGTTCAAGTCAAGCCAACTACAATAGGGGTCTGGCTCCAGAATGCAATACCAAAAATCGCAAAACCTTCTTGCACCGGGAATTGGGTTTGCTAAAACGACCTCGCATGTCAGCCATGCCAGGCCATCACACGACCAACGGATTCGATCTGGACGAGTTTCTGGCCCGTGCCACCCAGGCCGTCAACCGGGCGCTCGACCGGTTCCTGCCCCCGGCTACGGTCCGCCCGGCCACCATTCATAAAGCCATGCGTTATTCGCTCTTCGCCGGTGGCAAGCGGATGCGACCGGCCCTGTGCCTGGCGGCCGCCGAGGCTTGCGGTGGAAGCTGGGCGGAGGCGATGCCGCCGGCCTGCGCGGTGGAATGCATCCACACCTATTCCCTGATCCATGACGACCTCCCAGCCATGGATAACGACGATTATCGGCGTGGCAAGCCCACCTGCCACAAGGTGTTCGGTGAAGGCATCGCGATTCTGGCGGGGGACGCCTTGCTGACGCACGCCTTCGAAATCCTGGCTCAAAGCCGCGGCTGGCCCCGTTACCCTCACCCACGACTGGTTGTCGAACTGGCCCGAGCCGCGGGCTCCCTCCAGTTGATTGCGGGGCAGGTCGAGGACCTCGAGGCTGAAGGAAAGAAGATCAGCGCATCCCGGCTCCAGTACATCCACGAGCGCAAGACTTCGGCGCTGCTCTGCTGTGCCGTTCGTCTGGGCGGCATGAGCGCCAACTGCACCCCCCGTCACCTGAGGGCGTTGACCAATTTCGGTTACCATGTCGGGCTGGCGTTCCAGGTTATTGACGACATCCTGGACGTGACCCAGACGAGCGAGAAATTGGGCAAAACCGCCGGCAAAGACACCCGGGCGAAAAAGGCCACGTATCCCTCCATCGTTGGGCTGGAAAAATCACGTCAAATTGCCGAAAGTTTGACGCAGCGCGCCTTCGCCGCCTTGAAGCCCTTCCGTGGGCGGGCGAGGGCGTTGGAAGCTCTGGCCACCTTCCTGTTGCAGCGCGACCGGTAGCGGGACGCCGGTCTGCCCGTCACGCGGCGCAGACTGTGCGCGCTGCCTCGTTGGACCGGCCTAGGATTGGCTGGCGTAATAGGCGTCCACCCGGGCCGCCACGTCTTTGTAAGAGATATCCACCTCGTAGATGAGCTTGAACTGCTCGACCGCTTCATCCTTCCTGCCCATCTGGTCCAGTACGCAGCCCAGGTTGTAAATCAGTTCCTTCTTTTCGTCGTCGAACACCACCTTTTCCTTGAGGGCGTTTTGCAGCGTGCGCGCCGCGAGGTCAAACATGCGGCGCCGGCTGAAGCACTGGGCCAGCGCGTTCATGGAGGCAATGCGGCGGTGGGGGTTGTTCTGCGCTTTCTGAAATTCCTGGATGGCCTCGCCGATCTTGCCGGCTTGGAGGTAGAGTTGGCCCATCTCAAAGCGAATCTGCAGGTCGGTGGGGAACCGTTCGACCCGCTTCTGGCACTCCGCCAGGAGGTACGCCTGCTTTTCGGCCTGCAATTGCGCCAGCTTTTCAGCGTGATCCGGCGCCGCCGGGTCCAACTGCTCCATCTGGTAATCAAACTTTTTTGCGCGCGTTTCCGCAATCGCCCGGTCGAGGGTGGGATCGCTCCCGCCCTCCGAGGCCTTCAGCCGTTCATAATATCCCAACGCCCGGTCGAAATCCTTCTTCTGCGTATAAAGCTCGGCCAGAGAGCGAAGCAGCTTCAAGTTATGGGGTTCGGTCTTGATTCGGGTTTCGTATTCGCGAATCAGCCTCGCCGCAACATCCTCCGCCTTGACCTGGCGGCTTTCCTGTTCGAGGGCGACTGCTTCCTCCTTGTTCTTAAGAATATCCCGGTACGAGCCGCTGCCGTCTGCCAGGGCTTCATACCCTCCCTCGTCGAGGGTTTTGCGGGCCGAGACGTTCTTGAGCGCCTGAGCCAGTTCGTTGTCGTTGGGATAAAGCGCGCACAAGTCCGACAGAATCTTCTCCCCCCGTTCCACCTCGCCGGTCTCGGCCAGCGCATTGGCCAGTTGAATGGTGATTTCTTTGTCGCGCGGATTGTTCTTGTGCAGGATTTCCAATGACAGCGCGGCGGTGTGAGGCATTTCCAGGGCGCGGGCCGCCTCGACGATGATCCGGTGCGCCGCCGAGTTGCTCGGGTCGTTGTTGAGAATCTGTTCGGCAATTTGCAGGGCGTGCGCCGGATTCTCCCGCAAGGCGACCTGGCCCTTGACGATCAGCGGCTGGGAACTGGCGCTGCTGAGCACTTTTTTGAAGAACCCCCCGCCGCTTCCGGCTTTGCGCACCTGGGCGGCCCGCAAGGCCCGGCGGCATTCGTGCAAGCCCGGCTCGCGGGCCAGTACTTGGTTGAACAGGTCAATCGCGTAATCGAAGTTGTCCCGCATCAGCGCGTCGCTGCCTCGGCCGAACAGCAGACGCAAGTCGCGAGGGAGATCATTGAGCGTCTTCTCTGCCATACCCGAGTATAGATAAAGTCCCCCAATAAAATCCAACACAAACCTTTGGCACCCGCTCGCGGTCAAGCGGCAATCCTTGGAGCGCCGCGATGCCGGGCCTGGAGTCTCCCAACCTGAACCGATGGCGGCGAGGCCGGGGCGAGAAGCGAGCGATTACTCCTTGGGGAAGCGCGGGGACCAGACCCGGTCAATGTGGTTGGATTGCATCCAGAAAATGGCGGCGTGCGTCCGGGGGATGGAGTTGACGAGGCGGAGTCCCTTTTGCGGGCCCAGGATGCAAACGGTCGTGGCGAGGGCGTCGCTCAGCGTGGCATTGGGGGCGATGACGGTGGCCTGGATGCGGTTGGTGAGACCAAGGCCGGTCTTCGGATTGAGAATGTGGGAGTAGCGGACGCCATGGATTTCGAGGGCTTGCTCGGCGTCGCCGGAGGTCGAGATGCCGGCGTTGCTCAGACGCAGGGTCTTGACGATGTGGTTTGAGCGGGAGCCGATCTCCGAGATGCCGACGGTCCAGCCAGGCTGACCCGGCGGAGGATCGCCAAGAGCGAGGTCGCCACTGGCGGCGACGAGGGCTCGGTGGACGCCATGAAACCTGAGAATGGCAAGGGCCTCATCGGCGGCGTAGCCCTTGGCGATGCCCCCCAGGTCGAAGCGCATGCCGGGCACCAGTTTGGTGATGGTGTGGCTCCGGGGGTCGAGCTGGAGCAGCTTATAGCCGGAAGCCTGGCGGGCGGTTTGGATTTCGTCCGGAGTGGGGAGGGTGTGGCGCTTTCGAGAGAAGCGCCAGAGCCGCACGAAAGCGCCGGCGGTCACGTCAAAGGCGCCGTCGCTCTTTCGCGCAAGCCACTGGGCCTGTTCCATCACACGAAAGAGGTCATGGCTGACCACGATGGGAATGCCGTGGGGCGCGTCCCGGAGGCGGTTCAGTTCGCTGTCCGCCTGGTAGTCGCTCATGATTTCTTCGAGTGCGGCGATGCGGCGAAAGGCGGCGTCAGCCGCCGTTTGGGCGGTCGCTGCGTTGGTGGCAAACAGAATGGCACGGAACAGCGTGCCCATGTGGGGGCTGGAGAATTCGTAGCGGTGCAGGGCAGGAGAAGGGGGAGGGGGAGGCTGCGAGGACGGGGTTTTGCACCCGACAGTTGGCAACACGAGGACCAGGGCGGCAAGCAGGCAATGGAGGTGGAGAAGGACTGCAGCCAAAGGCGCCTTGAGGCGGTTTCGGTTCATTCGGGGGTTTCTTCCGGGGGTTAGCGCAGAACCAGAACAGGGCAGGGGGCGTGCCGGACCACGCGGGCGGCCGTGCTGCCCAAGAGGATCCGCTGCAGCCCGCCATGCGTGCGAGTGGCAATAATGATCAGATCCGTGTGCTCAAGGCTGGCGACACGGCGGATCACATCGTAGGGCGTGCCGACGCGAACGATGCGTTCCGCTTGAATCCCGGGAGGGAGAGAGCGTTGCGCCAATTCCTGGAGTTGACGGATGCCGCGCTCCAGAACGACCAGTTGAAGTCCGGTGGCCATATAAGCGACGCGGGACGGGATATCAATATGGTCCACGACGTGGAGGAGTACCAGCGAGGCGCCAAAACGCGCGGCAAATGCCGCGGCGTACTGGATCAGGGAACGGGACCGCTCGGAGAAATCAACCGGCACCAAAATGCTCCGCATCGCGCCCGGCTTCGTACACGGAGAGGTCCTCGCGCGGTCCGATCCGCAGGGTCGGACGGTGAGCACGGGACAGGGCGCTCGGCGAACGACGGCCTCCGCGGTGCTGCCCAGCAAAAAGCGCTTCAAGCCGGTGTGTCCTTGGGTGGAAAGGATGAGCAGGTCACTTTCACGCTCGCCCGCCACGGCGGTAATGACCGCGGCAGGACTCCCCTCCCGCACGAGCGCATCGCCGCGGAGCGCGCGGGCGAGCTTGTTGGCGGCCAGCCGCCGCAACCGAGCGGTGGCCTGGCGCATTTGACGGGCTTGGTATTGGTCCCATTTTCCGTGGAAATCCGACGCATCAAGCGGCACTACAAAGGGCGCAACGACGTGCAGCAAATCTATTCGGGCGCCGGTTTGGCGGGCCAGAGGCAAAGCGAATCGGAGCGCCTCCACCGAAGGCGTTGAGAAGTCCACCGGGACCAGAATCCGCTGCAGGCGCAAAGCAGTTTCGGTTCCGATTTGCGCGGGGCAGGGGGTTGAGGCCTTGACCGCGGAAAGCTGGGATTGCCGGTCGAACAAGGGCTTCGCTCGGGGTTTTGCTGAAGATTTCATAAGGCAGGGATTTCTTACCACTGGCGGGGGGGCTTGGCTGAAGGTGAGAACCGGGCAGGGGGCATGGCGAACCACCACTTCGGCCGTGCGGCCGAGGACGATGTAGGAGGCCGGGGTGGCACCTCGGGTTGGCAGGGCCACCAAGTCGCTTCGCCACCGGGCAGCCGTGTCCGTAATCCCTTGATGGGCAGCGCCCTGATACAGCAATTGCTGGGTCTTGACGCCGGAGGGAACACCGGCGGCGAGAGCTTGAAGTTTTGCCCGGGCCTGAGCTCGGGCCTCGGCGAAGCATTGTCTGACCTCGAGTTGGTGGTCGGCCAAAGTGATTGGCAACGGCGCCAGGACATGCAGCAGAGCGAGGCGCGCGTTCATGATTTGGGCGAGGCGGCTGGCGAAACGTACCGCCGGCTGGCATCGTTCCGAAAAGTCAACGGGCAGCAAAATCCGGTTGATGCGGGGAGCAAGGCTTTGGGATTCAAGACGGGGCATCCTTTTTTTCGGGCTGGGGCGCACGGTCAGGACGGGGCAGGGGGCATGGCGGACCACGCGCTCAGCGGTGCTGCCGAGCAGCACGCGCGACACGCCGGTCCGCCCCTGGGTGGCCATGACGATGACGTGGGTTTTCAATTGCCGCCCCGTCTCGACGATGACCTGGTAAGGCCGGCCGGGCCGGACCAGGGTTTTGTCCAGCAAGTCGGGCGGAATGGTTTGTTCCGCCAATCGGCGCAGGCAATCCTCGGCTGCGGCGCGCAATCGGGCCTCGTCGCTGGTCACAACTCCCAGGGTCGCCGGAATGACGGGCCAATCCAGAACATGGAGCAAGGTGATTTTGCCGCCGATTTGGCGAGCCAGGGGTGCGGCAAACCGAAGCGCGTGAAGAGCGGTGGGAGAAAAGTCGGTCGGCACCAGAATTCGGCGGGAGGCCGGGTTCCGAAGGCCTTTTGATTTTGGCGAAACCGTTTTCATGAGTTATTAGTATGGGTGTCAGGGGTCTTTGAACCCGGGGTGCATTGACTGGCGTTGGCACTAAATCTGCCTCAGCATGAGCCCATGCATCGCCCACAGGCTAACATCCCAAGCTGGTCGAATGCCAGCGGCGAAATCACAAGCCGGTCCGCGCCATTTCCGCAGCAATCCGGGGGTTTCCCGGCAGGGCGAAGCAACGGAGGTGGCGGGCGGGAAACCAGGGGTGGCCGCTGACTGATCACCTCATGTCTTTTCGGTTACAGATTTACGCTTTCGCCGCCGCGGTTACGGGCCTGGCAATCTTGGTGGCTTGGGCGGGTTTTTCCGCCTGGCAGGAACTTCAAGTGTTGCGGCGCAACTTCAACATGGTGCAAACCTCGAGCTTTCATGTGGCGGAGCATATTGAAGCCACTCTCTCGGAGCTGAACGAGTTGGTCCTTCGGTTCGAATCGCGCCGGGCGCCGGAAGTACGGGCCGCGTTTGAAAAAGAGGGCCAGGAACTTCGGAACTGGGTCGAAGAGCAGAAAACCCTTGTGACGACCTCGCGGGAAGCGGACCTCCTGCAGGAAATCCATCGCGCCTGCCAAGGCTACCTGGAGGCGACGCGCGGCTTGTTCCACCCAAGGGAGGATTTCGGTGCGGAAACGGCGGGGAAACCCCTGGTCGAGACTCTGGCGGATCTTTCCCGTCCCGTTTTGGACTTGTGCGCAGAATTGCGGGCCGCCGAGCGGTTGGCCTTGAACCAGTTTGTGAGTCAATCTCATCAATCGGTTGCGACTTTGCAGGGAATGCTGGGGCTGTCGGTTGTCCTGGTGGTGGTGCTGGGGATAACGGCTACCCGGCTTATCTACCAGGCCAAAATCGCGCCTTTGCGCGCCCAGGTCATGGAAAGCCGCGCTTTGTTGGAGCGGCAGGAGAAACTGGCCTCGCTCGGCACGCTGGCGGCGGGCGTGGCCCACGAGGTGCGCAATCCGCTTACCGCGATCAATGTGCGGGTGCACGGTTTGAAGAAAGCGCTGGCGCCGGGTTCGTCGGAACATGAGGACGTCACCGTGATTGACGAGGAAATCCGCCGCCTGGACCGCATCGTGCGGGATTTTCTGGATTTTGCCCGGCCCTCCGAGCCGCGGTTCGTGACGCTGGCCATCCCCAGCCTCTTCGAGCGGGTGCGGAACCTGCTGGCGCCGCAATGGACGAAGGCGGGGATTGAGTTTACCGTTGAGCCGGCCCCCTTGGCCTGGATTCGGGCCGACCCGCAGCAGATGGAACAGGTCTTGATCAACCTCGTGCAAAACGCCGCCGACAGCATCGAACACCGGGGCACCATCACCCTGCGCGCCCGCCTCCAGGCCGCCCGGGTCCTCGGGCGCGGGTTCCCCGCCGTCATTCTGCAAGTCGCCGACACCGGCCGAGGGATACCCCCGGAGATTCAGAAGCGAATCTTCGACCCGTTCTTCACCACCCGCGAGGGGGGCACGGGACTGGGACTGGCCATTGCGGCGGGGATTGTGCAAAAGCACGGCGGGGTGCTTCAATTTCAGAGCCAGGTCGGGCGCGGAACAACCTTCAGCCTGATCCTGCCGCGCGTCGAGGAGAATCAGCATGAGAGCGCAGCCTAGAGTGCTTTTGGTCGAGGACGACCCAGGCATCGTCGCCGGGTTGAGGAAGGAATTACAGTCCGAAGGATACGACGTGGCCGTGGCCTTGCGAGGCGATGACGGCCTGGCGGCGGCCCTCGAGCACGCCTTCGACGTGGTCATTACCGATCTGAAAATGCCCGGCCTCTCGGGGCTTGAACTGGTCGAACGCCTCCACCGCGCCCGGCCCAAGCTTCCCATTCTCCTGGTGACCGCCTACGGCTCCACCGAGACTGCCATCGAGGCCACCAAACGCGGGGCCTATGATTACGTTCTGAAACCCTTCGATATGGCCGAACTCCTGGATTTGGTGGCCAAAGCGGTGGATTGCAACCGGCTGGCTTCGGAGTCCATCGAGGTTGGGACGGCGCAGTCCAACCAGACCGCCATCATCGGCAACAGCCGCGCCATGCAGGCCGTGTACAAGGAGATCGGACGCCTTGCCGCCAGCGCGGTCACCGTCCTGATCCGGGGCGAAACCGGGACTGGCAAGGAGTTGGTGGCTCGCGCCCTCTATCAGCATAGCACGCGGGCGGCGCAACCGTTCATTGTGGTCAATTGCGCTGCAATTCCTGAGACCTTGTTGGAAAGCGAACTCTTTGGCCACGAGCGCGGCTCCTTCACCGGCGCTCAGTTCCGACGTCTGGGCCGTTTTGAACAGGCCAATGGGGGCACCATTTTTCTCGATGAAATCGGCGACATGAGCCCCGGCACCCAGGTCAAACTCCTGCGCGTGCTCCAGGAAAAATACATCCAGCGCGTGGGCGGAAACGAAAAAATACCGGTGGACGTGCGCGTCCTGGCGGCAACCCATCGCGACCTCGAGAAGGCCATGCAGGAGCAGCAGTTTCGCGAGGACCTCTTTTACCGCCTCAGCGCCGTCACCATCACGCTGCCCCCCCTGAGCCAGCGCACCGAGGACATTCCGGACCTGGTCAAGTACTTCCTCCGGCGGTCCGCAACAGAGTTGGGGCAGCACTCCCCCGCCATCCAACCCGAGGCCATTGCTTTTCTGCAGGCGCAACAATGGCGCGGCAACGTGCGCGAGTTGGAGAATGTGGT
>JARKQH010000250.1 GCA_029974925.1 Verrucomicrobiota bacterium
CGTTCCAGCAGCCACTCCAGGCCGGCCTTCGAGCCGCGCAGGCGGGCAAGAGTCGCCATCGGCTGCGCGACCAGCTCCTTGAGCTGCGCGTCGAGCTGCTGCCGCTCCAGCGCGGCCTGCTGACTGGCAAGCCGCTCCTCGGCGGCAGGGGTGAGAAGCTGGGGCTTCTTGTCCAGGAGCGTTCCCGTCTCGGCAAGCTGGCGTTCGAGGCGATCGGCGCGTTCCAACGTCCACGACGCGATGGCGGCGCGTTTCATCAGGAAGAGCACCGAGGGATGTTCGTCGTGGAGTCCCCTGGTCCACTCGTCGATGCGTTGTTCCAGGAGCGCGGGATCTTCACCGGGCAGGACGATGTGCTTCGTGGCGGTGAGGCCGTGCTTGAGGGCGTTACGGCTGGAACGGTCCTTTCCAGTTGTCGATTTTGGACCAGTGGACTTCCGGGCGTTGCGCTTGTTGGCGGCGCGGCGCGCCGGGCTGGAACCCGACTTGCGGGCCGGGGAGGATTCCTTGTGGACCCGCTTGGGCCGCGTCAGGGCAGGATCGGGGATCAATTCATCAAGGTCGGGATCGGTTTCAGTTTCAGTTTCGGCTTCGGTCTCGGCGGTCGTTTTGAGGGGGGCGGGGGGCTTGCCCTGGACTCCGCCCCACGAGCCGACGACGACGCCCCACTCGGGCAATTTCGCCTGGTACTCGGCGATGAGTCGCGGCAGGTCGGGGTCCTGCTCGCAAAGCTCGCGGACCTGCTCGTGCGAGGCGCCGAAGTCGGGATTGATGCCTTCCGTCTTGAGCAAGGACGACATGGGTGCGGACTCTTCCGGTAATGCGGGTTGTCGGGTTGTGGAGGCCGCGCGCACCGTGCGCGCAAAATGCCCGTTCCCGGCATTATCGTTTCGAGTGGCAGGGTTTATCGGTCGGGAATCCATAGGCATCAAGTTAAGGATTGGAGACCTTCTGACCGGGTGGCCGGGGACGAGTCGTCGCGGCCCCGCGGTCCCCAGCCGGACCATCCGGGGCGTCGAAGACTCCGCCCCGGCCACCCAGCCGGGGACGAGTCGTCGAGGCCCCGGGGTCCCCAGCCGGACCATCCGGGGCGTCGAAGACTCCGCCCCGGCCACCCAGCCGGCGACACGGGACAGGGGCTGCTCTTAACTTGATGCCTATGGGGTTTATCGGTCGGGAATCGGCGTCAGAGGGCTCCGGTGGGGCGGGTTAAAACCCGCC
>JARKQH010000290.1 GCA_029974925.1 Verrucomicrobiota bacterium
CGGGATGGAGTTTGTCGGCGAGCGCCTTGTTGCGCTCGAACTCACTCGGGCCGCCGTCTTTGCCCGGGGTCACGAAGCCGCCACTCAGGTTGACCACCACGCCCAGGCCCACGGCGTCCATGATTCGCACCGCGCGCGCCAGGTGCTGCGTGGTGCAACTGACATGCTGGTGGAGGTCAATCAGACGATGGTCGCGACGCCACAGGTCAGCCCGCTCCGCCGCGGCGGGCCCGGCCCCGGCCGAGGCAGTGAGGCACGCGGCCAACAGCAGCAGCCACCGAAGCTTGTCATTCGCGAACATATCGCCGCTTTTCAAGGTCGTCGCAGCCTAACCAAAATTCAGCGTGTGACGCAACGTACTTCGGCAGGCCAGGACTCCTTTGTTCCGCTCCCCGCCAGTGGTGGCGGGTTCGGAGGCGATTCGCCCGGCGGCCTTCTCATTTCGCTTCCAGCACCAGGTCGGCCGCCAACTCCATGTCTGGCGGCGCCGGCCGGGCCAGAAGCCGCTCGATCACGTCCGCGGCGCGGTAGCAATCCTCACCCGGCGGCAGAAACGCGCCAATCTGGTCGAGATCATCGCCGGACGTCACCAACGGCAGCTCCGGGGCCGCGTCCAGGCGTTGCTGGCCCATGCCCGCGGTGGCCGGCAACCCGTTGCAGACACACTTGCGCCCTTGCGTTTGGTCAATTGTTCCGCCCTTGCGAAGGTAACTTTGAACCGGTTCAGCCGGGCAACGATAGCCAATGCTGCCGTCGTCCTTGCGGTAGAGGTGCCGTAAATAACCGAGGTCACAAACGCGCTCGCGCGCAGCATACAGGCCCGCATCAGAAAGCGTGCCGGCCACCTGCGCCACCTTCAGGGGAAAGCCCGTCGGCGAAGCCAGCGGGTCGGTGAAAACCTTCGCGCGGCCCTGCCGGCTCAGTTCGAGGACCTGGCGCTTGAGGTCCGGATCCAGACCGGATTCCTCGCAGTAGGCAAACGCGGTGCCCACCTGGATGCCCGCGGCGCCCAGCCGTTCCGCCTCCGCCAACTTGCCAACCCGGCCATAAGAACCCGCCATCCAGAAGGGCCGGTTCAGCGCTCGAATCTTTTCCAGCTCGGGAACGTCGCGCTCGCCATAAACCGGCTCGCCGGTCGCGCTGAGCTGCAGCGGGCCGCGCGGGGGCGCATTGTGGCCGCCAGCGGTGGGACCCTCGATGACGAAGCCGTCCACCCGCCCGCTGGCCTTTTTCGCCAGGGCAATGGCCAGCGTCGCCGATGACACGATGCCGAGAAACTGCGGACGTTTGAGCTGCGGCGCGGCGCCGCGGCAAAAGGCCTGAGGATCGAAGGTTGTAAAGTGGTCCTCACCCGGCAACGCGCCTTCAACGTCCACGCGCAATTGAGCCGGTTGGCCGCAGGCAAACGAGTCCAGGACGCCGGGAATGGCGCGGGGAATCCCCGCCCCCATGAGCACATAGTCCACGCCCGCGAGCATCGCCCCGAAAAGGGAGGCCAGCGTTGGCAACTGGATCTTCTCAAGATAATTGATGCCCACCGGGCCGGAATGCCCCTGCCGGGCGAGAAACACCTCGACAAAATTGGCCACCACGGTCAACTCGACCAGACCGGGGCGCGGCTGAAGCGTCGGCATCGGCGTGAGCTTGAAGGGAGCGTCCGCAGGCTTGCCATGGGGAATGAAAAAATCGGCCAGCACACGATCGGCCATCTCCGGGAAAGGAAAACGCGACAGGGCAAGGCGAAGCTCGCCCCCGGGATCGCCCAGTTGCAGGCGGCGGGCGAGGACGACGGCCAGCGCCGTGCCGGAAACCACGCCGAGTTGTCCCAGACGCGAAACCGCGCGTGCCAGGGCCCAGCCGGACACGGCAACGCCCATTCCACCCTGAATGATTCGGGGTTGTATCATGATATGCTAACGCAAATTCTCCCTCGGTTGGGAGGGTCCTACGCGGCAGGAAAGTCTGGAGTCAGCCGGCCACTGGCCAACCTTGTTCACTTAGCGTGAGTCCGTCGGAAGCCGACGCGTGCCCCCAACTTAACCCTTTCCGGCCGGATGTCCACCCCGCATCGCAGTTTTTTTCCCGCCCCGGAAAAGAAGAGAGCAAAAAGCGAAACGCCGGCATGCCGAAGTTGCCACCCCGCCTTCCACCTCAAGAGCCCGCCGGCTTGGCCTGTACGGCCGGCCGACGGCCAAAGTCCATGGGACCCGCGGCCCGTCAAAGGCCGGCTGCGGCCTTCTGCCCGCCCGTCAGGTAATCGAGATACTTGATCAACTGCGCCTTCATTTGGTTGCGGGAAATGATCGCGTCAATGAGGCCGTGATCGAGGAGGAATTCGGCCGTTTGGAATCCCGGCGGGAGCTCCGCCTGCGTGGTGTCTTTGATCACGCGAGGGCCGGCAAAGCCGATCATGGCGCCGGGCTCGGCGATGATGAGGTCGCCCACACTGGCGTAACTGGCCATGACGCCGGCGGTGGTGGGATGCGTCAGCACGCTGATGTAGGGCAGGCGGGCCTGAGCGTGGTAGGCCAGGGCCGCGCACGTCTTGGCCATTTGCATGAGGCTGAACATGCCTTCGTACATCCGGGCGCCGCCGCTGGTGGAAATGATGATCAAGGGCAGGGTTTTCTCGGTGGCGCGCTCGATAAGGCGGGTGAGCTTCTCGCCCACGACCGAGCCCATGGAGCCTCCCAGAAAGCTGAAATCCATGACGCCGAGGGCCACACGGTGGGGGCCCATGCGGCAGATGCCGGTGATGACGGCGTCTTTGAGGCCGGTGGCGCGCTGATAATCCTGCAATTTGGAGGTGTACGAGGCAACGCCGGTGAACTGGAGCACGTCCACGCTGGTCATGTCGGCGTCCATCTCCTCGAAGGTGCAGGTTTCGACCAGCGAATGGATACGCTCGCGGGCGCTGATGGGGAAATGATGTTCGCACTGGAGGCAAACCTTCAAATTCTCGTCCAGCTCCTTGTCGAACACCATGGTCCCGCATTTCGGGCATTTGGTCCAAAGCCCTTCGGGAATCTCGCGCTTCTTGGGCTTGGCGGCGAGCTTGGGCTTCTTGTTGAATGAGGAAACCGGCGGAGCGGCCGGCGGCGGGGTCAAAGCCGGTTCAGTGGTCTCCAGCCCTAGGGTCTTTTTGGTGAAAGAAGTCGTTGACATACTCCGAGGGATTCCAGCTATCAGGCCGCACCCAACCGGGACCACGGCAGTTCCCCGTTTGCACGGGTGTCAGTCAGAGTTCTTCTCATTACCACAATGAGCTTATGATACTCGCAGACCCCGGGCAACTGTCCAGACACAAACTGCGGCGGCGCCGGCTTCGCGAAGCACCCGGGCGCAGGCGTTGGTGGTGGCGCCGGTGGTGAACACATCGTCCACCAACACCAGCCGCCGCCCGGCGAGACTGCGGTTCGTTCGAAGGGCGAAGGCCTTGCGCACGTTGGCTTGCCGTTCCTCCCGGCTCAGCATGGTCTGGGTGCGCGTATTGAGAACCCGGCGCAGCAGCTTCGAATCCACCGGCAGGTCGCACGCCCGGCCCAAACGCCGGGCCAGGCGCTCCGCCTGGTTGAATTCCCGTTCGCGTTGGCGGGTTGGGTGGAGAGGCACCGGCACAATACCATCCCAGGACTCCGCCGCAAGCGCCGGCCGGGCCGCGGTAATCAGCAGCCCCGCCAGGAACGGCTCGGCCCACAAGGCGCGCTGGTATTTGTACCGATGAATCAAATCCAGCACGGGCTCGAGCGTGCCCACCGCCCCACGAGCCCAATCGAACCACGGCACCGCCTCGCGGCAATGCGAGCATACAAACGCGGTGGTGATCGCGCCCGCCACCGGCTCGCCGCACCGCTCACACCAGGGCGGCCGGATCCATTTGACCTGCGCCCGGCAATCGGGGCAAACGAACCCGTCGGCCGGCCCGGCCCGGCGCTGGCGGCAAACCTGGCAGATTTCCGGAAAGAAAAAACTCAATCCGGCGTTGATCCAGGGACCCAGCCATGGAACCAGGGAACCCATCAGCGCGGCGGAACGGCTGGAGTCACCAGCCGATAAAAGCGCACGGTGCGGCCTCCCTCGGGATCGGTCACGGAGCGGGTCGTGGTCACGGCCGAGGCGGGGACATCCACCAGGCGGGCCCAGTCAGGATCGCTTAATGAGTTTTTGTAAAGCACGGAATACGTTCGATTCGAGACCGCCTGGAACCAGAGCTGGACTTCGCTCCCGGGGACGATGCGGTCAAACTTGAGGTGGCTGGCCGGGTCCAGGTGGTTTGTCCCCGCGAGATACTCCTGCAGGTTGGTGGCGCCGTCGCCATCCCAATCCTCCCCGGCGTCGCGGGGGTCGCTGGGATTCAGCCCCATGGCCTCCTCCGCGGCGTCCGGGATGCCGTCGCCGTCGCTGTCGAGTGGCGCGAAACGGTTTTCGCCTCCCGGCGTGGGCGGGGCGGCGGTCCAATGGAGCGGTTCGTTGCCATAGAGATCGCCGGACAGGCGCTGTAAAGAGTGGCCGCCGCCGTCCGCCAACCCGGCCGGCCAAGGGGCCGCATCCGAATAGAGCACGCGATCGGCAACCACGTACGGGACGAATCCGGCATCGGGATTGGGCGGCTGCTGGGGGCGGTCAGGTCGCTCCAACACCAGTTCTTCGCCTTCATTGGCCAGCTTGCCGGAGAAGGGCCCGAGCACTGGAACCCCGGGATCCACCGCATAGCGAGCGCGAAAGGCGGCCAAGGCCACCGAGTCCGAAGGGTCAAAATCCACGACCAATAGGTACCCTCCGGCCGGCAGGATCAAGCCGGGGGGAAAGGTGTAATCCACTCCACCAGCCAGACGCCAGCGGTTGGTCGGGTAAACCGGATCGAACAGAGGGACGGAAACGGTCGTCAGGTTGCGCAGTTCGATGAATTCCCGGCTGCCAACATCCCCGTCGGGCGGATGGTAAAAGATTTCATTGATGACCACCGGCCCGACAATCGGGGCGGCATTGGGGGCGCCCTGCCCGGTGCGAAAATGCGCGAGACTCGAAGGATTGGCGACGCCAAAGGTGGGATAGGCCAGCGGCGCAAAATCCCACCCGGTGGAGGTCTCGACCCGGCCAAAGGAGATGCCGTTGAACGACGCCCCGAACGCGGCGAAGGCGCGTTCCCCCGTTTCGACGCCACCGACCGCCGCGGAGAGCCAGATTTCATCTCCGTGGGCGGAATTGAGCGCGAAGGCGTTGGTGGTGCCATTGTTGAACTGGTATTCGTAAAACACGCAATACCCTCCGGCTGGCAGGGTGGTGCCCGGGGGAATCTGGTATTTCCGGCGGTCCGTCCGGCTGTTGCTCAGGAACCAGCCCCCAATGTTGAGCGGCGCCGCGGTGGGATTGTAAAGCTCGATGGCGTCCTCCAGCGGCGGGTCCGTATGGGCGAGCGCCTCGCTAAACACCACGTTTTGGAGCAGCCGGTAGTTGCTCTCCCCCGGAGTGGGCGAGCCGGGAAAATCAGTCACGGTGACGGCGCCGTCAGGCAGGCGGCCGTGAGAAACCCCTTCCGGCAGCGCTCCGAACCCCACGCCATCCACCAGGTTGAACGTGGTCCCGCTCACGCTGTACAACAAGAGGGACTCGCCATTCGAGTCGAGCGCGAAGTTGACATGGTTGCGTCCCTGCCCGGGGTCGGCATCCGCCACCCATTTGACGAAGCCGTTTGGTCCGATAAAGCTTAAGGCCACCGGCCGGAATTTGCTTTCGCCCGCAATGGACGGATCATCGGTCAAAGAGAGCGTGGCGAGGCTGACGGGCCGGTTGGTGGTGTTGAATACCTCGAACCAGTCGGCGCCCTTGGCAGGCTTGGGCATCCATTCGTTGAGGCGCAGGGCGGAAACCAAGCCGAGAACGGCCGGACCGGCGTTGGCGGCGCCCGGGGTTGCGGCGCTCAGCAGCCGCCACTGGCCTCCAGTCAGGCCTATGGGCAAATCCTCGGCCTGCAGCCCATACTCCACCGAACTGACCACCTGCCCGGCGGCATTGAAAAGCCAGGCGCCCCCGCTTTCCCCATCCAGCGATTGGCCCAGATTGAAACCACCAATCTGGGTCGAAGCCGGCGATGCCCCATCGCATTGCACCACCAAATACCCGTAGCCCGCGATCAGCGCCCCCGCCGGAAAGACCCATTGACCGGGCCGGGCCGAATTGACACTGAGGCTCATGCCCGAAAGGTCGAAGCTGCCGGCATTGGGGTTGTAGAGCTCGAGGTAATCCACCACTTTCCCCCCGACGCTGACGGATTTGTTCCGCGCCAGAACCTCGTTGAGCACCGGACCGCTGTAGGAGCTGACATAGTTGGGCGCGCCGGGGCTGGCGGTCCCCGGGAAGCTGGTGACCTGCGTCGAGCCGTCAGGCAGCCGGCCTTGGGAGACGCCCTCGCTTTGAACGCCATAGAGGACGGTTTGGATGGGATTGCCCGTGGGGTCGGACAGGGTGATGGCGCCGCCGCTGGCGGGCAGTTTGAAATCCAAATGATCCGCTCCCACCCCTTCATCCGCAAACAACTGAATGTGCCCGGAAGGAGGGAGGAACGAGAGGCTGGTGAGCTGGTGCAGTCCGTTGCTGGTGGACAGGTAAATGCCTTGAAGCGACACCGGCGCGGCGGCCGAGCGGTTGAACAACTCGATCCAGTCCGGCTCGCCCGGCAGGGGATTGGCCATCCATTCATTCAAGGCGAGGTTGGCGGCAGAAACCACCGTCGCGGCGACGTTGGCCGCGTTGGTCGTAGGCTGCGTCAGCACCCACTTGCCTCCCACCCTCCCCACAGAATAATTGGTGAGCTGGAAGCCGTAAGTCAGGGCATCAATCCGGTTGGTATTCGGGTCATACAGAGAAAGGGTCTCCCCTTCGCGATCCAGGGCAAAGCCGGTGTGCAGGCCCGGCGTGGTATTGGTCGCCGCGTCGCACCACGCCACCAGGTATCCGTTGGCGGGAATTGTGATGGAGGGGAAAACATACTTTCGCGGGTTGCCATCGTCCGTCAGGCTCCAGCCGGCCAAATTGACCGGGCTGGCGCTGAGGTTCCGCAACTCGACCCAGTCGGGGAACGTGCCGCCATGGTTCACCACCCCGCCGTTCGCCTCCATGATTTCGTTGAGCTGCACCACCTGGACCGGCGGAGCGGAATTGGCCGTCCCGGGCGTGCCGTTGGGCACCGTGCTGGCCTGCCAGTTGGCCGGCTCGTCCGGGTTGCCGTTCGGGTCCAGAATCTCCAGCGAACTCCCTCCTCCGTCCGCAGCCGCCGGCCATCCGCCGCTGTCCCGATAGTCCACCGACGTGATAATCCTGCCAAACCCGTCGTAAAGGGTGATGCGCTCGCCCCCGTTGTTGAGGTTGCCGCTGTACCACCCAAACACCGGGACGCCCGGATACAGCGCTTTCCACGCATTGGTGTCGGTATTGTTCGCCAGAACCAGCCGGGCGCCGCCGGGCAAAATCGAGCCCGCGTTGAACAGAAACGTGATCCCGTCAAAGTACATTCCGCTCAAGTCCACCGGGGTGGCCCCAATGTTTTGGAGCTCCAGGAACTCATACAGCGAGCCGCCCGGCGGGTTGTACATGATTTCCGTGATCCGCAACGGAATGCCCAGTGAGCCAACCGTGAACACCGCCTCGGTCACCGCGCTCCAGTTGGCGCCGGATAAAGAACGAGCCCGGATGCCCACCGAGGCGGTCAAAGGGACGGGCCCAGTATAAGCAACGGCGGAGGGTGAAACCGCCCCGGTGAAGGGCACGCGCGGGTCGGTGCCGTCGGTGGTATAATAAATCGTGCCGGAGAGGTTGGTCATGACCAAAGCGAACCCCGTTGGCACCCGCCCGCCAAACTGATTGAAGCCAGGGGCGTTCGAGGAAGCCATCAGCCCCAAGGCGTTCATCTGGTTGAAGAAAACCGGCTGGCGGTCCCGAACCCAATTCAGAATACCCACATCCATGTTGGGGATGAGCGCGGAGAGTTCGTTGCGCAGCTCGTTGAAACGGTTCGTGATATGGGCCCCCGTCAGCACCCCCCCATTGAAGAAGTGCTTGTGCACCCGGTCAGCCCATAACAGGCGAAATTCCGGGCTGGTCCGCAGCTTCTGGAACATCCGGGCGATTTCGGAGCTGTTGGCCAGCCCCGAGGAGTTGGGGTCGCCATCCGAGGAGAGAGTGAACGAGTTGATGGTGAGGGGCGACCGTCCGTAAATGCCCATGCCCCATTCCGCATCCCACACCACGAATCGCCAGATGCCGTTGGTCGAGATTTCGCGGCCGGCGCGCCAGTTGTTCTGGGGCCAGTCCCCCATCCCCGCATAAGTGTTCAGCAGGCAGTAATCCACGAAGTTGGTCAGGTCCAGCCGCCGGCCCACATAGCTGTAAACGCTTTGCAGCGTCATCGTGCTGCTGTTGATAAAGTTCACCAGATTCTGGAAATCCGTGAAGGTCCCGTCCACGGCCCCGCCGCCTTCGGACCAAGGCGGCCTGACCACATCCCACTCCTCGCCCCCGCCCAAATGGCTTTGAAAGAACTCCTCGTGAACGCGTTCGCACGGATTATACCAGGGGCTGCTGGCGTAATAGGTCCCGTTGACAAACACCACGGCCAGGTTTCCATGCGAGGCAATCTGCCCCATGTCGTGCGACAATCGCCGGTGCAGCTCGTCCCGTATAAACGGATTGCCCTGTTCGTTGAACCCCGCCCGCAACACCAGTTGGTCAAAGTCCTGCACGGTGGTCAGCGGGAACAGCGGGTACTTCAACCGGCCCGGCCCGTAGTCGTTCCGAAAATACAGGCGGAAGGAGAATTTGCTCGAGGGAGTGAGACGGGGACGCTGGTAATCGCTGCCGTGCACGCGAATGCCGCAGTCCACCTGAAACCCCGAGTTGTCCTCCGGGCGAATCCACTCGACCGAGACCGGCCGTTCCCAGGCCAGTCCGTGTTTGCTGGGGTTATGGTAGTCGCCCGGGGCAATCGGTTGCCAGGGGCCGCTGCTGTAGGTGCCGCCCTGGATGCCCAAAATGCCACTGCTGCCGTAAAGATGGTTGGTCGCCGTCACAATCGAAAGCACGGGCAGGGACCGTAGGGCGGCGGGCAGGTTGAACAGATAGCTGTGGGTAATGGTTTGCGAGGGCAAATGGTTGGGCTTGAACGCCGCGGCGCGAAACAGCGTCGTGCCCGAAATCCGCACGGTGCCGGGGAACAGCGGGCTTGAAGCGGTCGGCTCCGAACCATCCGTCGTGTAACGCAGCTCGGCTCCGGGCGTCGCGCAAGACAGCACCAGGTCAAATGGACGCGAGAAATGTCCACGGCTGACATTCGCATGCACGGGCGCGCAGACGCCCACAATCGTGCTGACCCCATTGGGCGCGCCCGGAGTGGGCGTGGCAAAGTAGCGCAAGCCGTTGGTGCCGTCGCGGCCATAGGAAATGTCGTTGCGCTGCTCGGGATAGGGATCAAACCCGTCCACCAGCACACGGGGAGCATCCGGCGAATACAGGCCCAGGTGCTCGCCCGGCGTGCCCAGCCGGAAGTTCGTGTGCAGGACGCTGGTGGTATTGGTGGAACGCCGGTCTTTTCCAGAGGCAAACACCACCAGGTAGCTGTTGGGCTCGAGAATGCGCGCCGGAAACGTCCACAACCCCGGCAGGGCCGGGTCATCGCTCAGCGACCAATTCTCGAGGTTCACCGGGTCCACGCCCCGGTTGTAAATCTCGATCCAGTCCTGCTGCTCGCCGTCCTCGTCGGCCAAACCGTTGGTCCGCACGTTGGACGCCAGGAATTCGTTGATAACCAAGTCCCCCCCGCGCGCGTTGGGGTCCACGGTATAATTCCATGACCCGCCGCCAAAGGCATTGGGCGTCGTCGCCGTGTCCGTAATCCCGTGGCCCGGCGCCCAGGATAGCGTGACCAACCCGTTGGCCGGCGGAGGAAAGCTAAACCGGTAGGCGTACCCGCCCAGCGGGGTGAGGCCCGTGGCGGGCGCGCCGTTGACAAGCAAATCCTGGGCATCCACACCCGTCACCGCTTCGCTGAAGGTCACCTCCACCTGCGCCAGCGTGCGCAGGGTCAGGCCGGCCGGAGGATGCAACGCCGCAACCACGGGCGGAACCGCATCCACAAGATTGTATTGCCAACTGGCGCCGGGCGCCCCGGCGTCAAACGCGTTCGGCGGCGTGGCCAGGTCGGTAATGCCATGGCCGCTAATCCAGTTGATATAGACCGGGCCGTAGGGCGGCTGGGCAAACCGGAAAATATAGGTGTTCCCGCTCACGCTCAGCGTGCTGATGGGAACGCCGTCTATCAGGAAGTCGTCCGCGGTCAGCCCGATGACCGGCTCCGAAAACGTAACCGCAATTTCGGTCAACTCGCTCACCGTGCCCGGCGGCGGACTCACGCCCACAATCACCGGCGGAGTGGTCTCGAAAATCGTGACGTCGAGCAGTGCGTCAAAACCGAAGTCGCTGCTGCCGAGGGTCGTATTGAAGGCCTGAACAACCAGCACGTTGGTGCCGGACCGCAAATAGCCCGCCGGCGCGGGAAGCGTATAGGTCACCAGCGGCACCGGCTCCGCCGCGTTGGCCGCAAGGGTTTGATACGTCGGCTCCGCATCTGCCACATTCGTCCGGGCCACCTCCACACCGTTGATCCAGGCCACAAAGCCGTCGTCCACGTAAGCCCTCAGCCGCATCGAGACCACCTGCGCCGCATTGCCGATCTGAAACGGACGGCGCAGGAAAATGCACGAATAACGATTCTGCATGTCGGTCAGTTGCGTCCCCCCGACCCGCAAATCCCCGTACCAGAACGGCGCCGCCGCATCCGCAAAACCCGCCGCCGCGTCGTTGAACTCCACCGCGCGCCACGCCCCCACCGGCGAAGACGCCTCGCTCAGTCCCCGGCGAAACCGCCAGGTGGAATTGGTGGAGAAAATCTCGGTGGCAAGAGTCCAACCCTGGCTGAGCCCCAGGATCACCCAGGTAATAAGGCAGACGGTTCGCATGTTCAACCTCCTATATCTTAATCGCATCAGCCGTGGAAGCACCAACCTTTCTTGTCGTGTCTTTTACTGACACGGCCCGCGGCGTTTCCCCACTCTCAGCATGCTCCGTCCGCTCGGCGGTTCACTTGCTCTCGACCAACTGCTCATGCGACATCAACACCAGCCCCAGCCTTGGTCGAGAACGTGGCGGACTCCTTCAGCCCCCAGCGGGGTGGCGACCTCTCGTCGCCAACTGCCCCCCTCGCACCCAAAACTTTCTGGGACGAGACGTCCCAGCCCCCATCCACACCGTCAATGACTTCGGGGGTGGAGACGTCTCGTCTCCACACTCCCACGCCTTCGAAACCAACACCGTCTGGGACGAGACGTCCCAGCCCCAATCCAGACCCTCAATGACTTCGGCGGTGGAGACGTCTCGTCTCCACGCCTCCCACGCCTTCGAAACCAACACCCTCTGGGACGAGATGTCCCAGCCCCCATCCAGACCCTCAAATACCTCGCAGCTCGTCATCAGTTCGGGACTTCCCCTGCCCTTCCCCAACCCGTCTTCAAAACCCTGAAAGGGTTTCAGACAGTAGCCGGGGGTAAGGCCGTCAGGCCGCCACCCCCGGTCCCCCGTCCCCAAAACGTCCAGCCCCCTCCGCTTGCGGAGGGGGTTGGGGGTGGTGGCATCCCAGAGCCTCCGCAAGCCGTGAGTCTCCGCGATTCCACGGCGACGAAACAAAGCCCATCCAGGGAGCCTCCCTCGGGCGAACGGAGCCTGTGCGGGCCGAGGCGCAGCCCAGTTCTGCGTCTTTCTGCGTGCTCTGCGGGCCTGTGCTCCCTGCCGCGAAGCCTGAAGGCTGAGGTGCGGCGCGCCGAGCCCAGGAAGCATGCCCTACGCGTGACCGGCCAAAGAAGGGACCGCGGATTTCGCGGATGAGGGAGACGCCGCACAGGGCTCCCGGTGGCGGGGCAAAGTCGCTCGTCCCTGACATCGCCCTGTTTGCCGCCATTCCCTCCGGCTCTGTCTTATCGTGCCATCCGCGGTCAAATCCACCCTCTCGGGGAGGCGACGTCTCGTCGCCCTCTTCCACGCCGCAACCTTCGCCACTTCAAGGAACCTGAGGCGGGCTGGCGGCGCGGAGCGGAGTGCGCGCGCGGCCTGGTTGCAGCGCAAGAATGGGCTTTGCTCGGGGCGTGGGCGGACGCAAGATGGCGTCATGCTCACCGTGCGCGATTCGGTTTTGGTGGTGTCGCTCGGCGTCATCGGGTTGTGTTTGACGGGGATCCTGGGGGCGGCGCCCGCCCCGGACCCGCGCAATTTCGGCAATGGCTGGCTGTTGCCGGATGAGAATTACTGCGATCAACCGCGGATTGTGGTGGCGCGGGACGGGACGTGGGTGTGCGTGTTGACGACGGGCAAAGGGGAGGAAGGGGCCCCGGGGCAGCACGTGGTCAGCGCGTCGAGCGCCGACCAGGGGCGGACGTGGTCGGGCCTGGTGGATGTCGAGCCGGCGGACCCGGACCGGACGTCGGCATACGCGCTGGCGCTGATCACGCCGGGGGACCGGGTTTACGCGTTTTACTGTTACAACGGCGACGGCATCCGCTCGCTGCCGGACGGCACGCGCATCCGGGACGACATGCAAGGGTGGCTCTGTTTCCGCTATTCCGACGACCGGGGCCGGAGCTGGTCGGAGCGGCACCGGATTCCGCTGCGGGTGACGGCGGCGGACCGGCGCAACCAGTGGGGGGGCCGGCTGCAATTGTGGTGGGCGATTGGCACCCCGGCGGTGTTCGAGGGCCGGATGATTTTCGGGTTTACCAAGCTGGGACGTTACATTCTGGAGGAGGGCGAAGGCTGGTTTTGCCGGTCGGACAATGTGCTGGTGGAGAGGGACCCGGGAAAGATTGACTGGCAGATTCTGCCCGAGGGCGACCAAGGGGTGCGGAATCCGGCGTTCGGGTCGGTGCAGGAGGAATTCGATGTGGTTCACCTCCGGGGCGAGGAGCTTTTCTGCGTTTACCGCACGGCCCGGGGTCATGCGGCCTCGGCCTACAGCCGGGATGGGGGGCGGACGTGGAGCCAGCCGGACCAGTTGCGCTACGCGCCGGGGGGGCGGCCGATCAAGCAACCGCGGGCCTGCCCCAAGATTTGGAAGACCCGGAACGGGCGTTTTCTGCTGTGGTTTCACAACAACAGCACGACGACGTACAACAACGGGCCGAACGCGGGGAGCCGGAACGTGGCGTGGCTGAGCGCCGGGCGGGAGGTGAACGGTTTCGTGCAGTGGACGGAACCGGAGATTGTCGCTTATGTCGAGGGCGGGCTGGAAGGCTGCAGTTATCCGGACTTGGTGGAAGACGGCGGGAAGGTTTTCATCTGCGCGACGCAGAAGACCGAGGCGCGCGTCTTCGAGGTCCAGCCCGGGTTATTGGAAGCCCTCTGGGCCCAGGACGGGCCCGGGGCGATTGCCAGCAACGGACTGGTGCTGTCGCTGGAGGGGGAGGCATGCCGCTCGGGAGCCGTGGTTAAAGCGCCGCGGCTCGAGCCGCTGGGCGGCGAACCCCAAGGCCGCCGGCTGCGGCCCGATGAGGGCAAAGGATTCACGGTGGACGTTGCCCTGCGCCTGCACAGCCTGGCGCCGGACCAAACGCTGCTGGACACCCGGGACCGGGCGGGCCGCGGTTATCGTTTGAAGACCGGCGACGGCGGCAGCGTTTGGCTGGAATTCTGCGACGGCTGGCAGGCGGCCGGATGGGAATCCGACCGGGGTCTGCTTGGGACCAACCAGTTGCACCACGTCGTGGCGACGGTGGATGGCCGGGCGCGGGTGATTACGTTCGTCGTGGATGGAAAGCTGTGCGACGGCGGTTCGGAACGGCAATTCGGGTTTGGGCGATTCGGCCCCAATTTCAAACAGATCAGCGGCGACCGGCTGCGGGTCGCGCCCGATTTGAAGGGGGAGCTCCACCATGTGCGCCTGTACAACCGGGCGTTGTGGACCAGCGAAGCGGTCGGGAATTTCAAGGCCTCAACCGGCGCGCGAGGGCCCGGCGAATAGGCGCGGCGCCGGCTTTCAACAGCTCTGCCCCCCGCCGGGCAGAGGCCCGGGCCGCTATGCGGAAACCAGGTCCGCGGCGGCGGCGTTGGAGCGGACCTGGGCGGGGTCTTTGCAGCCCGGGATGACGGCGCTAACCAGCGGATTTCGCAGGCACCAGGCCAGCGCCCACTGGCTGAGCGGCACGCCGGGAGGAACCTCGTTTTTCTTGATTTGCTCGACTGCGGCCAGGTCGGCTTTCAACTTCTCGCGGTCGAACGTGCTGCGCACGTCGTTGGGCGGGAAATTGGCGGCGGTGTATTTGCCGCTCAACAGGCCGCTGGCCAGCGGCACACGAGCGAGGATTCCCAGTTGGTCCGTTTCCGCCCAGGGGAACACGGTTTGTTCGGGGCGGCGGTCCAGGCGGTTGTAAATCACCTGCAAAGCGGCGGCGCCGACTCGCGAGGCCTCGCGCGCCTGGAGCTCGCTGCCTTTGCCCAAAATCGAAATGCCCAGGTGGGCAATCCTGCCGGCCGCCTGCTGGCGCCGCAGCATTTCCCAAAGGTCGTCGTTGAGGAAGGCCGCGTCCGGCCCGGAGTGGAACTGGTACAAGTCAATGCGGTCCACCCGCAGCGCGCGCAGGGAGCCTTCGAGCTGCCGCTGAACGTCCGCGGGCGAAAAATCCTCGGTCCGCTTCATGAAGCTGTGGAAGTGGTGGCCGAACTTGGTGGCGACGACCCAGCGGGAGCGGTCGCGGCGGGAGAGGTAATCCCCGATCAGTTTTTCGGACAGGCGGTCGCCGTAACACTCGGCGGTGTCCACCAGGTTGATGCCGGCCTCGGCCGCGGCGTCGAGGATGGCGTCGGCTTGCGACTGATCATAGTCGCGTCCCCATTCCCCGCCGAACTGCCAGGTGCCGACGCCAATCACGGAAACCCGCAGGCCGGTGCGGCCCAGGATTCGATAACGCATGGGGCGAGGTTACGCGGCGGGGGCGGGTTTGTCTGCCGGAATTTGCGGAACCCGGGAAGCGGGGCCGGCGCGGACGCCGCGGGGTGCGGCGTGGGGCTCAGGCCGTTTCGAGGGTCATGATTTGGATCGGGCGCCGCTCCTCCCGGCGGGCCGATTCGTCTTCGGAAAAGGCCAGGTAGAGGATGGAAAAGAGGTTGGTCACCGGCAGGAGGAGCAGGACGGTGAAGATGAGGTTTTTGCCGCGGGCCTGGACGATCTTGAAGGACCAAAGAATATGCGCCACGAGATTCAACAGCGGCACGAAAAAGGCCAGGAACCAGAGCCGCGACATGCCCGCGGCCCGCAGGAGGGGGATGAGCTGGAGCACCGGGATCCAGAGCAGGACACCACCGGGCTTGCCGGCCTTGCGGCAGATCAGCATCCAGCAATAACAGAAGAAGACGTAAGACAGGAGCGCGGCCGCGGCCAGACCCGCCAGAAGCGCCGGGTTGAGACGGACCCGGGTGGGGTCCATGGCCCCCGCCGGAAGCCCCAGCGTTTTGCTGAGGCGCTCCTCGACCTGTTTGAGCTCCTCCGAATGGACTTTGGTGAGGGTTTGTTTGGCCCACGCCAGGGACGAGTTGGTCGAGCTTTTCTGCTTGTCGGGTCCGTAGCCGAGCAGGAGCCGGACGTCGTCGGGCATGTCGGCCACCTTGACGTTGGCCATGCCGGTGCTGTGGAGGAGGAAGACGTAGTCTTTGGCCTTGGTGGTGACTGTCACGTTTGTGTACGAACGTGTCCCAATCCTAAGAACGTCGAAGGATTGTTCGACGGCTGCCCGGGCCGGCGGGGGGGCGCCGAGCGTCAGGAACGCTGCCACCCCGAGGGCCGGCGCGAGTTTATTGCATGTGACCCGCCACAGACTCGTCATATCACGTGAAGATGTTAGCAAGTTTGCTGATCGAACAAGGGGCATGGTGCACGAAACATGCCATTCCCAAACCTGACACAGACGCGAAAAAGGCCGGCCCTTGCGAGCCGGCCTGGTGATTACAGAACAAGCGTTTCAGGACTTGGCCACGGGCACAACGGGCGGGTCGCGCAGGACGTTGTGGGCGTTGGGCACCGGCGGTTGCAACACGCGGAAGGGGCCCCACTGCATCCGGGCGCAATCGGTGTAGAGCAAATCCGGGCCGTAGGCGAATTTCGAGTTGAGGATTTCGTCCCAAGACACCCCGGCGCCGCTGTAGGCGGCTTCACGGCCCATGATGGCGGTGAGGGTGCTGTCGGTGACGTTCTTGGTTTCGTTCAGCTCGGTGTCGTTGACAATGGCCTTGATGAGGTCCACATGCTCCTGCATGTAGGGGTCGGTGGCCCGGTCGCGGAAGCGCCACATGGCGCCGCCATTGGGGCGAATCATGCCGCCGGGGTTGGCGGTGCCTTTGCTGCCATGCACCGCCTCGCTGACCGACGACCAATCGCGCTTGATTTGGCCGCAGTAACTGAACATGCGCACGCCGTTTTCATACTCGAACTCGACGGCGAAGTTGTCCCAGATTTCGCCGGACTTGTCGCCGAGCTGCTGGCGGGCGCCCATGCCCCAGCAACGGACGGGATGCGTGCCCATGATCCAGTTGCAGACGTCTATGTTGTGGACGTGCTGTTCGCAGATGTGGTCGCCGCAGAGCCAGATGTAATGATACCAGTTGCGGACTTGGCGCTCCAATTCGGTGCTGCCGCGCTCGCCGCGATGCCAGATGGGCCCGCCGTTGACCCAGTAGGCGCGCAGGGCCACGACGTCGCCGATTTCGCCGCCCTGGATGCGTTTGATGGTTTCGATGTAGCCGGCCTGGTGGCGCCGCTGCGTTCCCGCCGCGACTTTGAGTCCCTTCTGTTTGGCCAGTTCGCCGGCTTCATACATGATGCGGGCGCCGGGGCCGTCCACCGCCACCGGTTTCTCCATGAAAACATGTTTCCCGGCCTCGATGCAAGCTTTGAAATGGGGCGGGCGGAATCCCGGCGGGGCGGCCAGGATGGCGTAGTTGACGCCCGGCACCTCGAGGGCCTTGCGATAGCCGTCGAAACCGCTGAAACATTTGTCTTCGGGGACGCCGAAGGCCTCTTTGCCGCGCAGGGCCTGCTCGGGGAAGATATCGGCCACCGCCACAATTTTGCCTTCCACGCCGGCCTCTTTGCAGGCGTCGAGAAAGTTGCGGCCCGCCCCGCCCCCGCGGCCCCCGACGCCGATGATGACGGCGTTAAAGGTCTGCTTGTTCTGGGCGTGAACCAGCGCGGGGAAACTGGCGACCGCCGCCGCCGACGCCGCCATTAATGAGGATTGTCGGATGAACTGGCGGCGGGAGACCGCCGCGCCTTGTGTGCTTGGATTCTCTTGCATGGGCTCTATTGCATTTTGTGTTGTTTCAGCTTTCGGCCGCTTTGCCGCGGCTGTTGGACGCGTTGACCGCGCCCGAAATTCATTCTAGTCCCGTTCCACGCCGCTGGACCAGTATTTCTGCATCTCCTCGGGCGGGGGGATGCGCAGGGGCCGGACGATGCGGAAGCCGACGAACTGGGCGTCCGAAAAATACCAGATGCTCTTGGGCAGTTGCGGGTCCTGCATTTTCCACGACCGGTCCGAGCCGCGCCGGGCGGCGCTGCGCAGCATGGTTTCCTCATCGTCCCAGGAACCGCCGCGGACGGAGTGGGGGTAGGGTTTGGTGGCCTTGTTCCAGGGGTCCTTGACGAGGCCCTGGGCGCTGGAACGCTGGTAGTACTCGGGGTCGTACTGGTCGAGCACCCATTCGACGACGTTGCCGCACATGTCGTAGAGCCCCCAAGGATTGGGCTTTTTCCGGCCCACTTTTTGGTATTTGAAGTCGCTGTTCTGCTCATACCAGGCGTGGTCCTTGAGCGCCGCCGGGTCATCGCCGAAATAGTAGGCGGTGGTGGTGCCGGCGCGGCAGGCGTATTCCCACTCCGCCTCGGTCGGCAGGCGGTAGAAGTGGCCGGTCTTGGCGCTGAGCCACTGGCAATACTTGTTGGCGGCGTGCTGGGTCATGCTGATGGCGGGGAAGCCATCCTTGCCCATGCCGAAACTCATCTCGACGTAAGGCCGCGAAGGGTGCGTGACGGCGTCCGCCAGCTTGTCGCCCTCCTCGTCGGTCGGGACCGTGGCCCGGGTTCGTTTCTCCTCGTCCGGATACATGAACAGCTCGTATTCGTTCCAGGTGATTTCGCACTGGCCCATCCAGAATGGGGAGATTTCGACCTTGTGCTGCGGGCCCTCATCCGGCTTGCGGCCGGGTTCGCTTTCGGGACTGCCCATGACGAACTGGCCGCCGGGAATCGGCACCATGACGTAGGTGACGCGCGTGCCGGGGATGGTGTTGGTGTAAATCTTCATCTCCTCCGGCTTGGTGACCTGGTTTTTCGCCACGATCCGGGCGTGGATGCCGGGGATTGTGAGGTTGTCGTTGTCCGCCAGGGTTGGCAGGCTGCCGAACACGCCGGGGACATATTCTCCGTCCGCCGCTTGGTACATCTGGTAGCGGGTGGAGAACTTCGAGGTCGCGGGTTCGGAAAACACGATCATCCCGCCGGCCGTGGGCAGGGCGCAGGTGATGACGTCGTTGGTGGCCACGACAGTCTGCACCAGCGTGGGAGCCTGCCTGCCATCAAACGCAAAGACACCCGCCTTTTCGCCGTTGCCGAAAACGACGAACAATTGCCGCTTCGCCGGCGCCAGGGTAATCACGCGCCGAATCGGGCCCCCGAGGTCAAACTTTGCCGGGTCGCCGAAGCGGACCTGCCCGGCTTCAACCGCCTCGACCGGGCGGACAATCAGGGTCGCATCCCCGGGTTTGTAGAACAGGAACTCGGGGGTGGGAGCGCCGCGAAAATGGCCCAGGGTGTATTCCGCTCCCGCCGGCAACCCTTTGAGGGTCGCCACGGTGGTGAATTTTCCCGCGTGAACGTCCTGCAGATGAAAGCTGTCTTCGCTGCCCTGCCGGGTGAGCAGGCCCACGAATTCCCCTCGGGCGGGCGCCAGCACCACCCGCTGGCCGCCAGCCGGCACTCCGGGCAGGGCCGTCTCCGCCAGCTTGGGCAATTCCTGGCCATCGTTGCGCAACAAGGTCGCCAGGTTCTCATCCGGGGAATTGTAAATGCTGGCCACGTAAAGGTCCGCTGCCGGGGTGTTCCCTTCCCCGCCAATTTCCTGCGGCACCACGACCGTCGGACCGAGCGCGGCGTTGAAATTGATCACCCGGGGCCGCTCGGGGGCGGTGGGGCTGGAGGCTTCGGCCAGCACGATCTGGTTCGCATCCGCCGTGGTCAGCACCAAGCCGTCGCGGTTGGTCACCATCAACGGCCCGAGGCTGAACCCCGAGATGCCTTTGATTCCGCTCGGCCGGTTGTCCACCCAGTTGAACAGCCCGGATTCCGCCCCATACCCCAGCCGATACTTCCCCGTCTCCTTGTCCACAATCACCACGTCACGCCGGCCGTCCCCGTCAAAATCCCCGCTCCCGAAAAATTCCTGTGCGGTTTCATATATGAGGGGCGGATTCTGGAGCTCCGCCTGAACCGTCACGAGCGGCACCGACAAAAGACCTGCTGCAACCACTGGGAAGAAGAAGTAAGCTTTCATTAAAATCACAAAACTTGCCGGCTAGTCTTGTAAGCCTTCGCCCGGAAGTCAATTGGAGAAACCGGCATTGAAAAAACCGGCGAAGCGGGACGACCGGGGACTCCCCGCTCCCCGCCAAACCAGTCGAGTCGAGACGAGAGCACGGGCTGAAAGGCGCGGAGCCCATGGCCGCCGCTCCCCTCTGCCTCGTCGAAACGGACATGGAGCTTACCCCCCCATGCTTCCCTGGCGCTTTCCGGAATACACCGAAGGGAGGGGGAGGCCTGGACCGCTGACCGCCGACGTCCTCGCGCTACACCTTTCAACCTTCCTACCTTCCAACCTTCCTACTTTCCCACTTTCCTACTTTCCCACTCCCCCCCTCCCACGTCGCCCCCATTCAGCCGTCCCAACCCAAGGCGCGAAAATCCAAAGCGGCGCGGCAGTGCCGCAGTCCAGGGGGGCGATGAATGGAGCGAGTTCTCCAGCTTCGGATCGGCCTGTCTGACAACATGGAGGGGAGAATCCAGCCCGGTGCGCCAAGGATGGTTTTTCCCCGACCATGACATTTCAACCAACTTACTATTGTCCATAAGTTAAGGGTTGATATAGTTGGGCGAATCGGCGTGCGGCTTTGGCGCCTCTGCCTGCGGCGGAGCCGCGAGGGTGCAACCGGTTTGAAGTTATGTATTCTTCTTTGTTTCGCGTCCGCGCGCTGGCAGTGGTGGTGTGCGTGAGCCTGTGCCAGTTTGAGGTGGCGGCGGAGGTGCTCATCAATGAAATCATGTACCACTCCCCTCCCGCGGTGCCGGAGGTGCCGGCTTTCGAGTGGGTGGAACTTTTGAATCGCGGGAGCAACTCGGTGGATTTGACGGGGTGGCGTCTGGACAAAGGAGTGGCGTTCACGTTTACGAACGTGGCCCTTGCGCCGGGGGGCTGCCTGGTGGTGGCGGCCAGCCGCGCAGCCTTTCTAACCAATCACCCCGGCATAACCAATGTCGTCGGAGACTGGACCGGCAAGCTCCGCAACCGCGGGGAGACGGTCCGTTTGGTGGATGCGACGGGGCGGGAGGTGGACCGGGTAAGCTATGCGGCGGAAGGCGACTGGGCGGAGCGGAGAGTTGGGGAGCCCTTCCCAGGCCAGCCGGGCTGGTGGCGGGGCTGGCAATGGGTCACGCCCGCCGATGGCGGGGGCAAATCCATTGAATTGCGGAATCCGGTATTGGCGCACGATCAAGGCCAGAACTGGGCGCCGAGCGGGCCGGAAGGCGGGACGCCGGGGCAGCCGAATTCCATGGCGACCAATAACATTCCTCCGATGATTCTGGAGGTGACCCATTATCCCGCAGTGCCGCAGTCCAGCGATCCGGTCACCGTGACGGCGCGGATTGTGGATGAAGGGGCCAACCCGACCGTCAGCGTCCATTTCCGGGTGGACGGCGCCCCCGCCTTCGAGGTCAGCGCGATGTTGGACGACGGGCAGCACGGCGACGGGCTGCCGGGCGACGGGCTGTATGGGGCGGTGCTGCCTCCAAGAGCGGACAAGACGGTGGTTGAGTTTTATGTCGAGGCGGTGGATGGCGGGGGGCGAAGGCGGACCTGGCCGGGACCCACCGATGAGCTGGGGACCCAGGGAGCCAATGCGCTGTATCAGGTGGATGATTTTGGATACACCGGGGGCCAGTCGCTGTACCGATTCATTGTCACGGCGGGCGAATGGGCGGCGTGGCTGGGGTTGATGGACAACACGACGGGGGGGCGTTACAGCGACGCAGCCATGAACGGCGCATTGGTCCGCGTGGATGGGACCGGCACCGAGGTGCGTTACGCGGTGGCCATTCGAAATCGTGGGGCCGGCACGCGAGCCGCTCACCCCCATAATTTTCATTTATCCATCCCGGACGACCGGCCGTTGCAGGGAGTTCGGAAGTTAAATTTCAACACGCGAACGGTTCACGCCCAGGTGGCCGGAAATGCCCTGTTCGTGGCGGCCGGGCTGCTGAACGCCTACGGGGCGCCGGTTCAGGTGCGGGTGAATGGGAATAATCTGGCGAACGCGACTCCGACGGGGAGCGCGGATTCGTATCAATTTGGCTCGTATTACTGTTTTGAACCCTACGACAGCGATTGGGCGGCCAGCCACATTCCGCAGGACGCCGGCGGCAACATTTACCAAGGGTATTGGTATTTGGACAACGTGAAGCTGCTGCAAGGGGCGACACTGGATTACCTGGGAACGAACGTGGAGAGTTACCGGCGGACTTATTCGCCGACCGGGGCGGTGGCCACCACCGGGGCGTATCAGAAGCAAAGCAACACGGCCGAAGACGACTGGTCGGACCTGATTGACCTGACTTACGTGTTGAGCACGAACACTCCCGACTCGAATTACGTGCAAGCCATCAGCCGGCGGGTTGATATCGAGCAGTGGCTCAGACACATCGCCGTCAACTCGTTGATTTTGAACATGGAGACGACGCTGGCGACCGGGGTGGGCGACGATTATATGGCGTACTGCGGGGTGCTGGACCCCCGGTTTCGGCTGTTAAACCACGACAACGACACGTTGCTGGGGCAGGGCGAGGGCACCCCAGCCTGGACACGCTCCATTTTCAAGGCGGCGGACCTGCCGGTGCTTAGCCGGTTCCTGAAGCACCCGGAAATTGCGCCGCGCTATTTCGCGATTCTAAAGGAGTATGCCGACACGCTGTTCGTGCCGGAGAGGATCGGGGCGGAGTTGGAGCGGCAATTGAAGGACTTCGTGCCGGCGCCGTACATCCAAAGCATGAAAGACGCAGCGGAGCGGCGCCGGACCAACGTGCTGGCGCAAATTCCAATGCGGCTGAGCGTCCAGAGCCCGCTGGCCGTCAGCAACGGCTATCCGCGGGCGACGTCGGCCCTCACCACGCTCTCCGGCACTGCCAACGCCATTTTGACGCGGCAGGTTCTGGTGAACGGCGCGGCGGCGAATTACGTGCCGTGGCAGGGGGCGTGGAGCGCCGGGAACGTGGCTTTGCATCCCGGCATCAACCGGGTGCTCATCCAAGCTATGAACACCAACGGCGTGGAATGCGGCCGAACCCATATTGACATTTGGTATGATGATGGGTCGGCGCAGGTTGCAGGCGGGGCGATTGGGGCCAATGTCTTGTGGACCGCTTTGGAAGGTCCTTACCACGTCGTCTCAAATCTGGTCATCAACAGCGGCGCGACTCTCGCGATCGAACCCGGGACGACTGTTTACCTTGGGCCGGGGGTCAGTGTGGCCGTGGCGGACGGGGGCAGATTGGTGGCTGAAGGGACGGCGAACGCGCCGATTCGATTTGCGGTCCTGCCGGGGTCGGGAGCCAGGTGGGGTGGGATAACCATCAACGGTTCGGCCAGCTCGCCGGAGACCCGGATTGCCTACGCTCATTTTGAGGGCAACAGCAACACCTGCCTCCAGGTTAGCGGGGGGACGATTTATCTGGCTCACAGCAGCTTCGGCACGACCGACCGGACGTATTTGTCATTGGATGGGGCTTCGTTTCTGGTGACTCACTGCAGTTTCCCCTCGGGGAGCGCAGGGTTTGAACTGGTGCACGGCACCGGTGGCATCAAGGCCGGCGGGCGGGGGATCATTCGAAACTGCTTTTTCGGCAAGCCGGTTGGCTACAACGATGTGATTGATTTCACGGGGGGTAACCGCAATTACAGCCAGCCCATTCTGCAGCTTTATCAGAATGTCTTCACCGGAGCCACCGATGACGTGCTGGACCTGGACGGGACGGATGCCTGGATCGAAGGGAACCTTTTTCTGCACTGCCATCGGAACGGGGCGCCCGACAGCTCCAGCGCCATCTCGGGGGGGAGTTCGGGCCCGGACACTTCCGAAGTCACAGTGATTGGGAACTTGTTCTTCGATTGTGATCACGTCGCGACGGCCAAGGAGGGCAACTTCTACACCTTCCTGAACAATACCATGGTCCGGATCACCCAGGTCGGGGGCATGGACACGGCCTCGGCGGTGTTCAACCTGAGGGACACCGAACCGTCGCCCACGGCGTTCGGCGCCGGCATCTACGCCGAGGGCAACATCATTGTGGAAGCGGCAGCCTTGGTGCGGAACTATGATCCGGCCCAAAGCACGGTGGTTTTCAACCGCAATCTTCTGCCCTCTGGCTGGAGCGGGCCAGGAAGCGGCAATTCGACCAACGCGCCCCGGCTAAGCCATGTGCCTACTCTGGAAGAGACGCAGTTCGGTTCGTGGGAGGAAGCCCAGGCGATGTGGCAATGGCTGAGTCTGGGACCAGGCTCGCCCGGGCGGGGCACGGGTCCCAACGGGCGGGATATGGGAGGGGTTATACCGCTGGGCGCGTCGGTTTCCGGGGAGCCGGACAGCTTGACTTCGTCCAACAGCGCGCGACTGGAGGTTGGGGTGGTGCGCACGGGCAACGGCATACCCGTGGCGGGGTTTCCGCAAGGGTCGGGTTATACGCATTACAAGTGGCGGCTCAATGACGGTGCCTGGAGCGCCGAGACGCCCGTCGGGACACCGGTGGTGTTGTCGAACCTAAGTGACGGCACCTATTGGGTGGAAGTGACCGGAAAACGGGACTCGGGTTGGTATCAGGACGCGGTGGAGCTGGAGGGAAGCACGACCCTCTCGAAGGCCTGGACCGTGCAGGCCGGGTTGTCCGGACTGCGGATCAACGAAATTCTGGCGCGCAACGGGGGCATCCTGGTGACCAATGGCGAATCGCCGGACTTGATCGAGCTGTTCAACGCCGGGCAGAGTGTTGTGAACCTGTCGGGCAAGGGGCTGACCGACAACCCGCTGAACCCGTATAAGTTCATTTTCCCAAGCGGGACGAGCCTGGCTCCGGGGCAATATCTTTTGCTTTATGGGGATGTGGGTCCCGATCCGGCCCGTTACACGGGTTTTGGTTTGAAGCAGGAGGGTGATGTTCTTTATCTGTATGATTCCGTGGCGGAGGGGGGCGGGCTTCGGGAAAAGGTCGAATTCGGGCCCCAGCTTGCCAATCTGTCCATTGGCCGTCTGCCGGGCGGACAGTGGGGGCTGTGCCAGCCGACGCCCGGGAGCGCCAACAAGGAGCACCCGACCGGCGATTTCCGCGCGCTGAGAATCAATGAATGGCTGGCAGCCGGGACCCCGGCGCTTCCGGATGACTTTGTCGAGCTTTACAACCCGG
This sequence comes from Verrucomicrobiota bacterium, assembly GCA_029974925.1. Classification (GTDB taxonomy): domain Bacteria; phylum Verrucomicrobiota; class Verrucomicrobiia; order Limisphaerales; family UBA8199; genus JARKQH01. The sequence continues at coordinate 24,806 of JARKQH010000290.1, forward strand.
ATGCCTTGCCGGTGGACATGGGAGGATGCTACCTGAGCGACGCTCCGGACGGGAGTCCGGCCCTCCATCGCATCAGGCCGCTCAGCTTCATCGCCGGCGGCGGCTTTTTTGTGTTCAAGGCGGATGGGAACACCGGGCAGGGGCCGGAACATCTTGGGTTCAGCCTGCGGTCGGAAGGCGGAGGGATTGGTCTTTTCGGGCCGGACCTGGCGGTGATTGACCGGGTGTTTTACGGCCCGCAAAGCGCCGGCATTTCCGAAGGGCGGTCGCCCAATGGGGCGGCGGCGTTGCGATTCTTTTCGACGCCCACACCGGGGGCGGGAAATCCCGGCGGCAGTCCCGATGTAACGGTGATCACGACGACCTACCGGCTGCTGGAGCTGACCAACGAATGGCGTTATTACGCGATGGGAGCCGAGCCGGCAGGAACATGGAAGAACCCTCAGTATGCGGACACGTCCTGGCCTCTGGGAAGTGGCCTGCTGGGGGTGGAAAACACGTCGCCGTATCCGTATCCGGCCCCGATCCTGACGCCGCTGCCCCTGACCAACGGGCAGGGATCGAACATTCTGACTTATTACTTCAGGACGACTTTTGTTGTGCCCACGAACCTTGCGGGATTTGCAATAGACACGGGAATCTACCTGGATGACGGAGCGGTGTTCTATTTGAATGGCAATGAAGCGGGCCGTTTGCGGCTGCCGGGGGGGACAATCGCGTATTCAACCCTGGCGACCAACCAACCGTCCGAGGGAGTCCGCGAATCACTCCCCATTCCGGCGTCGGCCCTGTTGCCGGGAACCAACACCCTGGCGGTGGAAGTGCATCAAAGCGCGGTGACCAGCAGCGACATCGTGTTTGGGATGACGTTGAGCGCTTCCCGAACGGTCTATATCACCAATTATCAGAGCCTGGTGATCAACGAGGTGTTTGCCGGCAACGGCCCTGCCGGCGACGCCATCGAACTTTATAACCCGGGCAATCTGCCGTTGAGCCTGGCCGGGTACCGATTGACCGATGACCTGGCCCAACCCGAGCGCTGGGTTTTCCCTGCGGGCGTCATTCTCGCGGCTGGGGAGCGGTTGGTGGTTCGATTTGACTCCGGAACGGCCCCCTCAACGACCACGGGTCCCACCCTGAACACGGGATTTGCTTTGAATTCCGCTGGCGACGCAGTTTACCTGCTGGACCCGACCTCTTCGCTGGCCGACGCGGTGGTGTTTGGGCCGCAGGCAGCGGATTTCTCGATTGGACGGATTCCCGACGGCACAGCGCGGTGGACGATCAATTTGCCGACGCTTGGGTCCCAGAATATTGAGGCCACGGTCGGTGACCCGACAAAGCTGAGGATCAACGAGTGGGCGGCAAGCGTGGCCGGCGGACCCGACTGGTTCGAGATTTACAATCCCAATGCGCAGCCGGTGGCGCTGGGCGGACTGTATCTGACCGACAAGCTGTCAAATCGGACGAAACATCCGATTGCGGCGCTGTCGTATATTGGCGTGTCCACCAACGCCTTTCGGAAATTCATCGCCGATGGCGACACGGCGCAAGGGCCGCAGCATGTCAATTTCTCCCTGGACGCGGGCACGGGGGAGGCGCTGGGGCTGTTTCCGCCGGGAACGGGGCCGGCCATTGACACGGTGGTTTTCGGTCCTCAAACCACGGGCATTTCGGAGGGGCGCCTGCCGGACGGTTCGACCAATCGCGTGTTTTTGCCCGTGCCGACTCCGGGGGAAGCCAACTGGCTGCCTTTGAGCAACGTTTTCATCAACGAGGTGCTCACGCACACCGACCCGCCGCTGGAGGATGCCGTCGAGCTGTATAACGCCGGCGCCACGCCCGTCAACATTGGGGGCTGGTATCTCAGCGATTCGCGGCGCGAGTTGTTCAAGTTCAGAATTCCGGACAACACCATTGTGGCCGCGGGCGGTTACAAAGTTTTCTACGAATATCAGTTCAATTCCGATCCGCTGGAGCCGGAGAGCTTTGCATTTAGTTCCGCGAAGGGGGACGAGGTGTGGCTGATCGCGTGCGACACCAACGGGTTGCCCACCGGCTACCGGGACCGGGTTAGTTACGGTCCCCAGTTCAACGGCGTGTCATTCGGGCGGTTTTTGACGAGCCAAGGCGCGGAGTTTACGGCGCAGAGCGCCCTGACACTGGGAACGTCGGTGACCCGAGTCAGCCCGACCAATCAACTGCCGCTCTTTCGGACGGGAACCGGCGCGCCCAATGCCTACCCGCGGGTGGGGCCGGTGGTGATCAGCGAAATCATGTATTCGCCCGCGCCCCTGGGGACCAATGAGAACGTGCAGGAGGAGTATATCGAGTTGCACAATTTGACCGGGGTGGCCGTTCCGCTATTTGACATTGCGCATCCAACCAACGGCTGGCGGCTGACCAAGGGGGTCGAGTTTGTCTTCTCGACCAATCACGCGCTGCCGCCATTGGGTTACCTGGTCGTGGTGGGATTCAATCCCGCAACCAATGCCGCTGTCACCGCGGCCTTCCGCGCCAAGTATGGCGCCGCCAGCCTGCTGGCCGGGCCGTGGTCGGGCAAACTCGCCAACAGCGGCGAGGTGATCGAGTTGCAGGCGCCGGACGCGCCCCAGACGGTGCCGGGGCCGGATTGGGGGTTGGTTCCCTATGTGACGGTGGATCGGGTGGCCTACTCCCCTGCCCCGCCGTGGCCCGCCAACACGGATGGCCTCGGGCTTTCGCTGCAACGCCTCACGCCAACGGCTTACGGCAACGAGCCCACCAACTGGTGCGCGGCGGTTCCGAATGCCGGATCGGGCGGCCAGGCCGACAGCGACGGCGACGGGATGCCCGACCCATGGGAAGAGGGTCACGGTCTGAACAAATACGTCAACGACGCCGGGCTGGACCCGGACGGGGACGGGCTTTCCAACCTGCAGGAGTTTCTGGCGGGAACCGATCCCCAGGACCGGCACAGTTATTTGCGAATCGCGGGAGTGTCGGATTCTCCGACCGGCATCCGCATCGAGTTTGAGGCGCGGGCGGGGCGCACTTATTCAGTTCTTTACACTGACCGGTTGGGGCTGGGGCCCTGGCAGAAACTGGCGGACGTGCCTGCTCCACCGAACGACCAGACAGCGGTTATCATTGACAGCGGCATCTCGGACGGCGGCGGACGGTTTTACCGGCTGGTGACCCCCGCCCTGCCCTGAGGCCCCTGAAGGTTTTGCCATGAAATTACGATTATTCACAAAGCTTGCGACGAATTTGGCGGCGTTGGCGGCGATACCGCTCTTCGGCCAGACGGTGGTAACCGGCGTTGCTGACAAAGGCATTTACACCGACCGGGCGACCTTTACCGTCACCGCCCAACCGGGCTACACGTGCGGCGCGCGGCTGGACGGCATACCAGTTCCGATCGCTGCGGCGGTGGCCGTATCCAACGCGGATTATCACGAGCTGTCCGTGTCTGCGACCAACGACAGCACCTTGACGGTGACGACCCAACTCATCCGCTTCATCGTCACCTCGAGCGAACGCGGCAACACCGAGACGGGCCTGCCGCCGTGGGTGCCCTACCCCGTGGTCAATTCGGCGCCGGAGGAGTTTGCGGGCAGTCAACTGCGCGTGATCGTGCCGGAGAATTTTCCCAGCGGCTACGCGATCCCGGTGGTGGCGTGGGTCGAAGCCGCCGCGGGACATGCCCTGCGGGCCAATGGCTTGCTGAGCGCGACCGGACAGCCAGCGATCCAGCTTCGCCGGGGCGTGGGCTCCGGGTTCCTGCCCGCACCGGCGGCGCCCGGTGCCCTGGTCTATGCCGCCACGGTTGGGAGTTTGGCCGTGGAGAAGACGATCGGAGTCGAGACCAACACCGTGTGGACGGAGGCGGCGGGAGAAATTCAGGGAGTGTCGGTGTGGCCGGCAGGGTCGCGGATCGAGATCAAACAAAACCTGACGATTTCGGCCGGGGCTTCGCTTGTCATCGGGGAAGGCACCGTCGTGCGGCTGGCCCACCGTGTAAACCTGACCAACAACGGCAGCCTGCTCATCCAAGGCACGACCGCCCGGCCGGTTGTCTTCATGCCCGAAGCCCCGGCCCTGCCGTGGGGCGGAATCATCATGCATGCGGCCGGGGCTCAGCTCGAGGCCACCGGAGCAATTTTTACCGGCAGCGGCGCCGAGCCGTGCTTTTTCGACAGCCAGTTTTGCGCGCGGGCCGGGGCGCCGCACAGCCATCGCGGCGAGCAACCGCTGCTTTCCTGCATCGGTTCGGGAATCAGCGTCTCGATGACCGACTCGGCGGCCATTTCGCTGAGCGGCCAGTTTGGGCATTCGGTTGATGGCGGGTCGTACACCTTTCGATTCACCCGGTTTCTGATGCAGCGGTGCACGACGGGCGGTGAATACACCGGCGCAGCCTTTGTGGTCAACGACAGCGCCTTTATCGAATGTCCGGCGGACACGGCCGAGTTTGTGGATGGGGACAATGACTGTCTGTACCTGGTGAACGGGACGCACGGATTCACCAACACGTTGTTTGGCTATTGCAAGGACGACGCGATTGACTCCGGGGCCAGTGGCGCCGGGGTGTTCAACTACCAGGATTGCTGGTTCGAATCCGCTTTTCACGAGGCGAATTCGCTGTCCGGCACGGGCAAGCAGGTCGTGCATTGCCGGAGCGTCTTTTTGAACTCAGGCCAGGCGCTGGAGGCCGGCTACGAGAGTCCGGAGGGCACTTTGGATCAGTGCCTGGCCATTGGCAATGTGGTGGGGGGCCGGTTTGGGGACAATTATGATTGGTCCTACAACGGTTTTTTGCGCGCGACGAATTCCATTCTGCTTTACAACCACCACGATGTGTGGGGGATGAATTGGGCCGATTGGAGTTACCGCACCGGCCGGATGTCCGTGGTCAGCAACTATCTAAGCGTATCGGACCCGTTCTGGCCGTCGAACGCGGTGTGGAATGCAGCGACGGACGCGCCGGTGCTGGCCGGATATTTCAATGGGCCGGCGGAAAGCCCGGTGGGGATTGGCATGGCGTTGTGGTCCTCGCGGCTGGCGCCCGGTGCGACGACCATCCCGGTGAGGCTGAGCCGTTTCAGCACGAATATTGTTTCCGTGCGTTACCTTGCCGAGAGCCCGGGGGGTTCGCACGGGTCGGGCACGCTGACCTTTCAGCCGGGGGAAATGGTGAAGACCATTCCTTTGGCGGGCTTGTATCCGGCGGAAGCGGAAATGGTTTTGATCCGTTTGCTGGATGCCGAAAATGGCCAGCTTACGGGCTTGAGCCAGGTGTTTGCCCTGAACCGCAATTCGGACCCCAACGCATCCGCGACCCTGATTGCCAAGGGAGCGGTGTGGCGGTTTCTCGACACCGGCACCAACCTGGGAACGACGTGGGTGAACCTTGGGTTTGCCGATGACGATTGGAAGAGCGGACCGGCCCAACTGGGTTTTGGCGACAACGACGAGGTCACTTTGGTGGCCAGCAACCGGCAGGTGACCACTTACTTCCGTCACCGTTTTGTGGTGGCGGATCCGGCGGAATTCACGAGCCTGTCGCTGGGTCTGCTGCGGGACGACGGCGGAGTGGTGTATCTGAACGGGACCGAAGTCTTTCGCAGCAACCTTCCCCTTGGGCCCATTGACTACCTGACCCTGGCCACCAATGCCCTGCCCCAGGACGAAACCACGTACTTTTATACGAACACCGTTCCGGCCAGTCTGCTGGTGCCGGGAACCAACATCATCGCCGTGGAAATTCATCAATCCTCGGTGACCTCTTCAGACCTCAGTTTCGACCTCTGGCTTGAAGGAGTGCGACCGCCCGCTCCCCTGCTGCTGCGGCAGGTGCGAATCGGCCGGCAACTCGTGTTGTTCTGGAGCGAGCCGGACGCGGTTTTGGAGAAAGCCGCGGCCCTGGAAGGACCTTGGAGCGCGGAGAGCACCGGCAATCCGCAGGCGTTTGACCTGAGCGGCCCGCAGTGGTTTTTCAGGTTGAAACGGTGACGGCCGGAACGGCGGCGGTGTCTTGCGGGTCTCCGCCCACGCACGGGGCCGCGGAGGGCCTCAAGGGGCGTAGGCTTTGGCGTCGTGGTCGGCGCCGTGGCACGTCAAGGAGCAATTGCCGCGGCGGAGGCCTGTGGAGAGGTATTCGAGCCGGCCGTTGGAGGAGGCGGACACGTAGTCGCGATTGAAGTTGATGAGGTGGGGGACCGTTTGGACGCCGTGCGAGTCGTGGCAGGTGGTACAGGCGGCGCGTTCATCCACGATGTGGAGGCGGTGAAACGGGAAGCTGTCATCGGCGAGGATGCTGACACGGTCGTGGCATTTGTAACAGAGGGCGTAGGTGCCGGCGCTTTCGGCGTTGAAATCCTGGAGCACAAGCTGGCGTTCGAGAATCGGCTGATAAATGGAGCCGTGGGGGCCGTTGGGGCCGGAACCGCCGTTCCCGGGGCCCTGGTCGCTGTTGTGACAGTCGGTGCAGTAAACGCGACTGGCGGTGCTCCAGCCGGGCAGGAGGCTGGGGACCGAGGGGTTTTTGCCGGCGGTCATCACGGGGTGGAAGGAGGCATTGCCGGGCTGGAATTCCAGGCGGGTGTTGGTTTGAACGAACTGGCGGTTCACGCGAGCCGGCCCGCGATTCAAACTGTCGGCGTGGCAACGGAAGCAAAGCTCGTACTCCATGGTGAGGGGCTCGGCAACGGTGCCGGCGGCAGTGATGCCTTTGACACCTGCCAGGGCGCCGGTGGCCAGGGGCGCCTGGGCAGACGACCGGCGGGAGGCGTGAGGATTGTGGCAATCCACGCACTCGACATGGCGGGGCGGGTTGAGGGCATCCTCGGCGGGGTCATGGACGCCCGAGGTGTCGAGAATGGGGTGGGCGCTGAACTTGTTGAACTCGGGCTGGAGGTTGTGAGTGGCCACGTTGCCGTTGTGACAGGCAAAGCAGTTGTCTTCCTCGAGGGCGTGGTTGAGGAGGCGGGGTTTGGTGCCGGCGGCGTGGGAGGCATGGCAACTGGCGCAGGCGTTGGCCGCCACCGTCGTGTTGGTCGAGTGCGGCCAGGGATTCAGTCCGGTCCCGTTCCAGGTCTTGTTGGAGAGCCGGTGGGCCGAATCGGCCCAATAATTGGGGTTGTGACATTGCAGGCAGAGGGCGGAGGCATAGTTGTCCTGGACCAGGAACTTGCCGTATTGATTGTCGTGGGGGTCGTGGCAGGAGGTGCATTGCATCTGGCCGGTGTGGTCGAGGCGCACCTTGTTGTTCAGGGTCGCGGGATCACGCAACTGGCCGTGGGCAGTCGCCAGGGCGCTGTCATAGACAAAGGAGATCGGGTGATCGTCGGAGAGGTCGGTTCCGAGATTGGCCGGTCCGGCCGGCATGGTGGTGACTGCATTGCGCATTTCAATGGGAACCGACCGGCTGTGAACCATTCCCAGCGCAACGGTTCCATCATGGCAGCTCAGGCAGAGTTTGGAAGAGCCGGTGGGCTGACCGATGGTGGCTTTGATGGTCGAGCTGCTGTACGGGATGTAGGCCGCTTGTGACATGGCATGGTTCCACAGCGGCAATTCGCCGGTGCCGCGATGCGGCGTGTGACAGAACAGACAGACTTCGGACTCGGTGCTGGCCTTGATGGCGCCGCGGCCGGCGATGGAAAGGTCATGTTTCGAAGCCAGGATGGTTTCGCCGGATGCCGCGCCGGGGTGGAGAACCAGCCCCAAGGCGGGCAGCAGGGTGCTGGTTGCGAAAAGGAGCCGGCGGCCGAAAATGGCCGCGCGAGCAAGGCGGGAATGGCTGAAACGACTGGAACTCATGACGGGCCGATGTATTTGAAAATCTGCAGCCGGCGGTTATAGGAATCGGCGACAAAAATTTCGTTGTTGCGGCTGATGGCAATGCCGTTGGGCAGCCAGAATTCGCCCGCGCCCGAGCCCGGGGCGCCGAAGGCGAGCAGGAGGCGGCCCGCCGGATCGAAGATCTGGACGTTATCAAACAGGGCATCTATGACATAAACATGGCCGAAGGAATCGGCGGCGACCCCCTTGGGGCGGCTGAACTGGCCGGGGCTGTCGCCCAGCCGGCCGATTTGGCCAACGAACCGGCCAGCCGCATCCAGGATTTGCACGCGGCTGTTCATGGAGTCGGTGACCAGGAGGCGGCCCTCGGAGTCCGCCGCCAGGTGCGTGGGGAAATTGAATTCGCCGGGGCCGTCGCCGCGGCGGCCGAATTCAGCGACGAATTGCCCTTGCCTGTCGAAGACGACGATGCAATGGCGCAGGGAATCGGCGACACAGAGGCGGCCAAGGCTGATAGCCAATCCGGCGGGGCGCTCGAGGCGGTTGGTGAGCTGGCCCTGGAGCTTGCCTGACAGGTCGAACGTGATGACCCGGCCCAGGCCGGAATCCGCGACAAACAGGAGGTCCCCTTGTTTGGCGACGGCGACAGGCGAGACGAAACGGACCGAGCCCACTTTCGTCCAGCGATGCCATTTTTTCCTGGACCGATCGTAATAGCAGACGGCAGCAGCCCCGGTGTCGGTCACGCAGAGGTTATCCGATTCGTCCAGGGCAAGGCCAAAAGGCTTGAGCAGGGGTTCGTTGCCTTTGTCTGAACCCGTCAGCCACTGGCCAAAGCGGGTGAAGGCCGAGCGGGTGATGCCGAGGTCGGCCGGACGCCAGACGCTTTGCGAATAGCCGATGCGGGCGGTCAGAGGGGGTTCGGGCCAGACCGGAGGAGCGACCGGCTCGGCTGCGTGGGGCTGGCGGGACACGCGGGCGCAACCCGTGAGGACGGACATGCCGCCGGCCAGGAGCGCCAGCCCGGCAAGGAGCGGCAAGACGACCGACCGCGCCCCAGGGCACGATGAGCCTGGGCGGGACTTGCCGCGGCGCAACCGGGATTGGCGTCGGACCATCATCACGAATGCTCAGAATATTCGTTTGAGGCGGACAAAGAGCAAATGCTTTTGCCGTTCCTGTTGGTCGAGGTACAGCTCGTAGTCGTAATCGTACCCCACATTCAGGGTGGTGCGGCCAATCACGTAACGGAGCGAAGGCCGGAGAGTCGCCAGAATCTGTTTCGGACCCAAACCCCGGCGGTAAGCGACCCCGGCGTCGGCGTCCAGGCCAAGGCGGCGGGTCAGGGCGCGGCGGTAACGGGTGGTGAAGCGGTAGTCTTCCTCGGTCCGGTTGAGGCTAGTAAAGTCCGTGAGCGTTTCAGTGAAGTCCAGGTTTAGAGAGGACACGTCATCCGGCCGAAACATGAAGGACTGGAAGAGGCGGGTGACGTTGTAGTCCGAGTCGGTTGAATCGTAGATTTGGTATTCGGCACCGGCGCGGAACCAGCGCCAGTTGAAATCCGTGCCGACGGTGTAGGTGCTGTATTCCTGGATGCGGAGGTCAGCAGGGGCGTTGTTCTCGTTGACGCTGACGCGGCCGTAGAGGCCCAGGAGGTTTTTCCAGAGATCGAACCGAATGTGAAAGAGGGTCGTGAGGGTTTCATAGCTGCCCGGGGGCGTAATGTCGCTCTGGTAATCCACCACCACGGCGGGAGGGATGGGTTCGCCGATGGGCCGGAGCCAGACGATGGCGGTGCGGGAGCCGCGGGGCTCGACGAGGTAATGGAAGCCGTTGAAGAAGGTGCGCAGGGGATCGTCCGGGTCGCGGACCACGATGGTGGCGGTGAGGACGTTGGGGAATTCGAGGAGGAAGCTCCACGGGCCGGCGCCGGGCTCGCCGGCGGCGGTGACGGTGTGCCGCTCGTTTTGGATGGTGCGAAAGTCGCCGGTGTTTTCCTGTTCGTTATGGTCCAGGAACACGGAGGCGCCGAGGCGCAGATGATGCTCGTCGGTGAGGCGCTTGGTATAGACCTCGGAGATGCCGCCGCCAACGCGGGTGATGGAGCTGGAGCTGGCGGCATCCGAGCTTTGGGCGTCCGACCCGCGAACAATCAGGCTGGAGCCCAGGCTTTCGTAAAGCTGATGCGAGAGGGTGCCCTGCCCGTTGAAATTGTCCGAGGTGAAGGGGCCGGTTTCGAAATGGTCATAGGTCAGGTCGTATTGGCTGCGGAGGTTGGGGCGGTGTTCGGCGCTGAAGCCGAGGTTGCCAATGTACTCGTCGCTGGTTTCGAAGGTGGTATCGCGTTTGACCATGCTGGCGCTGGCGTGGAGGCGGTATTGATCCGCCGCGCCGAACCGTTCGTTGTCGCCAATGGAAACGGCGTGATCGGTTCCGTCGCTGAGGGAGGGGCCGTCGGCGCGGCTGTAATGATTGAGGCTGTAGCTGAGGAGGCTGTCGCCCCGGTCGCGGCGGTGGCGCAATTCCAGATTGGCATTATCCTCGTCAATCACCGTTTCCTGGGTGACATCCACGGTATTGGTTTGGGGGACGAAAACGGGTGTTCCGCCGATCCACACCGGCACCAGGACGACCTGGTTGATCGGGTAACGGCTCGACCCGTTTTCGCCCCGGTGCTGATAGCCGGCGGTAAACAGCCAGGGTTCGTGGTCCCACACCAGCCGCCCGCCGTAGCGCCAGCTTTCGACCAGGGTGCGGGTGAAGAAATCGTTATCCCGGTAGGAATGATCGTAGCTGGCGAAGGCGGAAGCGTTGAAGGGTTTGTCCGCCAGGAAGAGCAGCTCGGTGGAAAAACTGCCGAGGTACTGCCACTCGCGAGTGGTGGTGGAGGCGCCGCTGCGTACTTTGTATTCCGAGTAGCCAAAGGCGCCATCCGTGCGGAGGAAATACTGGAGGAGGTTGGGATGATAGACGGAGCCATTGGCATTGAGGCTGAGGGAAGGCCCGGCAAAAAGCCGTTGGTAACTGACGGTGGCGCCGGAATTTTCCACGCGGGTTTGCTGGTAATTTCCCTCGGCGTACACGCCGGCGCTGACCTCGGAGAGGCGGAACGTGAACCACTGGGGTTCGATGTAGCGGGGCTGGTAACGGGCCTGGGCGAAGGCGCAGGGGCTGGCGCCCGCCGCCACCCAGAGCAGAAACAACCAGAACCGCGCGCTGTGCATGGGTCTGAGCATCATTTGGGGGATTCGCCTGGCGGAGCGGCCGGAGGTTTGGCCCCGGGCTTGAGGAACAACTTTTCGGCCCCGGCGTGGGGGTCGTGGCACGTCGAGCAGCCTTGGCCAGCCGGGGCTTTGGCATGCGCTTCGACGGCCGCCATGTCTTTCTCCTCGTGACACTCGAAGCAAACCTGCCGGGCATCCTTGAGCAACAGGGCCGGCTCGGCGGCGTGGTGCGGGGCATGGCAGGAGGCGCATTCGCCGTTGGCGGCGGGATCATGCTTGAAAGCGGCCTTTTCGATGGCTTGTTGCAGGTCTTCGTGGCACTCGAAGCACAGCTTGCCGTCCGGCTTCGCGAGCAGGCCTTTCAGCTCGGCCTGATGCGGCTGGTGACAGGAGGAGCATTCGCCGTTCTCGGCCGGTTGATGCTTCACCTTGGCGGCCTGAAGCTGCTGCTGAACGTCCTCGTGGCACTCGAAGCACAGCTTGCCGTCCGGCTTCGCAAGCAGGCCTTTCAGCTCGGCCTGATGCGGCTGGTGACAGGAGGAGCATTCGCCGTTTTCGGCCGGTTGATGCTTCACCTTGGCAGCCTGAAGCTGCTGCTGAACATCCTCGTGGCACTCGAAGCACAATTGCCCGTCGGGCTTGAGCAGCAGCTTGGGCTGGTCGGCGAAGTGCGGATTGTGGCACGAGCTGCATTCGCCATTGTCTGCCGGCTGGTGTTTGACCTTGGCGGCCTGAAGGCTCTGCTGGATATCCTCATGGCATTCGAAGCACAATTTATCCTCCGCCCGGGTCAGCAGCCCCTTGAATTCCGACCCATGGGCCAGGTGACAGGAGTGGCACTCGCCGTTCTCGACCGGCTGGTGCTTTGCTTTGGCCTGGGCAGGAAACGGGTCATGACATTCGGCACACAAGGCGGCGCCGGTCAGGTGCAGCATGTGGGGATTGGCCGATCCGTGGGGATCGTGGCAGCCGGTGCATTCGCCGTTTTCGGCGGGTTGATGTTTGACCTTAAGGGCGGTCAGGAAATTGTCGTGGCATCCAAAGCAGATTTGGGTCTGCGGTCCCTTCATTTTCACCGAGAAGCGCGAGACATGGCACTCGGTGCAGTTTTTGTCCTCATAAGGAGGATGGGGGGTGAAGGCGTGCACGACCGGGACGGGGGCCGGGGCCGGGGCAGCCTCCGGCATCGCCAGCGGCCGGCCATCCTCGTCGTATTGCACACGGGCTGGAGCGTTGGTGGCGCCCGGAGCCGGGACGCCGTCGAAGAAGAAGGTCAGCCAGCGATGCTTGGTTTGGGTACTGCAGCCGACCAGCAGCCCAACGCCGAGGAGCACGATCCAGAACCCCGGCCGCGGCGGTCGTTTTCGATGGGGCGCGTCAGGTGCGGCGGGCATGTTTAGAGGGAAACGGAATCGCGCTGAAGCGGTTGAATAACGGGGTTAGCGTTTCTTGAGGAAGCCATAAACGCTGACTTTGTTCGGGCCGGCCTGGTTGGTGACCAGGATAAGGTACTCCAGCTTCTGGCCGGGGGCGACGTACTTCTGAAACAAGCCCAGGTTGTCATAGTCAATGGCCAGACCAGCGGGCAGGTATAGAGCCGCCGGCCCGCTGGACCGGGGTTCGCCGAACCACATCAGGAGACGGCCCTCGGGATCAAAGACCTGGGCGACCGGGGCGGCGGCGTCAATCACGTAGCAACGATTCTGCCGGTCCACGCCGATGCCTTTGGGCATGGCAAAACGTCCCGGGGTCACGCCCAGCTCGCCGAAGGTCTGCAGGTGGTTGCCCTGCGCATCGTAAACTTTGACGGCGAAACCGCCCGTATCGCTGACGTAGATGCGGCCATCGTCGCCAATCGCCAGGTTGGTGGGCTGGAACAGGCGCTTTTGGTCGTCGAGGTCCAGCGTCGGGAAGGTTCGCAGGAGCTGGCGCGAGGCCTTGTCGTAAACGCGTACGCAGCGCCCTTTCAAATCGGTCAGGTAAAGCCGGTCGCCGGCCAGCGCGATGCCGCAGGGTTTCATCTCGTCCTTCACCCCAATGGCACCCAGATAATTGAGGTTTTTGTCAAAGATGAGCACCTGCTCGCGGCCGGTGTCGGTGATGTACATCGTCCCATCGTCATCCACGGCAATGTTGATGGGAACCTTGAAGGCACCCGCGCCGACCGGTTTGAGATAGCGCATTTTTCGGGCAGCCAAATCCGCGATGCTCACGTTCACCGCCTGGGTGTCACAGACATAGATCTTGCCCTTCTTGATCGTGATGCCGTAAGGCTTGATGATCGGGCGGTAAACCCGCTCCTTGCCAACCACGAAGTCGCTGAACTTGCCGCGGGCGCCCAGCTCGGATTCCGAGCCGTAACTCATCAGGTATTGTATCCGGGGTTCGTCAGGCGGAGGGGGGAACACCACGTAGTTTGCCGGCGCTGGTTTGCGGGCGGCGCAGCCCGCAGCCAGGAGCAGCACCGCCAGAGGCCAGAACCCACGACGCAAGGCTTTAGAGATCGTCGTCATAGATCACCCATTCGTGTTCAGTCAGCTTCTCCAAGGGCGCAATCCGCCATGCCAGCACGCAAGTCGCCGTTGCACCGTAACTTTCACGCGCGCAGGATGCTAAGGCAGCGGTCGGGCGACAACACCGTTGTTGTTTGAGACTTCGCATTTTTTGGTTTGCGGACCGCTGGCGGCCCAGCCCTGTCAGCGTCGGGATTCTAGCGGGCCAGCCTTTGGCGCGCATCAAAAAAGGCAAAAAAAGCGAAGCACCGCCTCCCCACGCTTGTGAGGCCGCCTGCCGTCGCATCCGAAAGGGAACGGCGAGTCGAGGCCGAAAACGAAGAGGCCCTGTTACCAGGGCCTCTTCTCGGTGAGTAAACGGTGGTTACTTGATGTGGCAGGTGCGGCAGATCAAGCTGCCCCGGCCTTGGGCATCCGAGCCGGTAATCTTCATGAGAATGCCGCTCGAAGGCGCCGAGCCAATGAGCTTGTGAACATCATGGCAGGAGGAGCACTGCATTTTGCCACCGACCAGCAAGGCTTCATCAATCGTCTTGCCGGTGAGGCTGGTGCCGCTCCAGCTCGCCGGCACCGGGGCGGTCTGGACCGTGAGGGCGGTCTTGGGATCGCCGATTTTGTAGGTGCTGGGGTTTTCGAGCCCGCCGTCCAACAACGCCAGACTGGCATCGTAGGTAAACGAGATCGGGTGGGTGGTATGGAGGTCCGGACCGATCTGGGCCGCCGGATCAATCATCACCGCCGCGCCGTTGGTGCCGCTGAGCGAGGCGTTGATGGCGACCGTGCCATCGTGGCAGCTCAAGCACGCCAGCGAACTGCCGTTGGGCGACCCGGGACGGGCGGCCTGGAAGGTTGGACTATCGTACATGACGAAGGGACCGGACGAGGTCGCGTGGACCCACAACGGAACGATCTGCGCGTCATCGGTATGATGCGCCGCATGGCAGGGAGAGCAGACGCCGGACCGGGTATTCCAGGTATTGTTGGTTCCGGAGAAGTCGTGAACCGACCCTTCGATACCCTTGTTGACCGCCGCCTGCGAGAGGAGGGGCAGGGAAAGTGCCACCCCAACCAGGAGGAGTTTTAGTTTTCTCATACTACTTTCTACTAGCACGTGCTGTGTGTTTGTTACTGTCGGCAGGCGGCACCAGCTTAGTGCCGCCTTCACACGGCCTCGACCGGAGACCGTGCGTTTCCACGAGATCAGACCGCCAGCGAGCTCGCCGGCCGGTCCATTCGTTGAAAGTGTTGGGATGCGGGCCATCATGGGGGATCAGGCTTGGGCAGGCGCAACGTCCCACGCGGGGGGCGACACGGGGGCGCGGACGCCGCCGGGGATGGAGGGAGCATCAAAGCGCTGCATCAGTTCGCGGGCGCTCTGCTGAATGATGGTGTGGCAACGGGCCAGCTCCTGTTCACGGAGCCGGACGTTTTCGCGCACGATGGTTTCCAGATGGTCCACGTTGTAAAGGTAAACGTTGGGCAAATCCTGCACCTCCGGCGCGACATCGCGGGGGACGGCGATGTCAATAAGGAACAAAGGACGGTTGCGCCGGGCGGCCATCACCGCAGCCACTTGATCGCGGTGCAGAATGGTCTGCGGCGCACCTGTGGAGGTGACGACGATGTCCACGCCCGCCATGGCCTCGAGGCAGCCGTCCATCCCGACGGCCCGGCCGCCGAATTCGTCCGCCAGGAGCCGGGCCCGCTCGGGCGAGCGGTTCGCCACGATCACCGACTGGATACCTTTCTTGGCGAGGTGCCGGATGCAGGCTTCGCCCATTTTGCCGGCGCCGATGATCATGACGGATTTGTCGGAGAGGTTATGATCGAAAATACGCTCGGCCAGCTCAACGGCAACGCTGCCGACAGAAGTCGCTCCCCGGCCAATGCAGGTTTCGGTGCGGATGCGTTTGGCGGTCTGCAAGGCGGCCTGGAACAGGCGGTTGGTAATGCGGCCGGTCAGCTTTGCCTCCTGTGCGGCCAGATAGGCCTGTTTTACCTGTCCCGTGATTTCGGTCTCGCCAATCACCATGGAGTCCAAGCCACCGGCAACCGCGAAAAGATGTTCGACTGCCTCGATGCCTTCCTTGATATACAGGTACGGGGTAAAATCGAGCTCTGCGGTGCTCAACAACTGAAACAGCCGGTGCGCCTTTCCTTTCGCCCAATTCGTCACCCCGTAAACCTCGACGCGGTTGCAGGTGGACACCAGCACGACCTCGGACAGGTTTCCGGCCAGCTTGAGCCGGCAACCATGGCAACGCAGGCGCGAAGCATGAACCGCCAGCCGCTCGCGGATTTCGACGGGCGCGGTTTTGTAGCTTAGGCCGGCGACGAAGAGTTTCATAGGCGCGGGAGACTGGTGACTGGATGCAACAATTCTTGCGTTGGTTAACACTAATTCAAGCTATCCATCTGATTTCACGCCCACAAGCCTATGAAAAAGCGGTTTTCCCGCTTTTCGCGGGTTGGCAATAACTTTGCATTTTTTGCCATGCCGGTTCAATAGCAGCAAAATACAATCTAATCCCGCAAAACTTCTGAGTGAGAAAAGGTGGTTTTCCTGCTCGAGGCCTGGCTCAGGAACCGGCGGGTGTGGACGGGCTGGCTTTCGCTTCGCGCACGGGTTCCTGGGGGGTGGTTGAGTCCGTCCCCGCCACCGCCGGGTCGAGGGGATGCTCCTCCTCGGCCCAGTGTTTGGAAACGCGTCCGTTCCAGCAGGCCCAGTTGAGCGGATAAACATCGGGGTCGAAGATGACATGGTAGAAATGCCAGACGAGGATGGCGAGGCAGGCCAGGATCGCTTCGTAATAATGGATGGTGAGGGCGACATCCACGATCCAGCGGGGGAGGAAGCGGGTGACGTCAATCTTAAACCAAATCATCAAGCCGGTGACGCCCATGATGATGGTGCCCCAGACCACCGCCCAGTATTCCATTTTTTCCGCGTAGCCGAAGCGGCCGATCCGCGGCTTTTGGGTGCTCAGGCCGGTGAGGAAGCGGGCGTTGTCCCCCAGGTCCGCCAGGTCCTTTTTCGCGGGCAACAAGTCTTTGACCAATTGCCGGCCCTCTTTTCGGGCAAAGATATAGAAGAGGTGGTAAGCCCCCACGGCGAGGAGGACGACCCCGGCGACGCGGTGGCTCCAGCTTCGGACCAATTCGTTCGAGCCCATCAGGCGGGACAGCCAGGAATCGGGGAACTTGAGGGCGAAGCCGGTGACGGCGAGGATGATGAAACTGACCGCGAGCACCAGGTGCTGCATGCGCTGCGAGAAGTTCATGCGGAGGATGCTAAGGTCGGCGGCGCGGTACCGGGCGGCGACCTTGCGCCAAAAGACCAGGAGGTTGTGGGCGAGCATGAAGCCGATCGTGCCGAAGATCAGGATCAGATAAATGCGGCGGACCCACCAGTTGACTTTGCCGCCAATGCCGTCGCCTTCGCTTTCGGCGGAGACGTGGATTTTGCTTTCGACGAAGTTCGCCGTGGCGCCGGCGTGGCACTTGCCGCAGGTCTCGACGAGGTTGTCTTTGTGGATGCTGGAGCGCGGGTCGGAGGACGGCAGGATTTTGTGGACGCCATGGCAACTGGCGCAGTTGGCGGCGAGCGTGGAGCCGTACTGGGCGGCGAGGCCATGGTAGCTTTCGAAGAAGGTCTTCACGCGGTCGGGTGGCAGGCGGTACTTGGTGTTCAGCCGCTCGGAGGCGTGACAGTTGCTGCAAACATCGGCCGAGATGCGGAGGGGGCTGCTGCCTTTGAGACCCTGGATTTGGTGCTCGTAATGGCAGTCGGTGCAGGTCGGGGCTTCGCGGCGGCCCAGGGCAGTCGCTTTGCCGTGGACACTTTCCGCGACATCGCGGGCGGCTTGTTCATGGCAGGCGCCGCAGGTTTCAGCGAGCTTCGAAAAATGCAGGGGGGAATCCGCAGAGGTGGGGGGCAGGATGGAGTGCGTGCCATGACAATCGCTGCAGGTGGCGGAGCCAACTTCGCCGCGAGCCAGGGCGAGGCCATGAACGCTGGCGCCATAACTGGCGGATTGCTCCTCGTGACACTTCGCGCAATGGACCGGCTCGGCCGCAACCTCGTCGTCGGGATGTTTGTCAGTGATGTCGTCGTGGCAACTGGCGCAGGTGTTCGTTTTGTGAACCGAGGCTTTCAGCTTGTCCAGATCCACATAGAGGGAGATGGCGCGTCCGGCGGCATTCGTTTTGTACAAGTCCTTGTCCGAGTGGCAGTCCATGCAGGAGCTGTCTTTGATCTCCTCCGCGGCACGGAGGGCGAGGGGCCGGCCCGCCACCAAGGCGGCGAGCAGGACAACCAGCGGAAGCAAGAAACGCGCAGACACCATAATCAATCTTATTCAAGAAAGCCCGATCCATCACGTAAGGCTCTACATGACTTGCCCAATGTTTCGCATTTTTTGCACTGTGTGGCCGGGAGGCGGCCGAAAATGCGGAGGCCGCGGCATGTGGCGGGCGGCCTGGGTTGCGTCCAACCAGCCGAAAATTGCGCGCTGGCCGGCCAGAAGGGGTCAGCGGCGCACCACGGAGACCCGAGGGGACAGACGAGCCGGCTGCCGGCTCAGTGGACCAGGCGGGTGGTCATGGCGTAGATGATGAGGATCAGAAGCAGAACGCCCAAACCGAAGAAAATGTAGCCGAACGAGCGCGCAATCCCCTTCCAGCGCTGCCATTCGTCGCGGACCCGGAAATCGTCCAGCCGGCCTTCAGCGACCAGGCGGTCGTACCAGCGGCGGCGTTCGTGGAGCATTTCGTTCTTGGAGACGCGGCCGGAGAAGATGACCGTGTCCATGGGGAATTTCTCGATGCGGAAATGCGTGTTGAAGAAGTGAATGGAGAAGATGAAGCCGGCGGCCAGCAGCGCTTCGTCCGAATGAATGATCAAGGCAACGTTAATGATCCAGCCGGGGAGAAAGGAAGTGAAGAATTCCGGGAACCACATGATGAGGCCCGAGGCGCCGATGATGAAGACGCCCCAAAAGACGGCGAAGTAATCGAATTTTTCCCAATAGGTCCAGCGGTCGAATTGAGGTTTGGGTCCCTTGCCAAAGAACCACTTGTTGTGGGCGACGAAATCGCGCCAGTCATGGAGGGTGGGAACCATCGAATCCGGGCCGAAGAGAACATTCCAGAGTTGTTTGAAACTCAGCTTGCCGGTTTGCGAATCGCGGACCTTGTGGCGGCCATGCCAGGCCTTGACGGCAAGCGAGGCCAGATGCAAGCCGAAATACAGGAAGGTCACGATGGCGCCCAGGCGGTGGAGGGCGCGGGCGGTTTCGGCGCCGCCGATGAACTGGAAGAGGGTTTTGGCCCAATCCGTGTAATAGAACTTGAGCGGCATGCCGGTAATGACGAGCAGGAGGAAGCTGGTGACCACCAGGAAATGGAGGAAGCGGTCAAACGGGGCAAAGCGGGTGAACCATTCGCCGCCGGTCTGCGTCTCGATTTTGGCCTCGCGAAACCGTTTTGAGTCATGGAGGTAGAGGTACACGGCGCGGAACAGCCAGGCGATGGTGTGGCCGCCAAAGAAGACGAAGACCCCGACCAGGAGGCTGGTCATGAACATGAAGGTCCAATACAGAACCGGGAAGCGCTCGCGGTCCAAAGGGTTGGCGTGAGGCTGGTAGGCGGCAAAGCCCGGATTGGCGTCCGGATGGCATTGCTGGCAGGTGGCGACGATGTTGGTTTTGGAGAGGCGCGAGGCGGGGTTGGAGGGCGGCAGGACGTCGTGGTGGCCGTGGCAGTCGTAGCAGGCGGCGACATCGGGAGCCGCATTGGGCTTGCCCAGCGCCATGGCCTTGCCGTGGTAGGTATCGCGGTAATGAGTCAGGCTGTCCTGGTGGCATTTGCCGCAGCGCTGGTCGCTGGCCATCTTAAAATGGCCGGTGGTGGGGGGTTCGACATCATGAGCCGTGTGGCAGTCCGTGCAGACGGGACCGCGTTTGTCGCCTTTGGCCAGCAACTGGCCATGGACGCTGGACATGTAGGTCTCCTCGACCTTGTAATGGCATTTGCCACACGTCTTGGCGACGTTGGCGGGATTGATGGGCGAATCGCGGTCCACCGCGCGTTTGATGTCGTGAACGCCGTGGCAATCGTTGCACGAGGGGGCGACAATCAAGCCCTGTTTGAGGAGTTTCTGGCCGTGGATGCTGTCCATGTAATGGGACGCAGCCTCCGTGTTCTTCATTTTGTATTCCTGGGTGAGGCCCTCGTTGCTGTGACAGGCCGCGCAGGTGCGTGGCAGGTTGAGTTTGAAGACGGGGGAATGGCCATCGGTCACGGGCAGGATGCCATGGGAACCGTGGCAGTCCCAGCAACTGGCAGCCCCGGAGGCGCCGAGGGTGTGGCTGACACCATGAATGCTGGTGGCGTACTGGGCGGCCGCCTTTTGATGGCTTTCTTTGGGTTCGTGACAATTGATGCAGTTGGGCGGGGGCAGTTTGCTTTCGTGAAC
>JARKQH010000292.1 GCA_029974925.1 Verrucomicrobiota bacterium
GCGATGCAGCCGGCCTCATCCCGGGCAGGAATGATCACTGAGAGCAGCCGGAGACTGCGATTGCGGGGTGAGGCCTGGACCGAATCAGTCATCCTCCTGAAATCTCGAGCCAGTCGGGGTGCGCCTCGGCGTGCGCCGCAATTTCGGTCAGCACCGCTTCGAGCGTCGTGGTCGGTTCCCACTCCCACTGCTTTCGGGCCAGGGAAGAGTCGAGCACCACCCAGGGAAGATCGAAACGCCGCGGCGCCGGGTCGGCCTGCACCGGGCAGGGGCCGAACCGGGCATCGCACCAGGCGTGGAGTTGCGCCAGGGACATGCTGTTCCGGCGGCCCCCGCTGACATTTTGAACCGGCTGGCGGCCGGCCGGAGCTTCCCGCATCTGCCGGATCAGCAAGGGCACCAGGTCGCGCGGGTGCAAACAATCGCGCACCTGAAATCCGCGCCCCTCGAAGCCAATAAATTTGAGCGGCCGCCGCCTCCGGTGCGAATGAATCCAAAACGAAAAAATGCCCTGGTCCGCGCGCCCGAACTGGCCCGCGCCCGCGAGCACCCCGCAACGGTTGATCCAAACCGCAAACCCAAAGGTCTCGCCGTATTCCAATGCCAGTTGTTCCGAGGCGAGTTTGGTGCTGCCGTAGAGCGAGACGGGCGGCGCGGTGGAGAAGCTCTCGGTGATCCCTTCCGCACTCACGCCGGCCGGCAGGGGGCCGCCAGGAGCCAACTGGAACGCCTGGTCGCGGGTTTCGAGCGGCAAAGCACTCAGCGCCGGAATCGAATAGACCCGGCTGGTGCTCAGCAGGATGAAGCTGGCCCCATGAGCCCGGCAGAACTCGAGCAGATTGACCGTTCCCAACAGGTTGTGCTCGACCACCTGCCGGCTGCTGGAGGCCCCGTCCACCCCCGCCAGCACACTCGGATTGGCCGCCGCGTCAATGACCCAGTCCACTTTGGGCAGCGCGGCCAGATCGCTCGGAACGCGAATGTCGCCATGAAATAATTTTATCCCCAGCGCCGGCAGCTCCCGGCGGTTGAGCTCGCTCCCGGCCCGCGAGAAGTTCTCGATGCCAAACAGCTCCACGCCGGGCCAGCTTTCGACCAGACCCCGCGCCACGGTGCTGCCCGCAAAACCGCAAATGCCGGTGATCAGGATTCTCATCGAACCGCCTCGTAAATTTCCCGCAGGATGCCGCGGATGTCGTAACGGTACTTCCAGTTCGGATAATGGGTCTGAAACCGGGTGACGTCGCTCACCCACCAAATGTGATCCCCGATCCGGTTCTCCTCCACGTAGGACCAGTCCAGTTTGCGCCCGCTCAACTCCTCGCACAGGGCAATCGCCTCCAGCATTGAACAGTGCGAATGGCGGCTGCCGCCGATGTTATAGACCTCGCCGCAGCGCGGCGCCTGGAAAAACTCCCAAAACGCGCTGACCAGGTCGTAACTGTGGATGTTGTCCCGCACCTGCTTGCCCTTGTATCCAAACACGCGGTACGGGCGGCCGGCGGCGGTGCATTTCATCAAGTACGCCAGGAAGCCGTGCAATTCCGTGCCCGCGTGCGCGGGACCCGTGAGGCAGCCGCCGCGGAAGCAGGCGGTCTTCATGCCGAAATAACGCCCGTACTCCTGCACCAGGATGTCCGCCGCCACCTTGCTGGCGCCGAAAAGCGAGTGTTTCGACTGGTCAATCGAAAGGCTTTCGTCAATCCCCCGATGGAACGGGTGATCCGGCTGAATTTCCCAACGCGTGTCCAGCTCGACCAGGGGCAGCCGGTTGGGCGCGTCGCCATAGACTTTGTTGGTGCTGGTAAAAATGAAGACCGCTTCCGGGCAATGTTGCCGCGCCGCCTCCAGCACGTGGAGTGTGCCCAGCGCGTTGACCTCGAAATCGGTCAGCGGCTCGCGGGCAGCCCAGTCATGGGAAGGCTGGGCCGCCGTGTGAACCACCACCCGCACCGCGGAACCCAGCCGGCGGAACAGGGCGTTGACCGCCGCCTGGTCGCGGATGTCAATCGCTTCATGCCGGTAGTTGCGCAGCTCCCGCTCCAGGCGCCGGCGCGTGCCTTCCGTCGAGGCTTCGGGGCCGAAAAACCGCGCCCGCAGGTCATTGTCAATCCCCACCACCTCGAAACCGCGGTCATGGAACCAGCGGCTGGTTTCCGATCCAATTAATCCGGCGGCGCCTGTTACAAGTGCGATACTCAAGCAATTCCTTCCTTAAACGGCCGGGTTCGAACCGCGGCCACCCTGGCCGATTCGCAACCCAGCCCGTTTTTTCAAATCATGAGCAAGCTCCCACCTGTGTCAAATGGAAAGCACGGCTGCGCAAGGGATTGCTGCCGCGCAGGTCCAGGCCGCCGCGGCCTCCGCTCCAATGCATGAGCAATTCAGAGTCGCCCTTCCGCCCCTTCAAGGCACTGCACTCACCGACCAGAAAAGCGGCTTGCCGGGCTGGAGCGTCACGGCAACACCCTTGATCAAGTCAGCGCCGCGGTGGCGGGTGGGGGCCGCGTCTCCGCGCCGGCGGTCGGCCACTTCATAAAGGCGCCCGTCAGCCACCGTGAACCATTCGGGGAACTGGTTGATCCGGGGATAGTCCAGGGGCAGATGCATGGTGGTTTGGTGGCGTGGTGGGTCGAAAATCACCTTGCCCTCCCACGGTTCCCCGGCGGCCAGAAAGAGCTCGAGGGCCGGGCCGTTGCGGACGGCGCCCACACGCAGGTCCTTCCGCCACGGTTGCACCGTCACCCCCTGCGTTTTCCATAGGGCATACATGATTGTGGTCCGCGCGAAGTTGCCGTCGCCGTGCCAGCCCTCGATGATCCCATCGGCGCGCTGCACGTTCCAAAGCAGGCGCATTTGCCGGTCGCACCACTCGGCGGCCGAGGCCACCGGCAGGCGGTTGAGCAGGTTCAACGCGCCTTCCACTGCGTCGGCGATGCCGTCCATGCTCTGGTCGGCCCACGGGCGCCCTTCATATTTTCCGGCCAGGTTCTCCAGCGCCTTAGCCACGGCGGCTCGGTAAGCTTCGGTACCGTCAACCAAGTACAGGGTGTAAAACCCATCGTAAATGTATCCCCACGTATCGGCGAGTTTTCCGGAATTCTCGCCCGTGCCGGGCCGGTACCACGAGTAAAGCATGCCGTCGGCATTCCGGCCCTTCTCGAGGATGGAATCCAGAATTTCGCGCAGCGGCGCCCGGTAGGCTTTTTGTTTCTCCGGCGCCGCGCGGCTGACGGCGACATACAGCTCGGTGAGGCCGTTGACGACCTCGCCGCCATGGTCCATGAGCCGCAGCTCCTTCAGGTGGCGGGTGGGGTGGTTGGTGCCCAGGAGGTAGTAGTCCCCGAGCCGGATCGCCCACTCGAGGTACTTTCGCTGGCCGGTGAACCAGTACAGACGCGAGCAAGCCTGCAGCAAATCCCCGTTAACCTCGAAGTTCAAGGTGGGGAGGGGGCCAGCCGGCGTCGGGACGGGGGCGTGCTTCCAGATGTCGTCCACCAGCCCAATCATGCGCTCGGACCAGGGGCTCGGTCCCAGCCACTCGGTCAGCGGGATGAGCCCATCCTTGACATATTCGGCGTTGTCGAACACGAGCCGGTCCCAATCGAGGGTGTCGTGCTCGAACCCGGCTCGCGAGAATTGGTACCAGTCGCCGAGGCGGTCGAGCCGCCGGGTGAGCCGGCTTTCCGTTTCGAGCATCTGGCGCATGCGCCCCTCGAGCAGGGGGCGATCGGTCAGCGCGCAGGTCAGAACCATGAACGCGTAATTGTCCGCCGCGTTGTTCCGGCCGTTCCACCGGTCGCGGCCCCGCGAGAGGTTCTCGGGAATCAGACCGGTGCGGGGGTCGGCGACGCCCAGCCAGCCCGTGACGTAATGGCGGCAACGAAAGAATGCCTCGGCGGCCAGGCGCGAATTTCGCTCCGCCTGACGAAACCGGGCCCGGGCCGCGGCGTCCAAACCCCCGAACAGGGTGGCGGAGGGTTCGCGGTCCCAGAAGGCGCGCTGGTCAGCCAGAACACCCGGCACCTGGGCGGCCGACGCCATTCCTCGCGCCAGGACAACGGTGCGAAAAGCCTTTTGATCGAGGCCGGGCCGGTCCGGCGCCCCGCCGGGGGCGGTCAGCCTGGCTTCCGCCACAAACGCCGGGCGCGCGCCTGCGGCTGTGAGCGTGATTTCGAGCGGGTCGCCACCGCCGGCGGGGCGCGTCAAGGGCACGCGCAACCAGCGGAATCCGCGATAGCCACCCGCTTCCAGAGGTTGAAGCACGCCGTTGACGCCAAGGGCGGCCGACCGCACATCATCCTTGGCGCCCCACAACAGCTCGAGCGCCTGCCCCGGAGCCGGCGGCGCCTCGAAGACCAGCCGCAGGTCCCCATGCCCCAGCCAGTGATACGGCACGCCGTCGTAGCGCTCGGGGGCGTCGCTGAAACGCACCCAGGCAACCGTCTCCGCGTCAGGAGGCCGGTCTTTCAGTTGAGGCGCCCCGGCTGTGGGAACCGGTGCGGCGGGAAGGACCTGGCTGAGGCCAAAGACCAGCCAGCCAAAAGCGAAAATCGGGATTTTGGGACTCACGCTGTTGAGGCCAGCCTAGGCAGCCTCTCCCCAAATTATCAACAAAAAGACCAGCCGGCCCTGCGCTCATGCCGGCCGGGCCGCTGGCAAGGAACCTGCATCTCCTTCCTTTCGAGAATGAGATTCTTTGCGCGTTTGAAGCGTGATCTCGGGCAAAAGCGCTGGTTTCGCTGGGTTTTGGCGGTGGCCTTTGGCGCGGCCCTCGGCATCGGCGCCGGCCGCAATATCAAAGGCACTGTCTCAATAGTGGACGGGGACAGCATGGTCCCGACTTTTCAGCCGGGCGCCAGCGTGTTCGCCATGCCGGTTCTCGGGGCGCTGACCCGGGACGATGTGGTTTTGCTGGACGATGGCAAAGGCGACTCCGCCCTCAAACGGATTGTGGGGCTGCCGGGCGAGAGGGTGGACATCTGGCGCGGCTACGTCTTCATCAACGGCAGAATGCTGGTGGAACCTTACCTTCCCAAATACACCCTGACGTTTCCCGACCAGCAATGCGGCCGGTTCCATTTCGAACTTGGGCCGGAAGAATACTTCGTCCTGGGCGACAACCGCCTTTTCAGTCTCGACAGCCGGTCTTATGGACCCGTTGCCCGGGACAAAATCACCGGCCGCGTGCCCGTCTCCAAGAACGCCCCGCACAGCCACTTTGCCCCTTTCACGCTTCCGGCCCCCGGCAAAACCGCCATCCGCCCCCTCTCCTCCGAAGTTCTGACCGCGCAAACCCGCCCGCAAGGAAATTGA
>JARKQH010000328.1 GCA_029974925.1 Verrucomicrobiota bacterium
GTGACGGCCTCGGATGTCCGCCTGGCCGGCGCGGTGGCGGACCATCTGGGCCTGTTTACCGAAGTGCTGGCGAGCGACGGGCGCCACAACCTGCGCGGCAAAGCCAAGGGAGCGCGCCTGGCGGAACGGTTCGGTGACGCCGGGTTTGACTACGCGGGCAACTCTTCGGTGGACCTGCCGGTGTGGGAGCGGGGACGGCGGGCAATCGTAGTGAATGCGTCCGAAAGGCTGGCTCGGCGCGCGGCCAGGCGCGCAACCGTTGAGAATGTATTCGCGGCTCGGGAGTCGTGGCTGGGCGCTTTCTGGCGCGGCCTGCGGCCGTATCAGTGGGTCAAGAACCTGATTGTGCTGGTTCCGGCAATCACCTCCCACCGGTTGACGGAACCGGCGGTGGCGCTCGATGCGCTCATCGCGTTTGTTGCCTTCTGTCTGTGCGCGTCCGGCGTCTATCTGTTGAACGATTTGCTGGACGTGGAATCCGACCGGCACCATGCCGCCAAGCGGGAACGTCCCTTCGCTCGTGGCGACCTCCCGCTGCCGGTGGGGCTGGCGGCGTTCCCCTTGCTGCTGCTGGGCAGCCTGCTCATCGGGACAAGCCTTTCCCAAGGCTTTGTTGCCACACTGGGGGTGTATGTGCTGCTGACCACCGCCTACTCGCTGCGGCTCAAGCAGGCGCCGTTGCTGGACGTGTTCTGCCTCGCCGGCCTGTACACCGTGCGGCTGGTGGCGGGCCACGAAGCAACCGGCATCGTCTATTCCTTCTGGCTGCTGGTCTTTTCCATGTTCCTGTTCCTGAGCCTGGCCTTGGTCAAGCGCGGCGTCGAGCTCGAGGCGGCGCGGCAGCAAAACCGAAACGACATCAAGGGACGCGGTTACGCCGCGGGGGATCTGCCGCTGATCACGATCCTGGGCTGTTGCAGCGCGTTTCTGGCCGTGCTGGTGCTCGCCCTTTACGTAAACAGTCAGGAAGTGCGCATCCTTTACCGCCACCCCACGTTGCTGCTCCTGATCTGCCCGCTCCTCCTCTACTGGATGAGCCGCTTGTGGCTGCTGGCCGCCCGGGGCCGCATGCATGACGACCCGGTGGTCTTCGCCCTGCGCGATCCGGTCAGCTACGCCGTGGGGGCGCTGACCCTGGCGGTAATCTGGCTGGCCACGGGAGCCTGACCGCCCGATGAACTCCTCCGAGTGCCGCTGGCTTCACGACACCGTGTCCGCCCTGGTCTATTCCCTTGCCGGCGCTCAGGCGCCCGAGGATGACCCGTCGCTGGCCCGCCCCTACAACGACCTGACGCGGTTCGTGTTGGAGCAGCAGGACCGGCTGCCCGACTATCTGCGCAGCCCGATGCGCTGGCTGACACTGGGGTTCGACCTGGCCGCCTGCCTCCGCGCCGGCCGCCCGTTCCATCATCTGGCCCCGGAGTGCCGGGCCCGGCGGGTCGCCGCGTGGAAACAGTCCCCCTTGGCCTTTCAACGCGATTTCATCCGTTACTATGAGAGCCTGGCAACGCTGGCCCTCCACAGCCGGGCGGAACCTTTGCAACCCGCGCGCGACCAGCCGGCGGCGGCTCAACACCAGGCGGGCCCGCCAACCTTTCCAAGAGAGCTGGAGTGCGAGCTTGCGGTGGTCGGATCGGGGCCGGGGGGCGCCATCACCGCCACGCTGCTGGCCGAGGCCGGGCGCGACGTGGTGTTGATCGAAGAAGGTCCTTTCTACGAGCTGGGGTCGTGCGCTCCGTTTTCGCGCCAGGAGATGGAGCAGAAATACCGCAACGGCGGGCAGACCGTCGCTCTGGGCGCGGACAAAATCGCCTACGTGGAAGGCTGCTGTGTCGGGGGCGGAAGTGAAATCAACAGCGGCCTGTACCACCGGACGCCGCCCGAGATGCTTGAGCAGTGGCGAAGAGACTTCCAAGTCGAGGGCCTGACGGAGGCCGATTTGCGACCCCATTTCGAGGCTTGCGAACGCGACCTGACGGTCTCGCTCCTGCCCGGTCCGGCGCCGGCGGCATCACTCAAGCTCCACACCGGCGCGCAACGGCTGGGATGGAAGTCACTCGAGGTCCCGCGCTGGTTCGCTTACGCGCCCGGCGCGGGAAACCGGGGAACGAGACAATCCATGACCAAGACC
>JARKQH010000337.1 GCA_029974925.1 Verrucomicrobiota bacterium
CGCGGCGGGCGGACTATCCACCCACCGGGGGGCCCACACGTCATTATCTATATCCGCAGTTAGGTTAGTCAAATCACCCGTTTTGATATTGTAGCGGTATATATCGGACTCTAATTCCGGTAACAAAAATACATCCGATAATTGAAGCATGAAGACAATCTGATTGTCACTTGATACATCCAGATGCCAGATCATGAGATCACCCAGGGTATCGCTCAGATGGGTGACCTGGGTGATCTCAGAGGTGGTCAAATCAATACGACAGATCTCATTGAGAGTTTCGGAAGACAAGCAATTGTAGTACAACACGTTACCTTCAGGGCCCCAGGCAGGATACAACGGAGACGTGTTGTCAGGAATGGCTTGGTAAACACCCGAACCATCCGCGTTCATCACGAAGACGGTGTCGTACCCTCTTTCGGAGAAATCGAACAAAGTTGCACCAGCCGCAAGCTGGCTACCATCCGGCGACCAGTCAAAGCCATACACATATCCTGGCATTCCTACCAGATTCCTGAGTATACGCCCATCCACCATCGGGTGTGTTTCGCCGGTGGTCACGTCGACAGCGTGCAGAAGCCGGTTTTCCCCGCCTGCCGTATATGCGATGGTAGTTCCGTCGGGAGACCATACGGGGTGACTATTGCCGAACCCTTGCGTGACCAGTCGGGTGACCGTATGGGTGCTCAAATCCATCAGATGGATTGTTGTATCCGTCAGCAAATCC
Source organism: Verrucomicrobiota bacterium (assembly GCA_029974925.1). GTDB lineage: Bacteria > Verrucomicrobiota > Verrucomicrobiia > Limisphaerales > UBA8199 > JARKQH01. Next base: position 728 of record JARKQH010000337.1, read on the forward strand.
CCAACCCGGTAATCGCCACCCAGGTCCACCCCACCAAAAGCTAAGGTATGGCCATCTGGAGAAATCGAAGCCCCAATAGAAGCGATCCACCGTGGGTTGGCAAAGAAGGCCTCGGCGACCGGCTGCTTATCTGAGCCATCCGCATTCATCGTGAAATAGGCGATCCTGCCGTCAAATCCCGCCGAATAGAGGATGCGCGGCTCCGAATCCGGCGCGGGCGTGGGCGTCGCCGACGACCCCTGCGACCGGGCGGGCGCGGCGGGGAGGGCGAGCAGCGCGGCGGCGAGGAGCAGCGCCAGGGAAAGCACGATCCGGGTCCGGTTCGGCATGGGGGCCTGTTTCCCTCCTACAACCGGAACGTCCAGGCGTCCGCGCCGTACTGCTCGGCCACCAGGGCGGCGGCGCGATCCTGCTCGGCGGGGGTGGGGTCTTCCGCCGGGCGGATGGCCACGCCGAAGGTGCGCGCGAAGGCGTCCCGCACCGCCTGGGCCGCGTCCTCGAAGGTCACGACCCGCCCCAGCACGCGCTCCAGGGTCGTGGCGCGCTGGCTCACCCGCGCCCGCGCGGTCTGGCGGGCGGCCTCGTCCGGGAAGACCAGGCCGTCGCAGATGCGGGCGATGTCGCCGTGGAGGGGCAGGCTGCCGTGCTGGAGCACCCCGCCGAACTTGCGCACCTGGGCGCTGCCGATCAGCTTGCCGCCGTCCGCCGTGATCTCGTAATCGGACGGCACCTCGAAGCATACCGGGCCTTTGCTCGCCTCGGCGACTCGCTCGGTCCGTTTGTCCGCCTGGGCGGCCAGGCCCAGCGCCTCCAGCCCGGCCAGCAGCGCGGCGCTGATCCGGCGGTAGCTGGTCACCACGTCCCCGGCGACGACCGGATGCTCGGCCGGGAAGGT
>JARKQH010000341.1 GCA_029974925.1 Verrucomicrobiota bacterium
GGCGTTGCGCGAGGCGGCGGACGCCGGGGCGGACTATGTCGAGATGGATGTGCGGCGGACGGCGGATGGTCATTACGTGCTGCTGCATGACAGCACGGTGGACCGGACGACCAATGGCCGGGGCAGCGTGGGGCGGATGACGCTGGCGGAGCTGCGCGCGTTGGAGGTGCGCGACCCGGCCCGCCCGGAGGTCAAGCCGGATCGAATTCCGACCCTCCCGGAGGCCTTGGCGGCGGTCAAAGGCCGCATCCATGTCTATCTGGACTTCAAGCAGGGCGAACGGGAGGAAGTCGCGCGGCTGATCCGGGAAGCCGGGGTGGCGCGGCAGGTGCTGGTTTATGACCGGCCCGAGAACGTGGCGGCGTGGCGAAAAGCGGCGCCGGAGCTGGCGTTGATCGTCTCGCCGCCCCCTGATCTCAAGGACCCGGAGGAACTGGTGGCGTTTGCCCGGCGACTTGGGGTGGAGGCGCTCGACGGTTCCTGGGAATTTTACTCGCGCGAGATGGTGTCGGCGGCCGAGCGGGCGGGGATCAAAGTCTGGCCGGATATTCAGGCCGTCCGGGAGGACCCGGCTTATTTCCAGAAGGTCCTGGAGCGCGGCTTCACCGGGGCCCAAACCGACCATCCGGAGGAACTGATTGCCTGGCTGAAAAAGGAAAAGCGGCGGTGAGCCATGGCATCTGCAGCCAGGGAACCCCAGGCCACCGCACGCCAGAACACTTTCGGACCGCTCAAAAGCTCAGGATTTCGTCAACCCTGATACCCTGATCACCCCCCAGCCTTTCGGCTTGACCGCGGTTGAATCTGTGCAACTCTGATGAAGCGAGAGGCAGACCGGGCTCCTCGCAACGTGGGGGCTGGCGTTTGGTGCCGGGAGGCCGGGACAGGCGCCGGGGCTTTGACGGAGAGATGGCCGAGTGGCTGAAGGCGGCGGTTTGCTAAACCGTTATACGGTCAAAAGCCGTATCGGGGGTTCGAATCCCCCTCTCTCCGCCAGTTGGAGGCTTTGTTCCATGGGTTCGGATCGAGACAGGTGGCGCTTTTGCGGTGGGCTGGGGCGCACGGAGGGAACCCTTGGCTTCTTGCGTGAGCACGCGCCTGATCTGGCAGAGAGGGCTGCGAAATGAGGATGGGCAGCCGGTGGGGGTGGAATGGTAAAAGGGTCGGCCGTGATGTCGCCCTTCTGCTCATCGAAAGGCTCAGCGGCGGTTTTGCTCTTTGGAGGTGTTCTGTCCGCGGCTGCCTGCGCGAAGATTGAATCATAAGTTGTGCATAAGGCATCACTTTCAGCTTGGCCTCCGGTGCAGAGGCAGCCCCCAATTCCAGGCCGCGTTGGAGCTCGTATGGAAAGGTGTCACCGGGGCGGACAGTTCCCGGACGGCAGCTTTTTGTGCGTCAATCCGAGCGCCTGTCACCGATCACGCGGCAACGCGCTTCGCCGCGGCTTGAACTCGCGGGCCATCTGCCGCGCCTTGGCGATTTGTGCGGGGGTCATCATCGGCTCGAGGGCAGTCAAGTACTTCCTTGCCTGACTGGCGACTGAAGGGGGAGCGGGCTTTAGCCATTTGTATGCCCGCGCGGCTAGGATGGGCAGGGCGGCGGGAGCGGGAGGAGATCCCGGCAGCATGTCAAGAGAGGCTAGGAAGTTCCGTTCGTCCTCCCCCGGGGAAACCGACGCCAAGGTGAGCCATTTGTATGCTTCCACAGGGTCCTTGCGGACGCCTTCGCCCGTCACGTAAAAGTAGCCGAGCTGAAGCTGGGCGGGCGCGTTGCCCTGATCGGCGGCTTTGCGCAGCCACCAGGCGGCCAGGCGGACGTCCTTGATGACGCCCTCGCCACGGTAGTAGCAGATTCCCATGCTGTACTCCGCAAACGCATCATCCTGCTCAGCCGCCTTGTGCAACCATTTGACCGCCTCGACAGAGTTTTTGGGGACACCGATTCCACGAAGGTAACATTGCCCAAGGTCCCGCTGAGCAAAGGCATTTCCCTGATCGGCTGCCTTTTGAAACCACCTGGCCGCCTCGGCAGGGTCTTTTGCCACACCCTCGCCGTGGATGCAATGTAACCCCAGAGTGTACTGGGCCGTCGCATGTCCGTGTTCCGCCGCCTTGCGCAACCATTTCAACCCCTCCCGACGGTTCTTGGGTGTGCCTTCGCCCAGGAGGTGGCACGCCGCGAGCTGGTACTTAGCATCTCCGCTTTCTTGTTCGGCAGCTTTCCGGAACCATTTCACGGCTTCCTCAGCATCCCGAGGTACGCCCTGGCCTTTTAGCAAACAGAATCCAAAGAAGTACTGGGCTTCGGCATTTCCCTGCTGGGCTGCTTTTTGAAACCACTTCACCGCTTCGGCGTAACTGGCGGGCACCCCCTCGCCGCGGTAATAGCTGGCGCCGAGGCAATATTGGGCCGCGGCATGTCCCTGGTCGGCGGCTTTGCGAAACCACTGGGCCGCCTCCGCCAGCGCCTTGGGCGCCCCCTCGCCGTGGAGGTAACAAAGCCCAATCCGAAACTGGGCATCGGCTTCTCCCTGGTCTGCCGCCTGGTGAAAACACTCCAGCGCTTTCGCAGAATTCTTGGCGACGCCCTCCCCCGCGAGGTAACAGTAGCCAACACAACACCGCGCGTAGGCGTGTCCCTGGTCCGCAGCCCTCTGGAACCACTTCACGGCCTCGAAGGGGTTCTTGGCCACGCCGCTGCCTTGCAGGTAGCATAGCCCGAGATGCACCTGAGCGTAGGCCTCTCCCCGCTCGGCCGCCCGGCGAAAACATTCGAATGCTTCCGCCGCATCCCCGCGCGTGCCGGCTCCGTAAAGATGACAGAGCCCGCGAAAGTAATCGGCCTTCGGGTCCCCTTGGTTGAACGCCTTGCGGAACCAGTTTGCTGCCTCCTTGGCATCCGCGGGCACGCCCTGCCCTCGGTGATAACGAAGGGCGAGACTGTACTGTGCCCTGGCATCGCCCTGTTCAGCCGCCCGGCGAAACCACTTGACGGCCTCCGCGTTGTCCCTGGCCACCCCCTGACCCCGGTAGTAGCACAACCCAAGGTCGGTCTGGGCATCAGCGTTTCCTTTTTCGGCCCAGGTCTTGAGGTCCTCGAAACGCTGGCGCAGCTCATCCGTTTGCTGGCCTTTGGACACGACAAGCGGCGCAACCCATAAAACCAGGCAGGCCCAAACCCCGTTGCTCCAACGTGTCCTCATGAATTTATTCTAACATTGTGGGACTTGCAGGCAAGCTCAATCGGTGGTTGTTTTTCCGCCGCGCGGCGTCTCGCGGCAGGGCGCAACTCCCTTTTTGTTTCCCTCGGGTTTGACGGGAGACCGAGAGAATTGGCCACACCCCATCTTCGGCCGGGGCCTCCGCGATTCCTGCCGGCAACCTGCTGGTGGAGCACTTTCTCTTCTCTCCGCCAGTTGGCGGGGTGGATTCCTTGACAGTGGAGGGTTTCCCTTTCCAGAGTGTGCGGATGAAACGATCGCAGCCAGAATCGCTGCCGGCCTGGACTTGGCGCGCCAAGGGATGGGGCTGGCGGCAAAGCCTGCTTTGGTTGCTGGCGGTCGCCCCAGGCCTGTTGGGAGCGAGCCTGGGCCGGGCCTTTGATTCCACCGAGTGTCAAGCGGTGCTGGAGCGCGGGGTCAAGGAGCGGGCGTTTCCGGGCTGCACGGCGGTGGTGGGCACCGAAGCGGGGGTGCTCTGGTCCGGGGCGATCGGGCATCACGACTACACCAACGGGGTCCCGGTGAGGCCGGACACGATTTACGACCTGGCTTCGGTCACGAAGGTGGCGGGCACGACGGCGGTGTTCATGCGGCTGGTGGCCCTGGGAAAGGTGAGGTTGTCCGACCCCGTGAGCCGTTATGTGCCGGCTTTTGCGGCCGGTGGCGCCACCCCGGAGGAGCGCGCGCGGCGCGAGCGGGTGACGGTGGAGCATTTGCTGACGCACAGTTCGGGTTTGCCCAGTTGGAAACCTTTTTACCGGAGCGTGAATTCCTACCCGGCCCTGCTCGAGGCGGTGTGCCAGACCCCGCTGGAATCGGCGCCGGGGGAGCGGGTCCGATACAGTGATTGCGGGATGATGCTGGCGGGGGAGGTGGCGGCGCGGGCGGGCGGAAAACCGCTGAAGGCGCTTGAGCGCGAGCTGGTGTTTGAGCCGCTGGGAATGACCCACACCCTGCGTTGTCCGGACGCAAGCCTTGCGAACCGCATTCCGCCCACCGAGGTGGAGGCCGGCACGGGCCAGGCGGTCCACGGGATTGTGCATGATGAGAACGCAAGGGCGGGCGGGGGCGAAACGGGCCATGCCGGTTTGTTTGCGACGGCGGAGGATTTGGGAAAGCTGGCCCGGGAGCTCTTGCGGGCGTGCCAGGGCCGGAGCGGGCTGTTCCCGCGCGAGGTGGTGAATGAGTTCTTTCGCCCGCGCCAGATCGGCCGGGCGACGCGCGCGGTGGGATGGAACCTGATGGAGGAGAAGCCCGGGCGGGTGGTGAATCACAACGGGTTTACGGGCACGTATCTCGAGCTGGATTTGGACCGGAACCGCTTCGTGGTGTTGCTCACCAACCGCGTGCATCCCTCGCGGGACAACAACAGCGTGAGCCGCGTTCGGCGCGAGTTCCTGGCCGCGGTGGAGCGGCAGTTTGATCCGCCAGCCGGCCGGCAAGCGGCGGAACGAAGCGACCGGTGAGACGGGGAGGCTTAACCCGCCTGCAGCTCGAGGGCGGGTTGGGGAAGGGGGCGGTTGATTTCGTCGAGGCGATAGCCAAGCCCCGGGCCGGAGATGGTGGCAAGCTCGACGTTGCCGTTGCGGCGGCGGTAAAGGCCGGGATGCACTCTGGCTTCGAAGTCCGAGGCCGCCGGATAAAACTGCATCGAATTGGTTTCAACCCCGGCGATGGTGCCGACATGGGCGGCGAGGAGAACGTGGGGAATCTGCGCGAGCATGGGGTTGGTCAGGTCCTGAACCATGAGGGGCATGTGGTGGGCTTTGGCCCAGCAGGCGGCCAGCATGGCGCCGGTCAGCGTTTTGCAGGTCTTTAGCGCGACACCGGTCCACCCCAGTTCCCGCCCCAGCCGGACCATGCGCCAGTCGTGCGCGCTTTCATCCAGAAACAAAGGCTTGCGCGAGGAGATGCTGCGCACGTCAATGGGATGGGCTTCCAGGTCGTAAGGGAAGGGCTGTTCAACGTAGAAGAGGCGGAGGTAAATCCGGCGCTGCTCCTTGGCGAGGCGGTCGAGAATGCCAGTCACGTAAGCCGGGTCCTTTACCGTGCAATTGAAGTCGGCGCTGAGCCATTCGACGTTGCGGTCCAGCGCCAGCTTTCCGACTTTCACCAAGCGCT
>JARKQH010000342.1 GCA_029974925.1 Verrucomicrobiota bacterium
CGCCCGCTTTGCTGGCTAAAAGGAACGGCGTATTGTACCATGTTTGGCGGCTGGGCGCGTGGCGGAATTGGCAGACGCGAAGGACTTAGGATCCTTTGGAGTAATCCTTGCAGGTTCGACCCCTGTCGCGCCCACCAGCACCTGACAAAAGCGGTCTGGACCAGCCCGGCGCCGGAACCGGAGAAACTGAATTTATCGCTCCAGTGTCGGGTCCAGCCACACCCCCCAGTCACTGTGGGAGCTGTCCCCGGCGTCCTCAACCGCCAGTTCCAGGTTCGCGACCTTGGCGATGTCGAGTTCAAGCCGCTGCACGTTGTGGTTTGTGATTCGTTCAGAACGAAACAGCTCACGCCCGTCCCCGCGAACCACGAAGATTACCGAACCGGCATGACCATCCTGCAATCCGTATTGGGCGGCCAAACGCTTCCACTTTTGACCCACCGCAACGCCATAACTCGAGGGCGCATGAGCATAGAGGCCCCGCTCAAAGAACCGGCCTCCCACTTCCAGAAAACAAGGGTTGCCACCCTCGACCCAAACCTGATCCCGGAGCGGTCTGCCCCAGCCCACGGACGCGGCGGAGAATTCGAGGTCTGACACCGCCACCTCCTTTTGGCTGGGCGGCACGGCGGCAGGGTGGATCAGCGTCCTGGGTTCGAGCAACGACCGAAGGTGCCGGGCTTTGCGGGAGAGGTCGGGGAAAACCGATGCCTCCTTCTCAATGCGGTTCACGAGCTCGAGGGTCTGCCGGCGCTTGCCCTGCGCGAACGCTTTGCCTGCCTGCGTCAGAATCAGCCGGACGGGGGAAAAGGGGCTGAGGTCGGGTGTTCCTTGAGAGTTGACGTGGTAAAGGAAGGCGAACCGGGTGCTGGCGCCATTGGTGTGGCAGACTTGCAACCGCAGCTCGCAAAACCCCGGGTCGAGGCCGCCAATCGCAAGATTGAAGTGGCCATTGGAATCCACCGCCGCAGTCCATCCTGTGGCCTCATAGTCGCCCGGGATGGCGGTGGGATCGTTATACGCAACAACCCCGAAAGCCGGGGGAGAGGCCTCCACTCTGCCGCGAAGCTGAAGTTGGCCGAGGTCGAAACGCGCGTCCAAGTCCTGCAGTTCGCAATCCGGAGCGCGGTCGCTGTCCTCCAGCACCCCGACAAAGGGCCGGCAGCGGGCCAGCAACATGGCGCTGGCTGGATGCAGGTAGGTCCCCGGGCCCTCCCCGCGCAAGTCCTCGCCATAAGTATGGTTCCCGTCCCCCATCAAGGAGTGCCGGCGCTCGGATTTCGGACCCGCCACATGGGGCAGGCCCAAGGCGTGCCCCAATTCGTGGGCCACACCGCCAATGTAATGCGAATTGAACTCGCCCACCGAGCAGGGTTTGCCGTAATAGCCGCCCGGATCGCGGGAACTCAAGCGGCGCGGCTCCAGAAGGGCGTCGTCATAAACCCAGGCGGTGCCGCCCAGATGATCGCCCCCGCCGACATAAGGGCCCGCTTCGATGGCCGTGCCATTCCTCCACTCGAGGAGCACTTGAAAGATCACCAGGGTTCGGTGATGCAGGCTGACTCCCCTGGCCTGCAGGGCCGCCGCAACTTCGTCCCGGACTTTGCCGCTGTCGTCGCGCCCGTAATCCCGCAGGGGGAGTTTTCCCTCGACACGGTGCACCACCAGTCGGCCCGCCGCGTCGCGTTCGAGCGTGAAACTGAGCGGCCCATAGCCTGCCGCCTGCATCCCCTCCGCGTAGAAACGCCGGACCTCGGTCATGACCCGGTCCAGGCGGTCCACATAACCGGGGATGGGCTCACGATCCCGCGGGACAAAATAGGAAATGACCAGAGGCGGATTGGAAGCCGCCGTCGCAATTGCACCCGCCACAAGGCAGGCGGCGCCGGTCAGAATTTGAATCATTTTGAGGGTGGGCATGTTCAGAGGGGAAAGAACTTTGGAATTAGATAGATGGCCATGATCCAGAAGACCACGTTCAGCGGAATGCCGACTTTGAGGAAATCCGTGAAGCGATAGCCGCCGGCGTTGTACACCATGGTGTTGGTTTGGTAGCCGACGGGGGTGGCAAAGCTGGTCGAGGCGGCGAACGTAACGGCGACCAGAAAAGGCCGCGGGTCCGCCCCCAAGCCGGCGGCGGTTGAGATGGCCACGGGCGCAAGCAAGACCGCCGCCGCGTTATTGCTCATGAACTCGGTAAGGATGGCCGTCAGGAGGTAGATTGCCGCCAGGGCGAAGAGGGGTCCCGCATTGCCGCAGTAAGCCATGGCGTGATCCACGAGCAGCCGGGCGGCGCCGCTTTGCTCGAGCGCCCGGCCCAGCGGCAGCACCCCCGCCAGGAGCACAATGACTTTCCAGTCAATGGCCTGGTAAGCCTCCTCCGCCCGCAGGCAGCGGGTGAGCACCAAGGCGGCGCATCCCATCAGGGCGGTGGCCACAATTGGGAGCACTTTGAGGGCAGCCAGCGCCACCACCAGCGCGACAATGCCCAGGGCCACCGGCGCTTTCCGCCGGTCGAGCGTGACATCGCCCCGCGTTTCGAGCACGACAAAGTTGTCATCGTTTCGCAGGCGGGCGATTTCGCTTCGGGGTCCCAGCAACAACAAGGCATCGCCCACCCGGAGCCGCGCGGTCGCGAGTTTCTCGCGCAAGGTCTGGCCCCGGCGGTGCAACGCCAGCACCACCGCTTTATACCGCCAGTGAAAGTCCAATCCGCGCAGGGTGCGCCCCGCCAGTCGCGAGCGCGGGGGCAACAAGACCTCGACCAATTCAAGGTCCTGGCCCGGAAGCGTCTGATCCTCAAGCCGGAATTGGGGATCCAGTTCCAAGCCAAGGCTGTTCTTGAGTTTGAATAATTGTTTCACCGCCCCGCGAACCAGGAGGACGTCTCCCTCGCGCAACGGCTCGTAGGTCGGCGACCAGATTTTCCGGCCGTCGCGTAAAATCTCCAGGACCGTGATGTCGTGCAGCTCCCCCAGTCTCGCCCCGACCACGGACTGGCCCAGCAGCGGCGAGGCTTTCATCACCCGCAGCTCGGCGATGTACTCGCCCAATTCGTAGTTCTCAGTCAGCCGGGCGGATCGCCGTTTGGGAAGCAACCACCGTCCGATAACGAGAAAATACAGCACCCCCGCGGCCACCATCAAAAGGCCGAGAGGGGTGAACTCGAACATGCCAAACCCTCTCTGGCCCTGGCGCTCGGCGATCGAACTCACCAGCAGATTGGTCGAGGTGCCAATCAGCGTGCAGACTCCGCCAAACTGGGAGGCGAAAGACAGGGGAATCAGCAGGCGCGACGTGGAAACGTTGCGCGAAGCGGCGGCGCCCATCACCAGGGGGAGGAAAACGGCAACCGCCGCGGTGTTATTGATGAAAGGGGACACGACCGCCACCCCCAGCATGACCAGCAGCAACAGCAAGGTTTCGTTCCGTCCGAACCGGACGAGCCACTGGCCCAACGCGGCCAGCGCGCCTGTTTTGCTCAGCCCCGCGCTGAGCACGAACATTGCGGCCACGGTCACCGTTGCGGGATTGCTGAATCCGGAGATGGCCTGGTCGGGGGAGACCAAGCCCGTGGCCACGAGGGCTCCCAGCACCAGCAGCGCCACGATGTCCACGCTGAGTTTTTCGGTGGCGAACAGGGCCACAGCAACCGCAACAATCCCGAGGACAAGGGTTATCTCCATGGCTTCCGATTCAGAACGTTTCCCCCGGGTACAGAGGCGGGCGCGGGGGAGCATGCATTGGGGGCCTCAGGCCCCCGGGATACTTCAAGCCCGGGGTGGTCGCTGTGGAAACCCGCCGGCAGATCATGACGCGAAAGCATTGTCGGTGCGAAGGCCAGGAAGTCAACCCGGGAGGCAACGGCCGGGGACAGTCCTTCAACATATCTACAAATCAGGATATGTTGATTTTTAATTTGCGTTGTGGAGCCCAAGCGGTTACGTTGCGTGCGAGCCCGGCCTGGCGGGAGCGGACTTTCCCTCTGAGGCGCGGGTTCGAATGCGTGTTGTGAAAAGCGAACCAAATCAGATGCATCCCCTGGAGCGGTTGCTTCGGGAACGAATCGTCATTCTTGACGGAGCGATGGGGACGATGATCCAGCGTCATGGTCTGGACGAGGCCGCCTATCGCGGCGCGCGGTTCCGGGAGTGGGGGCGCGATCTGAAGGGCAACAATGACCTCCTGAACCTGACCCAGCCGCAGATTATCGAGCAGATTCACCGGCAGTATTTTGAAGCGGGCGCCGATATTGTCGAAACCAACACGTTCAACTCGACGCGTGTTTCCATGGCCGATTACGGGATGGAGGCGCTGGTGGCGGAACTGAACCTGGCGGGGGCGCGTCTGGCCCGGGCCGCGGCGGACGCGGCGATGGCCGCGCATCCGGGACGGCAGTGTTTTGTCGCGGGGGCCCTGGGTCCAACGAACAAAACCGCGTCGCTCTCGCCGGATGTTCATAACCCGGCGTATCGGGCCGTCACCTTCGACATGCTGGCCCAGGCGTACGCCGAGCAGGCCCGGGCGCTGCTGGAGGGCGGCGTGGATCTTCTGCTGGTTGAGACCGTTTTTGATTCGCTGAATTCGAAGGCCGCGCTGTTCGCGATTGAGGAGCTGTTTGAGAAGCTGGGGCGTCGCGTCCCGGTGATGCTGTCCTTTACCATCACGGATTTGAGCGGCCGGACCCTTTCGGGCCAGACCGTTGAGGCGTATTGGAATTCGGTCTCGCACGCGAACCTGCTGAGCATTGGAATCAACTGCGCGCTGGGGCCGAAGGAGATGCGGCCTTTCATCGAGGAACTGTCGCGCCTGGCCAGTATTTACGTCAGCGCCTATCCCAACGCCGGGCTGCCCAACCCGATGCTTCCCACGGGATTTCCGGAGACGCCCGAGACGCTGGCGCCGCAGCTCGAGGAATGGGCGCGGAACGGGTGGCTGAACATCGTGGGGGGCTGTTGCGGCACCACGCCCGACCACATTCGCAAGCTGGCGGAGGCGGTCCAGGGAGTGAAACCGCGCGTTCCCCCGCAGCCCGAGCCCTGGCTGCGTCTCAGCGGTCTCGAGCCGCTGACGCTGCGTCCGGAAACCAATTTCGTGAACATTGGTGAGCGCACCAACGTGACGGGCTCGCCCAAGTTCGCCAAGCTCATCCTGGCGGGGGATTACGAGGGGGCGCTGGCCATCGCGAAGCAACAGGTCGAGAATGGCGCGCAGATGATTGATGTGAACATGGACGAGGCGCTGCTGGATTCCGAGCAGGCCATGGTCCGGTTCCTGAACTTGATCGCGTCCGAGCCGGACATCGCCCGCGTGCCGATCATGATAGACAGCTCGAAGTGGTCGGTGATCGAAGCGGGGCTGAAGTGCCTGCAGGGCAAGGGCGTGGTGAACTCGATCAGCCTCAAGGAGGGCGAGGAGAAGTTCAAGCAGCAGGCGCGGCTGATTCGGCGATACGGCGCCGCGGTGGTGGTGATGGCGTTCGATGAACGCGGGCAGGCGGACACCTTCGAGCGGCGGATCGAAGTGTGCGAGCGGTCCTATCGAATCCTGACGACCGAGGTCGGGTTTCCCGCCCAGGATATCATTTTTGACCCCAATGTGCTGACGGTTGGAACGGGTATCGAGGAACACGCCAATTACGCGGTGGATTTCATCCGGGCCACCCACTGGATCAAACGGAACCTGCCGTTGGCGCGGGTCAGCGGGGGCATCAGCAATGTGTCGTTCGCGTTTCGGGGCAACAACGTGGTGCGCGAGGCCATGCACGCGGCCTTTCTGTACCACGCCGTGCAGGCGGGGCTGGACATGGGGATCGTCAACGCCGGCATGCTCGCCGTTTATGAGGAGATCCCCCCCGATTTGCGCGAGCGCGTCGAGGACGTCCTCCTGAACCGCCGCCCCGACGCCACCGAACGGCTGATCAAGTTTGCGGAGTCCCTCAAACAGCGGGACAAAACCGAGCCGCTCGAGGAGGCCTGGCGAAAGGGCCCGGTCGAGGAACGGCTGTCGCACGCGCTGGTCAAGGGCATTGCGGATTTCATTGACGAGGACGTCGAGGAGGCGCGGCGGAAATACGGCCGGCCGCTGGCGGTGATCGAAGGGCCGCTCATGGCAGGCATGAACGTGGTTGGCGACCTGTTCGGGTCCGGCCGGATGTTTCTGCCCCAGGTGGTGAAAAGCGCCCGCGTGATGAAAAAGGCGGTGGCCTACCTGCAGCCGTTCATGGAAGCCGAGAAGGCGGCCGGCGGCGGCGCCCGGGCCCAGGGAAGAATTGTTCTGGCCACCGTCAAGGGCGACGTTCACGACATCGGCAAGAACATCGTCGGGGTCGTGCTCGCCTGCAACAACTATGAGGTTGTTGACCTGGGCGTGATGGTGCCGGCGGAGAAGATTCTGGAAACCGCCCGCGAGAAAAAGGCCGATGCCATCGGGCTGAGCGGTCTAATCACGCCCTCGCTGGATGAGATGTGCCACGTCGCCCGGGAAATGGAGCGGCAGGGGTTCAGCATTCCGCTGCTGATCGGCGGGGCCACCACCAGCAAAGCGCATACGGCGGTCAAGATCGCGCCCGGTTATTCCGCCCCGGTGGTGCATGTGCTGGACGCGTCGCGAGCCGTTGCCACGGTCAGCAGCCTGTTGAGCGCGGAGCTCAAGCCGGGCTTCGTTCAGGCCCTGCAGGCGGGTTACGAAAAACTGCGCGAGCACCATGGGGAACGCCGGGCCAGGCCGCTGCTGCCGATTGCCGAAGCCCGGCGGCGGCGTCCGCCCATCGTCTGGAAAGCGGAGGATGTCGCCCAGCCCGAATTTACGGGCATTCGCACGCTGGCGACCGACGGGCCCGCGCCCAGCCTCCGGCTGGCGGACCTGGTGCCGTTCATTGACTGGTCGCCCTTCTTCCATGCGTGGGAGCTGCGGGGTCGGTATCCTGCCATCCTGGAGAATCCGGAGGCACGCAAGCTTTACGAGGATGCGCAGCGGATGTTGGACGAGATTGTGGCGGGCAACCGGCTGAGGGCACGGGGTGTTTACGGATTCTTTCCTGCCAATGCGGTGGGGGATGACGTTGAACTCTACGCGGACGAGTCTCGCACCACCGTGCGGGCCACGTTCCATTTTCTGCGGCAACAGATGGAGAAGCCCGCCGGTCAATTCAACACGTGTTTGGCGGACTTTGTCGCCCCCCGAGGGGCTGGGGGACCCGCCGGCCCGGAACTTGCGGATTACCTGGGCGCCTTTGCCGTGAGCGCGGGGTTTGGCGTCGAGGAACTGTGCCGGCGGTACGAGGCGGCGCACGATGATTACAGTTCGATTCTGGTCAAGGCCCTGGCGGACCGGCTGGCGGAGGCGTTTGCCGAGTTCCTGCATCTGCGGGTGCGCCGGGAATGGGGCTATGGGCGCGAAGAGCATCTGTCGGCGGAGGACCTGATTCGGGAGCGGTATCGCGGCATTCGCCCCGCCGCCGGCTATCCCGCCTGTCCGGATCATAGCGAAAAACTGACCCTTTGGTCGCTGCTCGAGGTCGAGCCCCGCGCAGGCATCCGGTTGACGGAAAACTGCGCCATGTGGCCGGGAGCCAGCGTCAGCGGCTTGTACTTCGCGCACCCCGAATCCCATTACTTCGGGGTGGGCAAAGTGGACCGGGACCAAGTGCTGGATTACCAACGGCGCAAGGGGATGGAGCTTGCAGAAGTCGAGCGCTGGCTGGGGCCGTACTTGAATTACGATCCGGCCGGGGCGGACCGCTGAGTTGGGCCGAATCCCCCCGCGTTGCCTCATGGCAAAAGGTAACCGAAGGTGAGGGAGAAATCCAGGTTGATGACTCATACGTCCTTCCTTCGGTTACCCACAATATGAGTCAACCGCCCTCCCCCCTGCACCCCCCTCCTTCTTGTCCCGGTAACTTCTAATACGAGTCAATGCG
>JARKQH010000481.1 GCA_029974925.1 Verrucomicrobiota bacterium
GGGCGGGTGGCCAGCCGGTGCGTGCCGCCCTCATAGGCCAGCCGCGCCACATACCCTTGCCAGCCCTGCGCTCCGCCCGTGGCCGTCGTCGAAGTAGTGGCCGTCCCTTGCATGCCCCCCGCCAGCGGCGGAACCCCGCCCGAGTTGTACAGGCCAAAGCCGAGGTGGCCGCTCTGGGTGAACAAGCCGGCGGTGTTGACGAACGTGAGGCTCAGCTCGATCCAATCGCCCGTGTTCGTCAACGCCACCGGCGTCGCCGCGAACAACGCCTGCGCCTCAATGTGACCGCTCGTCGTGGGCCCAATGCCGAACTGCAGGTCGTTGGCGGCAATGCCGGGCGCGGGGTTCCACGCCTTCGACGAAAATAAATGATAAGCCGTCGAACCCGCCGCGGGCGGAGCGGGCGTCGCGGAGTTGAGCGTGCTGGAGGAAAAATTGTCCGAAAACACCGTGCCGCCCCGCAGGTCGTGGCCGAGGAAAACGGCTCCGCCGAGGAGCATGCCGAAGGTGAGAGGCTTCATAAAATGCCAAGACGACTTTCTGGTCAGGAGGTTGCCGGGGAAAAAACACCCCCGCCGGCAAAGGGTCGGCGGGGGTGTCTGAACGTTCATCCGGCGTCAAGGCGCTGGCAGCACCAGGCGATAGAAGACGTTGGCTTGGGCCGGGTCCAGCGTTACCGTGTACTGGGTCGCGTTGGCCGTTCCACTGATCGGGAACCAGCTTCCGCTCGAGGCAATGCCAACCGCGTTGGACTGGAGAATCCAGCCCAGGTAGTTCGCCGGCCAGCTCAAGGTCAGGCTGTTGCCGGCGACGCTGTAACTCAGGTTGGTCGGCGTGGTCGGCAGGACCGACTGCACGCGGATGGTCCCGTCAATCTCCAGCCGGTTTTCCCAAACCGTCACCCCCCCGCCGGTGATGGTCAGCGCGCTGCCGCCGGTCACCGCCTTGTTGAACAGCACGAACGTGTCGCCCTCCGCCAGCGGCGCGCCCAGGTTGGTCACGGTCACGGTGCCCGTGCCGGTATTGGCCAGCGTGCCGGTCACCACGATTTTGTCACTGGCCAGGCCCGCGCGGTTCACCTCGACGGTCAAGTTGCCCGCCAACGCCAGGTTGTTGTTGATCGTCAGGGTGCCGATCGAGGCGCCGGGGGCTATGGCGCCGCCCGCCAAAACCGTGGTCGGCCCGTTGATGGTGCCGGTGCCGGCCAGCGTGGCGCCGGAAGCGACGGTGACCGGCCCGGCCAGCGTCCCGTTCACCATCAAGGTGCCGGCGCTGTTGGTCGTCGGCCCGTCATAGGTGTTGTTGCCGGTCAGCGCCAGCGTCCCGCTGCCCGTCTTGATGAGGCCGCAACCCGGCCCGCTGATCTGGCCCGCAAACGTGGTCAACGCGGTATTGTTCACCTGCACGGTGCGGTTGACGTAGGTGGTGGCGCCGTCGTTGCCGTTCAGCGTGTAGGGGCCCGTGAAGGTCAGGGCGTTGGTGCCGCCGATGATCAGGGTCAGGTTGTTGGTCCCGCTGGAATACTGCAACGGATTGGCGATCGTGCGCGGCCCGCCATACGCCAGCACCGTCCCGCTGCCCGTCGTGTTCGGCGCTTCCGGATTCAGGAACAACGGACCCGTACCAATCGGGCCGGAGGTGACATTGCCAATCGTGTCGGCGCCAAAGCCAATGGTGCCGGTGGTCGGGGTGGTGCCGCCGGAGTAGGTGTTTTGACCGGCCAGCACCGTCAGCCCGCCTGCGCGCTGGATGATCCCGCCGGGACCGGAGATGACGCCATTGTAAATCTGCACGCCCCCGCTGCCCTGGTAGGGCGCCAGCGTGGTGCCGTAATACGCCGCTTCGGAGGTGCCCGCGCCGTCCAGATACAGATTCGCATCGCAGGTGGTGGCGCTGCCATACACCCGGTAGCGGCTCGCGCTCGCGGTCGAGAAGGGTCGCAGCGTGAGCGTCTTGCCAGGCGTCCCCGCCAGATCATTCAGGAACACTCCCGCATACGCCCCGGTGGCGTCGAACTGGATGGTGAAATCGTCCTCGACGATCACATCCCCCTTGAATCCCGCGGTGGCGCTGCCCGCCGGAACCACCTCCATGTATCCGCCGGCTTTGGCCAGCCGCACCGGCCCCGTACCGAGGCCGCCGTAGTTGTTAAGCACCAGGTAGGCGTATTCATTGCTGATCAGGGTGCCGCCGGTATAAGTGTTGATGTTGTTGATCGTCAGCAGGCCGGCCCCCTTGTAAATCAACTGGCCGGGCCCCGCAAAGCTCCCGGTCCCGCCAAAGACGTAGTCAATGCCGATGCTGGCGTCCACGGTGACGGACGAAGCGCTCAGGTAACTGCCCTGCAGGTTCACCAGCAGGTTCGCGAAGCCCGTGTCATTGAAGATCACCGCGTCGCCATAGTTGAACGTCGCCGGCGTGGCGCCTTTGAGCCAACTGGCGCTGGTCCCCAAGTCCCAAGTGGTGCCCGAACCCGACCACACCAACGTCGAGGCCGTCCCCAGCGACAGCGAGCAGGTGACCGAATTGGTGCTGTAACCGCCGGTGCCGGTAATCGTCACGTAATACCCGTTGGCGCCGGAAGCCACATCCGCCGCAGAGGCCGGCGAAATCACCAGCATGGGGGTGGTCGCCCCGGCAATGTTCTCGCCGTCAACCAGGTTGGTGCCATAACGCTTCCATTGGTATTTCATCCCAAAACCCTGCGCCACCACCGAGAACGCGCAGGAACCGCCGTTGGGCACGGTCACCGGCACCGGCTGGGTGATGATGTCCGGCGGCGTGGTGATCGTCGTGGCCGACCCTTCCACCGTGATCGAGGAAATATCCATCACGGTCCCGCCGGTGGTATTGGCCCGGGCGCGCCACCCAATCGCAAACCCATCGAAGGTGCTGGTGAAAAAGTCCGAGCCGGACGCCACGCACCCGAACTGGGAGATCACCGTTCCGTTGGTGTCCGGCCCGTCGTAATAGATGTTCGTGATGGCCAGCGTTCCCTCGGCGATCAGCGCGATGTTCAACACCACCGTATAAGTGTTGCCGACGACCAGGCCACCGGAAGGAGCGGTGGATTGCGTCCCCACGGTCGTTCCCGCCGGATTGCCGTAGCTTTGCGTGCCGCTGCCCGTGCTGGTCAGATTTTGATTGCGGTTGTCCGGCCCGGTGGTCTGGGGCAAACGCCGCACGATTCGCGAGTTCTCGCCGGTGTACCCCCGCTGCCCCCAGTAGCCCTGCCAGTTCTGCACCCCATCGGTCACATGGTCGCTAAAACTGTTCAAAGCGGTGGCGTTGAGCCCGCCCGCCACAGGCGCCGCCTGCCCGCCGTTATAAAGACCGAACCCCCACAACCCCGCCGCGGTCAACAGGCCGGCGGTGTTGGTGAACGTCACGCGAAGTTGAATGTAGTCCCCCGGCAAACTCAACGACACCGGGTTGGTCGTGAACAGGGCCTGGACTTCAATCCCGCCGCCCGTCGTTGAACCGATGCCAAACTTCAAATCGTTGGCCGTCAACGACGGGGTGGGATTCCAGGATTTCGACGAGGAAAGCTGGTAGCTTGTGGAATTGGGCGTTGGGGCGGCCGGGGTCAGGCTGTTCAGGGTGCTGCCGCTGTTAAAGGTGTCACTAAAGAACACCGTGGCCTGAAGCGCGGGCGACAGGGCCACCAGGGCGATACCAACCAGGAGTCTAACAGGTGTTTTCATTCGATTCGGTTGTTGATGGTTCATTCGAGCAGGGTTCTGATTCGCTCAAAAGCTTTACGGCTGGAAATAGGTTAAAACCCGGCGGAAATTCAGCGGCGAGCCCCCCGGGCCCGGGTCGGCCCACAACACGGTGCTGAACGCCTGGGGATTGGCCCGCACGGTTTGAAACCGCACGTGCGCATCCGTGAACAGGGCATTGACCCCCGCATTCCCCCCGGTCGTCTTGTGCGGAATGTTATCCAGCGTGTGCAGCAAATCCGTGGACATGGTCCGCTTCGGGTCCGCCTGGGAGACTTTCAAAGGCACCGGCTCGGTCAGCTTGTTGCCCACGCTGTCCACATACGAACCGTAAGCCAGCACCGGCACGAAATAGCCCTGCACCCGCTCCAACTCCGGCGGCTGCGGATAATAATTGTACCCGGTCCGGACATTGTCATCCCCGCTGTCGGGCGGCGTCGAGGGCCAGCGGTTCGGGCTGGTGCTGTAATAGGCATAAGTCCAGTTCTTGGAGACCTTGCTGCCGCTGGGGCAGTAAAAGACCTCGGGGTTCTCGACTGCCTTCGAGAAGAACAGCAGCCCCAGGTTGTACGGACCGCGGATAATGGTGCTGGTGCCCGCGTTTACCCGGCAGGCCTCGTAGGTCTGCCAGGGGTTCTGCCCGACGGGCCAGCTCCGCTGCGGCAGAATGTCACTGTTGTCGTTGGCATACAAATGCGCCCCGATGCCCACCTGGCGCAGGTTGCTGGCGCACCGGGTGCGCATCGCCCGTTCCTTGGCCGAGCTGAGGGCCGGCAGCAGCATCGCCGCCAAAATCGCTATGATGGCTATCACGACGAGCAATTCAATCAGGGTAAATGCGCGCCGCCGCACGACGAAGTGGTTCGCAGTCATATTTAGTTAGCTTAGTTAAGTAATTTTAACACCCAGTTCCGCCGCCTGTCCAGCCTGTTTCGCGTCCTCTATTCTCACGACCTCACCGCCCCTGGCCGTGTCCCCCGCGGCAACCAGCCGCCTCCCACCGCCATAGCAAGCGGCGCGGGCGCGAACAGAGCTGTATTTCATCCATAACATACTGGCACAACGAAAAACCAAGACAATGTAAAAACCGCCCAGAATCATCACCTTACCGCCGGCGCCGGGAAACGCTTTCGCCGGGCTTGGCAACCGGAAAACCCGCCCACGGCAGCCTCCGCCGCCCCGCCTTGTCTCCCTGCCGGCGGAAAAGAGAAACTCTCGTCACCGACATTTTACAGCTTGCTTTATGTCCCCAGTCCCCCATACAGGTGCATGCCAGTGACCTGCTTCGGGAACGGAGCCACGCCCGGACCGCGCTGCGCGAGTTTCAAGGGCGTGGTTTATTCGTTTGACCCAGGCCCATGCGCTGAACATCGCCTATGAACCAACCCCCGCCTGTCCACGGGCCGGCTGCCGGCCTCCCGGCTCCGCCTCGAATGTCGCTGCCGTCGCGCCTGTTCAACCTCTTCGCAACGCCCGGCGAGGTCATGGACGATGTCGCCCGCAGCGGTCCCGCCGCGGGCAACTGGGTGGCGCCGGCCTTGCTGCTCATCCTGGTGAGTTGGGTCGGGGCGTGGCTGGTCTTTTCGCAGCCTGCCATCCAACAGCAGCTCAGCGAGATCACCTCCCAGGCAATTGAAAAGCAAATCGCCGGGCAGAAGATGTCCGAGCAGCAGGCGGAACAGGTCCGGAACGCGGCGGAAAAATGGGGGCTGATCGGGGCCAAGGTCAGCGCGTATGCGGCGCCGGCGGCGCTGGCGTTTGCCGTTCCGTTTCTCTGGGGCCTGGTGTTGTGGCTGATGGGGCGGAACGTGTTCAAACGCGATTTCCCGTTCATGAAAGCGGTCGAGGTCGTCGGGCTGGCGGCGATGATTGACGTGCTGGAAACCATCGTGCGCACGCTGCTGATTTTGGTGACCGGCAACCTGTTTGCCAGCCCGAGCCTGGTCCTCCTCCTCCGGAACTACGACCCCCAGAACCCGGTCCACAATCTGCTGGCGCTCACCAATGTCCTCGTCTGGTGGCTGCTGGCCGTGCGCGCGGTGGGCCTGGCGCGCCTGGCCGCCGTTTCCTTCGCCCGGGCGGCGGCCTGGGTGTTCGGCATCTGGCTGCTTTACAGCACCTCGATGGTGGGACTGGGCTTCGCGATGCAGGCCCTTTTCAAACGGTAAGCCAACCGGGCGGCAGGGACTCAAACCGGGAGGGCAAACCGAGGGGCCCGGACACCGACGGATTCCCCCGTCCAGGAAAAACGTGAAACAAAATGACCCCGCGCGTGTCATATTTATTTAGCTGACATGGCAAAATCCAAAACTGGCAGAAAAATTCTCGTCTTCTCCATCCTCGTCCTGGGCGTGGGCGCCCTGGCGGCGGTGGCCATCCTCAAGAAACGGGAAGTCGTCATCACCGTGCAGACCGAGAAGGTCGCCCGGCGCAACCTGACCGAGGTCGTCGTGGCCAACGGCAAAATCCAGCCGGTGGTGCAGGTCAAGATCAGTCCCGAGGTCAGCGGCGAAATCATCGAACTGCCGGTGAAAGAAGGGCAGCAGGTCGCCAAGGGCCAGCTCATCGTTAAAATCAAGCCCGACTTTTACATCGCCAACCGGAACCAGGCCGAGGCGGCCTACAAATCCTCGCTGGCCAGCCGCGCCACCGCCGAGGCCAACCTGCAGAAAGCCAACGCCGAGTTCCGCCGGGCGACCGAGCTGTTCCAGCAAAACCTGGTTTCCGCCTCCGTCTATGACGAAGCCAAGGCCGCCCATGCCGTCGCCAGCGCCCAGCTCACCAACTCCACCCACCAGGTCGAAATGGCCCGCGCCTCGCTGGCCAGCGCCGAGGAGCAACTGGCCAAAACCACCATCGTCGCCCCCTTGAGCGGCACCGTCAGCAAACTCAACTCGCAACTGGGCGAGCGTGTGCTGGGCACCGTCCAGAACGTCGGCACCGAAATCATGACCATCGCCGACCTGGGTGAAATGGAGGCCCGCGTCGAAATCGGCGAGATTGACGTCGTCCTGATCGCCCCCGGCCAGAACGTCCAGCTTGAAGTGGACGCCTTTAAAAACCGCAAGTTCACCGGCACCGTTACCGAAATCGCCAACTCGTCCAAAACCTCCCCTTACAGCAGCAGCCAGCAGGAAGCCACCAAGTTCGAAGTCAAAATCCGGATCAAGGAAAAAGAGGCCTTCCGCCCCGGCATGTCCGTCACGGCCGAGATCGAAACCCGCTCGCGCACCAACGTGCTGTGCGTCCCCATTGCCAGCGTGACCACCCGCCTGCCCAAACCGAAGGAAACCAAAGGCAACCCTTCGACCGCCACCAACGCCTCCTCCTCCCACACCAACCCCGCCGCGCCCAACCCCGGCACCCCTTCCCCTTCCACCAACAGCTCCCCCAGGCCGGACAAGAAAAACCGGGACGCCGTCAAACCCATCGAAGTCGTGTTCCTCAAGCAGGGCGACGTGGCGAAAATGGTGCCCGTCAAGATCGGCATCAGCGACGATGATTATTGGGAGATCCTCGAAGGCCTCGAGGAAGGGCAGGAGGTCATCTCGGGCGGCTACCGCGCCGTGAGCCGCGACCTCGAGGACGGCAAGCGGGTCCGCCTCGGCCCGCCCACCGGCGAGAAGACGGAAGGCAAGGAAGCCGCCGAGGATAAGCGGAAATGAACGGCGACCCGAACCCGCCCCAGGCCGGCCCCCGCGACCTCCCCATGTTGATCCGCCTCGAAAAACTCTCGCGCCTGTATCAAATGGGCGCGGAGACCATCCACGCCTTGCGCGAGGTCTCGCTGGAAATCGGGCGGGGCGAGTATGTGGCAATCATGGGGCCGTCCGGTTCGGGCAAATCCACCCTCATGAACCTGATCGGCTGCCTGGACACCCCCACCTCCGGCAGTTACGAACTCAACGGCGTTCAGGTCAGCCAGATGGATGACAACCAGTTGGCCGAAATCCGCAACAAGGAGATCGGCTTCATCTTCCAGACCTTCAACCTGCTCCCGCGCTCCGACGCGCTGCGGAACGTGGAGCTGCCGTTGATCTACGCGGGCGTGCCGGCCGAGGAACGCCGGCGGATTGCGCTCGAGGCGCTGGCCAGCGTGGGCCTCGCCGACCGGATTCATCACAAACCCAACGAACTGTCCGGCGGCCAGCGCCAGCGCGTCGCCGTCGCCCGCGCCCTGGTGAACCGTCCTTCCATTTTGCTGGCGGACGAGCCGACCGGCAACCTCGACAGCAAGACCGGCGCGGAGATTCTGACCCTGTTCGACGAGCTGGCCGGGCGCGGCAACACCATTATCGTCGTGACACACGAGGAGGACGTCGCCCGCCATGCCCGCCGCATCATCCGCATCCGCGACGGCCTTATCGCCAGCGACGAACCCGCCCGCCCGCCCGGCCCGGCCCCGGCCCCGGCCCCGCCCGCGAACCATGAACCTGGTATCTGAACTGCGCGAAGGCTTGGGCATCTCCTGGGCCGCCATCCGCGCCAACAAGATGCGGTCGGTCCTGACCACGCTGGGCATCGTGATCGGCATTGTGACCGTCACCCTCATGGGCACGGCCATCGAGGGCCTCAACCGCGCCTTTCTCAAGAGCATTTCCTTTATCGGCGCCGATGTGCTGTATGTGCAGCGGATGGGCTGGTTCATTAACTCGCACGAGGAATGGCTGCGGGTGCAGAAACGCCGCGCCATCACCCTGGCCCAGGTGAAAGCCGTGGAAAAGCAGTTGACCCTGGCCCGCGCCGTCGCGCCCACCACGGGCACCATGGCGCCGGTCCGTTACAAGAACCGCCGCGCCAACCAGGTCATGCTCATCGGAACCACCGACCAGTTCCTTTACACCAGCGCCGTCAGCGTCGCCCAGGGCCGCTTCCTGACCCCCGGCGAAGTGGACGGCGGCCGGCCGGTCTGCGTCATCGGCTCGGAAGTCGCCACCAACCTCTTTCAGCGCGAATCCCCGCTGGGCCGCCGCCTCACCATCGGCCAGCAGACCTTCGAGGTGGTCGGCGTGCTGGACAAACAGGGCTCGTTCCTCGGGATGATCAGCCTCGACAACCAGGTCATCATCCCCCTTCAGCAATTCGCCGCCGGGTTCCGCAGCCGCCCCGAGTACGAGTTCCAGATCAAGGTCAGGGACCTCGCCCAGTTGGAGGAGGCGAAGGAGGAAGTCCGCAGCGTGATGCGCAAAGTGCGCCGCCTGGCGCCGTCCGAGCCCGATGACTTCGCCATCAACCAGCAGCAGCAGTTCCTCACCCTGTTCTACCGCGTCGCCGGCACCATCGCCGCGGTCGGCTTGTTCATCACCGGCTTGTCCCTCTTTGTCGGCGGCATCGGCATCATGAACATCATGTTCGTGTCGGTCGCCGAACGCACCCGCGAGATCGGCATCCGGAAAGCCATCGGCGCCAAGCGCCGCACCATTCTCATCCAGTTCCTGATCGAGTCGGCCGCCATCTGCCTCCTGGGCGGGCTGGTGGGGCTGGCCATCGCCTGGCCGCTGACGCTGGTGATGCAAAAGTTCCTGCCGGCCGCCCTGTCGCTGACGATTGTAGGCATCGCCCTGGGGGTCTCCCTGGTGACCGGGGTGGCCGCGGGCTTCTTCCCCGCCTGGCGGGCCGCGCGCATGAACCCCGTGGATGCCTTGCGAAACGAATGAACCCCGCCGCTGCGCCAACCCGCCATGCCCGTTAAACCGCTGACCATTCTCTGGGCCGAGCTGCGCGAGAGTTTCGCCATGGCCATGGCCGCCTTGGCCGCGCACAAGCTGCGGTCCGCCCTGACCCTCCTGGGCGTCCTGGTCGGCGTCTTCTCCATCATCGTCGTCATGACCGCCATGCGCGTCATGCAAAGCGACATCGAACGCGAAATCAGCCAGCTCGGCAGCCAGACCTTCATGGTCCAGAAATGGCCCGCCGTCCACTTCGGCGGCCCTGAAGGCTTCGAAAAATACCAGCGCCGCAAGGACCTGACCCTGGCGCAAGGCCTGCTGTTGCAGCAGCGGGCCACCCTGGCTCAAAGTGTCGGGCTCGAGACCACCTTCTGGGGCGGCCAGATCGAGTCCCGCTACCAACGCAGCGCCCCCAACGTCACGCTGTTCGGCGAGACCCCCGGCAGTTTCGCCGCCCGCAACTGGCTGCTGGCCGAAGGCCGCCTGTTGCTGGACGCGGACATCGAAAGCGCCCGCGACGTCTGTGTGCTGGGTGGCGGCCTGGCCCGGACGGTCTTCCCCTATGCGTCGGCCCTCGGCGAGCGCCTCAAAATCAACGGCATCAACTACACCGTCGTCGGCGTGCTCGAGCCCAAGGGCGGCTCCCTCGGCGGCGACCAGGATAACTTCGTCATCGTCCCCATCACCACCGGCCTGAACCGGTTCGGGCGCTGGGGCCGCAGCCTGAGTTTCCT
>JARKQH010000485.1 GCA_029974925.1 Verrucomicrobiota bacterium
GGGCTGGAATTTTGGGGACGGGGGACCGGGGGTGGCGGCCTGACGGCCTTACCCCCGGCTACTGTCTGAAACCCTTTCAGGGTTTTGAAGACGGGTCGGGGAAGGCCAGGGGAAGTGGCGAACTGATGACGGGCGTTGGGAGGGCGAGGGAGGTGTGGAGACGGGACGTCTCGATCCCCGAGGCGATTGAGGGTCTCGGGATCGGGGCTGGGACGTCTCGTCCCAGGGGGTGTTGGTTTCGAAGGGGTGGTAGCGCAGAGCATCGCGATGCATCGGGACTGGCGGCTTGCGGAGTCTCGGGGATGCCGCCACCCCCAACCCCCTCCGCAAGCGGAGGGGGCTGGACGGGTTGGGGACAGGGGACCGGGGGTGACGGCCTGACGGCCTTACCCCCGGCTCCTGGCTGAAACCCTTTCAGGGTTTTGAAGACGGGTTGGGGAAGGACAGGGGAAGTCCCGGACTGATGACGGGCGTTGCGAGGGCGAGGGAGGTGTGGAGACGAGACGTCTCCACCCCCGAAGTAATTGATGCTGCGGGTAGGGGCTGGGACGTCTCGTCCCAGAAAGTCTTGGGTGGCGAGGGGGGTGGAGGGCCGTGTAACGGCGACGAGCCGTCGCCTCCCCGGCCGCCGGTTCGGCGGATTGACTTGAGGACAAGGGCCGCATAGTCTTTCAAACTGGAAAAACTGACATGTTGGATGCCATTGAAAAACTATTGATCCTGCAGGACCGGGATTGGCGGATTCGCCGGCTGCGGGCGGAGCTGGCCCATATCGAACCGCAGCGGCAGGAGTTCCGCGCGCGGGCGGCGGGGGCGCAGACCGCGCTGGAAAACGCAAAGATGCGGGTGCGGCAGTTGGAGTCAAACCGCAAAGACCTCGAGCTGGAAGTCGAGGGCAAGAAGAAGCAAATCGAGCGTTACGCCAACCAGCAGTTGCAGACGCGCAAGAACGAGGAGTACCGCGCCCTGACGCACGAGATCGAAATGTGCAAGGAAGACATCCGCAAGATCGAAGACCGCGAGCTCGAGATCATGGAGCAGGCGGAAGCGGCGCAAAAGGAGGTCGTGCGCGCCACGGAGGCGGCCCACGCGGCCAAGAAACTGATGGAGGAGCAGTTGGCCCAGTTGGATGCCCGCGAAGTCAATCTCCGCAAGGAATTGTCCGAGCTGGAACGGAACCGGGAGGACCTGGCCGCCGCCGTCGAGGAAGGCGTGCGCACGCGGTACGAGCGATTGGTGCGGAGCAAGGGCGAAAACGTGGTGGTCGGCGTGCAACACGGGGTGTGCGGCGGCTGCCACATGCGGTTGCCGGCCCAGATCATGGTCATGTGCCAGGCCCAGCAGGAACTGGTCACCTGCACCAACTGCGGCAGGATTCTGTATTACACGCGCGACATGGACCTGGCCGTGGCGGATTAGCCGCGGCGGCCGAGGCTCGCCGGGCCCCCGCGCCGTCAGAACAACCGGTAGAGCGTCACGCGTCGGAACTGAATGACGCCGCCCTCCGACTGCAGCCCAACGCGCCCCGGCACAACTTCCACCCCGTCAACCTCGTTGACAACCTTGCCGTTCATTTTGACCTGGTAGCGCGGGCCCTGGGCCAGAATCTCAACCCGGTTCCATTCCCCCGCGGGCTTCTCGTTGTTTGAAGCCGCCTTGACTCCGGCGATGTCTCCGGCCAGCGCATGCTTCTTGACCTCGAAGAAGCGCTCTTGGCCGCCCGCCACTTCGGTGCCTTGCAGACCCAGCACGTCCCCGGCGCTCCCATGCTTGAGCTGCACTTCCACCGCGGGCGGCAGCGGCTTGAGGGTGCCGTGGATGCGGGAGAAAATCCCGCTGTTGCCGGGCTTGGCATCCGGCGCCCACCGGTATTCAACGATGAGCCGGAAATTGGTCGTCTCCGGCTCCTTGAACAGGAAACCGACCGGCTCGCCCTGGCAGGTGAGGATGCCGTCCTGGACGCTCCAGACTTGGTCCATTCGCACGTTCGGGTCCGCCAGCACGTATTTCCAGCCCTCGAGGTCCTTGCCGTTGAAAAGCTCGGTCTTGGCCTCGTATTGACCCGGCGTCCAGCAGCCGGTGACCGCCAGCCCCAGGCCGGCGGCGGCGAGCGAAAGAATCAAAGTCCGTTTGCGCATAAGTGCCGGCCAGTATGAGCCGGCGCCAGCCAAAAGAAAGCGGAAAGACTCAAAAAGGAACCGTCTGGCACTCGCGCCGGGTGAAACGACAGCAGTGCGTGTAGCCGTTGGAGCGCGCCAGCGCGATCGCCTCCGCGAAATTCAGCCCCACCTCGCCCGGCGCATGAGCATCGGAGCCGAAGGTGATGCGCACCCCGTGTTTTGCCGCCTGTTGGAGGATGGCGGGGCTGGGATAGATTTCACGGCAGTCTTTGCGGAGGCCGGCCGTGTTGATTTCAATGGCCACACCCTTTCGCGCCGCCGTCTCCAGGAAACGGTCGTATAACGCCGTGCAGTCCTGCGTGGGATAAAAGCAGAACCGTTTGCACAGGTCCGTGTGGCCGATGATGTCAAAAAGACCCGACTCCGCGGCCATCGTGAGCCGCTCGAAATACACGGTCCACACCTCGAAGGGGTCGCGGCTTTTCCACGTGGACAGCATGAGGGGGTTGTCAATGGCCCACGAATCGGAGACGTAATGGACCGAGCCGATGAGGTAATCCCAGGGATGGCGGGCGGTGAGGTGGCGGATCCAATCCTCCTGGCCGGGCAGGTAATCCACTTCGAGCGCCAGCTTGATCGTGAGGTTGGGGAAGGCGCGCTGGGCGTGACGAACCTTCTCGACGTAATGGTCCAGGTCGGCGTCGCGCATGCGCCAGTCGTCAAAATCATCCTGCGGCATCGG
>JARKQH010000359.1 GCA_029974925.1 Verrucomicrobiota bacterium
CCGCCACCAAGGGGGGCTGTTGGGCGGCAGCGGGAAGGCGCGCGCGGCATCCACGCACGGCGCCAGCGCCAGGACTTCGCGGCCCACGGGGGCGGAGAGGGTGTGCAGCACCGCCTCCGGATAGTGGCGGCGCAGCTCCCATAACGCGGGCACGAGGTGCACCGAGTCCCCCAGGAACCCGAGGTCCACCACCAAAATCTTGCGGGCCCCGCGCGTTCGGTCGTAAAAGGTAGCCAGCTCAGAAGCCATGCACCGCCCACCAGATAAAGGAAACGGGGCCGATTGACGATCCAAAAGCGCCAGTCCAGGCGAGGGGCGCCGGTTACGGACTCGCCGCGGGCATTGACTTGACACCCAGACAGGGGAACCTCCAACCTCCCCGGGCATGGCGGAAACGATTCAATACGCGGAACCCCTGCGGGTGGAAGACCCCTCCGAGTGCGCCTTTTACCATCGCATGGAGCTGCCTGGCCTGGGGGTGGTTGGCGGACAGTGGGATTTGCGCGACGTCATCAACGACTACCTGGGACGGTTTGATTTCAAGGGGAAGCGCGTTTTGGATGTGGGGACCGCATCCGGCTACCTGACCTTTGAAATGGAGAAACGCGGGGCGGAGGTGGTTTCCTTCGACATGGCGGAAGGGGAGCAGTGGGACTTGGTGCCCCAGCGGGTGGTTCGGCGGGAGCCAGCCCGCGTGGCCGAGCGGTTGACCGCCGGGCATCGCAGGCTCAGGAAGGGGTACTGGCTGGCCCACGAGCGGCTGGGCTCCCGGGCCAGGGTGTTCTATGGCAATATTTATCATTTGCCCGAGGCGCTGGGACCTTTTGATGTGGCGATGATGGGGATGATCATCGGCCACTTGCGCGATCCGTTCCACGCGCTGCACAATGTCGCCCGCCTTTGCCGTTCCCATCTCATCCTCACCAACCAGAGTTATCATGCCGAGCGGGCGGAGGCTTTGCTCATGCCCAGCGTTGAAAACCAGGAAACCATGGCGTGGTGGGCGCTGTCAGATGGGTGCTTGAAACAAATGTTGCGAATCCTCGGGTTTGAAGTGCAATACACGTGCGCGTGCGAACCCCGCTGTTTGGTCCCGAACCGGGAGGGCCGGGAACCCTGCATCTCGCTCGTCGCGCGTCGGATCGAGGAATAACCCGGGGCGAAGCCGCCCGACGGCGGGCGGGGATGGCAGTGAATAAGGCCGAACTCGGCCGGAGGGCCGGAGGCCGTTGCTCCACAATTATTTTGCGGCTGACGCGCGTTCTGCGTTAAAAGTAGCCCGTTCAGATGACACGCACCTGGAAAGCCGATTACCGCAACCCGTGCCGTTGACGATGCAGAAGCGCCTGCCAGTCTCGGTATGCCTGATTTCGGGTCCGGAAGCCCACCGCATTGGCCGCGCCCTCGAAAGCGTGGCGGAATGGGCCGGTGAAATCATCGTGGTGCTGAATGAGGACGCGTGGGATGGGACTGAAGAAATCTGTCTGAAGCATGGCGCGCGGGTTTTTCGCGAACCCTGGCGCGGGTTCATTGCGCAAAAGAACTCCGCCGCGGACAAGGCGACCCTGCCTTGGATTCTGAACCTGGATGCCGACGAAGTCGTGCCGGCCGCGCTGGCGGCGGAACTCGCCACCGTGGTCAGCTCTCCCAGCCCGCAGCATGCCGCCTACGAGTTTCCCCGGTGCACCTTTTATTGCGGCCGCTGGATTCGTCACGGCGACTGGTATCCGGACCGCGTTTGCCGCCTCTGGCGGCGGGGGGCGGCCGCTTGGACGGGCGAGGACCCGCACGCGCGGCTCAAGGTCAATGGAACCGTCGGGCGTCTTGCGTCCGACCTGCATCATGAGAGCAACGAAAGCATTGCCCGGCAAATTGCCAAGATTGTCCCCTACCATGCCGAGCAGGTGAAGCAGCGGCTGGCGAGTGGGCGTTCCGCCGGCTTTTTCGAACTGGCGGTTCGGCCGGCGTGGCGATTTTTGCGGGCGTATGTTTTTCGTCTGGGGTTTCTGGACGGCTGGCAGGGCTTCTACATCGCCGCGCTGAGCTCCTTTTCAACGCTGACCCGCTATGCGCTGGTGCGTGAGGCGGAGGAAAAACCCCCGCAAAGCCCATGAGCGCGAGACCGGGTCTGAGCCTGATCATCAATACCTTCAATCAGCCGGAATACCTGGCGCGGGTATTGCGGGCCGTTTCCAACCAGCGTTCCAGGCCCGAGGAAGTGCTGGTGGCGGACGACGGGTCAGGGCGGGAAACGCGGGCCGTGTTCCAGGAGTGGGCCGGGCGGGAAACCTTGACCACACGCCATGTCTGGCAACCGCACGAAGGTTTTCGCCGGGCGCGCATTCTCAACCAAGCGATCGCCGCCGCCACCCAGCCTTACGTGGTGTTCCTGGATGGGGACACGGTGCCGCATCCGGACTTCCTGGCCGATCACCGGCGGCTGGCCCGGCCCGGCGCGTTCATTCAGGGCCACCGCGCCCTCGTGCAGGAGCAAGGCGCCGCGAATTTCGGCCGGGGCGAATTCCGGTGCGACCGGAGACAGGCAATGTGGCGCGGGCAGATTCGCGGGGTCAAACACGCTTTTCGCTGGCCGCGCCCCCTCCTGCGGAGGCGGGGCGACCTCGAGGGCATTCGGGGTTGCAACCTGGGCATCTGGCGCGAGGATTTGCTGCGCGTCAACGGCTACAACGAAGCGTTCGAGGGTTGGGGGCGGGAGGATTCGGAGCTGGCGGTGCGCCTGATGAACTGCGGCATCGAGCGATTCGATGCGCGGGGATGGGCGCTCTGTTTTCACCTGTGGCATCCCCCGGCGCCGCGGGAGCGCCTGCCGGCCAACGACGACTTGCTTGAACGGGCGATTCGTGAAAAGGCGACCCGTTGCGCCCGGGGGTTGGACCAATACCTGAGCCCCTCCGCCTCATGAGCGCTGTCGAAGCCTCCGCCGCGCGCCCGGCTTTGCGCGCGCTGCATCTGAACTCGCTGCTGACTGGCGGCGGCACCGACGACCAGTGCGTCAAACTGGTGCAGGGCTTGGGACAGCTTGGCGTCGAGGCCCGGCTGGCCGGCCCGGAGGGGCGGGAATACTCCCGAATCGCGCGCGATCTGCATCTGCCTTTTTGCCCCACGCCGCCGGAGGGGCCGCTGAAGCTGGGCTTCATTCTGGCAGCGGCCAGGCTTTTGCGCCGGGAGCGTTTTCCCATCGTTCACGGCCATCACGGGCGCGACATCTGGCCCACCATCCTTGCCGCCCGCCTGTCCGGGGTCCGACCGCGCATCGTGCTGACGCGGCACCTGGCCAAAAGCCCGAGTTCATGGTTCAGCCGGCGATTTCTGCTGGGCCAGTGTGACGTTCTGATTGCGGTTTCGCATTTCACCGCCCGGGTGCTGCGCGAGGGGGTCTATGAACCGGACGCGCTCGAAGCCGAGCGGCGGGCGCGGCCGCCGCTGATCGGCGACCTGTCCCGGATTCGGGTGTTGCATGGGGGCATTGACACCGGGCGGTTTCGGCCGTTCGACGCGGCGGCCCAGCGCCAGCAGTGGGGGCTCAAGCCGGACGATTACGCTTTCGGAGTGGTGGGGGGCTACGAGCCGCCGCGCGGGAAAGGCCAGCGCGAATTCCTCCGGGCTGCGGCGCGGATTCATACTGAAATCCCTCGCGCCCGCTTCCTCATCATCGGCCGGGGCGGACTGGCGGAGCAACTGCGCGCCGACATCCAGGCCCTTGGGTTGGGGGACAAAGCCTGGCTGACTCCGTATTGCCACGACATGCCCGCCGCCATGAACGCCTTGGATTGCCTGGTTCATCCGCAGGTCGGCACCGAAGCGCTGGGCATGGTGCTGCTCGAAGCGTTTGCTTGCGGCAAACCCGCCATCGCTTCCGCCCTTGACGGCATCCCCGAGGCGTTCGCGGTTGCCAACTACGGGACTCTGGTTCCGCCGGACGACGTCGAAGCGCTTGCCGCCGCGCTCCGGCATTGGGCCGCGGTCCCGCCCCTGCCCCCCGCCCAACGGAGGCGGTTATGGGAACGGGTGGACCGCGACTTCTCGCTCGGGGCGAGCGCCGCGCGCATCAAGCAGTGTTATGAGGACTTGCTGCGCTCCCGCCAGGCTTTACCCTGCAAGCGACTATGAGTGGTGTTCGACCGGTTGTTCGTCTGGACTTTTGCGATTTCTGGCCCGGGTATCGGAAGGACGACAATTTCTTTTTCAACCTCCTCAAGCTCCGTTTCGACGTTCAACTGACCGACCAACCGGATTTCCTGATTTACTCCGATCCGGGGAGCCACCTGCACCGGCTGCACGACTGCGTGAAAATCTACTTTGGGATTGAATCGCACCTGCCGGACTGGCGCGAGTGCGATTATGCGATCACCTGCCATTACCTGGAGGACCCGCGGCACCTGCGCCTCCCGTATTATGTGCTGTATGGCGGGCCGGAGGCGCTTCGCAAGGAGGGCGAGGACCTCGAGAAGATTCTGGCCGCCAAGACCCGCTTCTGCGGTTTCGTGGTCAGCAATGCCGGGAACCGGCGGGCGCAAAAGCGCATCGAATTTTTCCACCGTCTTTCCCGCTACAAACGGGTGGACAGCGGGGGGCGGGCGTTCAACAACATCGGGGGGCCGATTCCGGGAGGGCCGGCGGGGAAACTGGAGTTCCTGAGGTCCTGCAAGTTCAACATCGCCTTCGAAAACGCCTCGATCCCGGGCTACACCACCGAGAAGCTCTACGAGGCCATGAAGGCTCGCACCGTGCCCATCTACTGGGGCAACCCGCGCATCCACGAGGAGTTCAACCCGCGCAGTTTTCTCAACTACTTTGATTTTCCCAGCGAAGAGGCGCTGATCGAACGCATCCTGGAGCTGGACCGGGATGACGACCGGTATTTGGAGGTGATGCGCCAGCCGTATTTGAACGCGGACCGGCCGAATGAGAGCTTTGATCTGAGGCGGGTGGTGGCGTTTTTTGAAAAAATCTTCACCACGCCGGTCCGCCCGGTGAGCCGCCGGCGTTCCTGGTTCCGCCTCGGCCGCTGGACGCTGGCGAAGCGGAACAAGGGCGCGGCGGGCTTCGTTGGCCCGCCGTAGCGCCACCCGGACGACGGGCAAGGCTGACGTTCGCGTCGGCGGCTGTGAATACCTCGAAACCAAAAGGCCTGCCCTTTTGCCCATGCCTCAACCAGTCTCTCGGATGGGTTGGTGCACGTCAGGCTGCCTGCAACCGCTCGTGGGATCTTACTGCCCCCTCTGATACGAGTCGCCCTCCCGGATTGATACTGTCAGCTTCGCGCCGTTGCCGGGGATGGTTCGGAAGCCGAGGCAGTGCGTCCGAAGCGGCTCCCCTGGAATACCGGCGGCGAATCATGGGACTCCCACCTCATTGACCAACTGGGCCGAAGCAGGCTTGCGGTGGCTGGCGCCGCCGCCCACTGCTTCAAGAGGGCTGACAACAACCGGGAACGTGACCAAGGCTGTGACATAACAACAACTGGGCGGCGCATGCCCCGGGTCAAAAGCCTGAATCCGAGCCTTAAGACGCCCCTTTTTG
>JARKQH010000364.1 GCA_029974925.1 Verrucomicrobiota bacterium
GAGCTGCGCACGTCACTGGTCTATCGCCTGCGGGTGGTCGTTGAGAATCCGGACGAAGGTTTGCGCCAGGGCATGCCGGTGACCGTCAAGCTCCGGAACACGCAATCCCCTTGAAATGCCGGCGCCTGTCATCCAACTCGAAGGGTTGGGCAAGAGCTTTCCCGGCGGGAAACGGCCCGCCTTGGGCGGAATCAGTGCTTCAATCCACCCCGGGCGGGTGACCGGGCTGGTCGGTCCGGATGGGGCGGGGAAAACCACTTTGCTAAGGCTGATGGCCGGGCTGTTGACCCCTTCTGAGGGCCGGGTGGCGGTCAAGGGCCTGGACCCGGCGAAAGACGCCGTCCGGCTCGCGCCGGTCATCGGCTACATGCCTCAGAAATTCGGGCTGTATGAGGATTTGACGGTGGGCGAGAACCTGGCGCTGCATGCGGACCTGCGGGGTGTCACCGGCCCGGAACGGCAGGAATCATTTGACCGCCTGCTGGCCTTCACCGACCTGAGCCGTTTCACCAGCCGGCTGGCCGGCAGGCTGTCGGGAGGGATGAAGCAGAAACTGGGGCTGGCGTGCGCGTTGTTGGGCCAGCCCGAGGTGCTGCTGCTGGACGAGCCGGGAGTGGGAGTGGACCCGATCTCGCGGCGGGAGTTGTGGCGGATGGTGCGGGAGTTGGTGGCCGGCGGGCTCACGGTGGTCTGGAGCACCGCGTACCTGGACGAAGCCGAGCTATGCCAGGAGGTGCTGCTGCTGAACGAAGGGGAGCTGTTGTTCGAGGGCGAGCCGGGGGCGCTGACGGGCCGGCTGAGGGACCGCTGCTTTCAGATTCGGGACATCGCAGGCAACCGCCGCCAGGTTCTGACCCGCGCGCTCTGCCGGCCCGAAATCCTGGATGGGGTGATTCAGGGCCATAGTGTCCGCCTGGTGTTGCGCCCCGGCCAGGCGCCGCCGGATTTGCAGCCGCTCGGGGCCGGACCGGCGGCCAGACTGGCGCCGGTGCCGCCCCGGTTCGAGGATGCCTTCATGGATGCGCTGGGGGGCGGTCCCGGCGGGGAATCGGTCCTGGCGCGGCACGCTCATCAGGCATCGGCCGACCGGGAGATCGTGGCGGAAGCACGCGACCTCACGCGCAAGTTCGGGGATTTCACGGCGGTGGACCGGGTGACTTTCGAGGTCCGGCGCGGCGAGGTGTTCGGCTTGCTGGGACCCAACGGGGCGGGAAAATCCACCACGTTCCGGATGCTCTGCGGTTTGCTGACGCCGACCTCGGGCGACGCGCGGGTGATGGGCATTGACCTCAAGAAAAGCCCCGGCCGGGCGCGCCAGAAGCTCGGTTACATGGCGCAGAAGTTTTCGCTCTATGGCAATTTGACGGTTGGACAGAACCTCGCCTTTTTCTCCGGAGCCTACGGCCTGCGGGGCCGGTTGCAGCGGGAGGCCGTCGAGCGGCTGGTCACCGCGTTCAAGTTCGAGCCCCTCCTCGACGCCCCGGCCGATTCCCTCCCCCTGGGCTACAAACAGCGCCTGGCGCTGGCGTGCGCGCTCATGCACGAGCCGGACATCCTGTTCCTGGACGAGCCGACCTCGGGAGTGGACCCCGTCACCCGGCGCGAATTCTGGACGCACATCAACGGCCTGGTTGAAAAGCAGGTCACGATCATCGTCACGACCCATTTCATGGACGAGGCGGAGTATTGCGACCGCATTGCCCTGGTTTACCGCGGGCGCGTCATCGCCGCCGGCACGCCCGACC
Source organism: Verrucomicrobiota bacterium (assembly GCA_029974925.1). Taxonomy (GTDB): domain Bacteria; phylum Verrucomicrobiota; class Verrucomicrobiia; order Limisphaerales; family UBA8199; genus JARKQH01. The sequence goes on from JARKQH010000364.1 coordinate 1,746, forward strand.
AACTCAAAAGCCAGGTCGCCACCGCCGACCAGCCCGAACCGTCCATGGAGGATGCCTTTGTCGGCCTGGTGCGGCAACAGGAGGCGGCAAACCCGCCGGACCTGGCCCAGGCGAAGGGAGCATAACCGATGAACCCTGAAAGCTCTTCGCTCCCTGACGTCCGGCCGGCCTCGCGACGCGGCTCCTTGCGGCGCCTGGTGGCGTTGTGCCGCAAGGAATCGCTGCAGATCGTGCGCGATCCAAGCAGCATCTTGATCGCCTTCGTTCTCCCGGTGGTCCTGTTGTTCATCTTTGGTTACGGGATCAACCTGGATTCGACCGCGCTGCGCGTCGGTCTGGTCATGGAAGATCAAGGGCCCGAGGCGCGCGACTTTGCGGCCAGCCTCGCCGGATCGCCTTACCTCCGCGTAATCCCGGCGGAAACCCGAAGGGAGGCCGGCCACGCCCTCACGCGCGGCCGGGTGCGCGGCTTTGTAATCATTCCGCCTGATTTTTCCGAAAACCTGAAGCGGGCGGGCAATGCGGCACCGCTCATGGTCGTGACCGACGGCGCCGAGCCGAACACGGCCAGCTTTGTCGAGAACTACGTTCGCGGCGCGTGGCAGGGCTGGCAGGAACACCGGGGCGAGCGCCGGGGGGAACCGCCGGCCGGCCGGAGCGTCAACCTGGAACCGCGTTTTTGGTTCAATCCTTCGGCCGAAAGCCGGAACTACCTGATCCCAGGCTCGATCACCATCATCATGACCGTTATTGGCGCGCTGTTGACCTCCCTGGTCGTGGCGCGCGAGTGGGAACGCGGCACCATGGAAGCGTTGCTGGCGTCGCGGGTAACGCGGGCGGAATTGTTGTGGAGCAAACTGCTGCCCTATTACGCGCTGGGAACAGCCGCCATGTTGATTTGCGTCGCCGTGTCCGTTTTCTGGCTGAACGTGCCCTTCCGGGGATCGTGGCTGGTGCTGTGGCTGGTGGGCACGCTGTTTTTGGGAAGCAGCCTGGGACTGGGGCTCCTCCTTTCGACCGTCACGCGGAACCAGTTCAATGCCGCCATGGCCGCGCTCAATGCCGCCTTCCTGCCCGCGCTCATTCTCTCAGGTTTCATTTATGAAATCCGCAGCATGCCGCCCGTGATTCGCGGCGTGACTTACCTGATCCCCGCCCGGTATTTCGTTACCGCGATTCAGACGCTGTTCCAGGCGGGGGAAATCTGGCCGGTCTTGGGGCAGAGCATGATCTTCCTGCTGGCGGCGTCGGTGTTTTTCATCGGCCTGACGGCGCTGAAGACGCGCCGCAATCTGGAGTAAGGCGCCATGGTTCATCGGATATTCAGTCTGGTGCGCAAGGAGCTGCAGGCGCTGTTGCGGGACAAGCAGGGCCGGCTGTTGCTGGTGGGGCCCGTCTTGATGCAGTTGGCCGTGTTTCCGTTCGCCGCCACGCTCGAGGTCAAGAACAACACGCTGGCGGTGCTCAACGAGGATGCCGGGCCAGAGTCCTTCGAGTTGATCCAGCGGTTTTCTCAAGCCCAGGCCTTCACGCGGCTGCTGCGGCTGGAGGGTGAACGCGAGCTGGCGGACGCCCTGGACCGGCAGCGGGCCTTGCTGGTGGTGCGGTTCCCGCCGGATTTTTCGCGCTCACTGGCAGCCGGGAAAGCCGCGTCGCTGCAGGTGATTCTGGACGGACGCCGCTCGAACAGCGGCCAGATCGCGCTGGGTTACATCCGCCAAATGGTAAACACCTGGCTTGCCGGCCAACGCCCGGCTCCCGCCCCCGAGCTCGTCGTGCGCCATTGGTTCAATCCGAACCTGGATTTCGTGCGCCACATCATTCCCAGCCTGGTGGCCATCATCACCACGATCAGCACCCTCGTGGTAACTTCCCTCTCGGTGGCCCGCGAGCGTGAGCAGGGCACGTTCGACCAACTGCTGGTTTCGCCGCTGACTCCGGGGATGATCATGGTGGGCAAAACCGTGCCGGCAATTTTGGTGGCGATGTTCCAAGCCACCATCATTCTCACCGCCGGCATTTGGGTCTATGGCATTCCGTTTGCCGGCTCGCTGCCACTCCTTTACGGCAGCATGGTCTTCTACATCCTGGCGGTTGCCGGCTTCGGTCTGCTGGTGTCGTCGGTCTGCGCCACCCAGCAGCAGGCCTTTCTCGGCACGTTCAGCTTCATGGTTCCCGCCGTGCTCCTCTCCGGCTTCCCCGCCCCCGTCGAAAACATGCCGGTGTGGCTGCAGCGGGTGGATTGGTTCAACCCCCTGCAACATTTCATCGTGATTGTGAAGGGAGTCTTTCTCAAGGACGCCGCGCCGGGCGTCTTGTTCCAAAGCCTCTGGCCCCTGCTGGTCATCGCCGCGCTGACGCTGACGGCGGCAAACTGGGTCTTTCGCCGCCGCCTGGCCTGACGCCCGTCCCCTTTCCAGAAAGACCACTCCGCGAGTTGACCGCCCCTTGGCGTGGCAGCCCGCAGAAAGGGCCGGGCCGGCATGCATCAAAAGGAATCCGACTTCACGGTCCAAAGGGTCAGGGAATGACGGTTGCGGATGAAAATCCGGTTTCCGGACAGCAGCGGGAAGGCGTAAAAAGGGGGGTCCCCTACCGAAAAGCGCGCCTCCTCTTCGAACCTCTCCCGCGAGGGTTTGATGCAAACCAGGCCGGCCTTCTCCGTCAGGCTGACCAGCAGGTTGCCCGTGCGGAGCAGCGTGCCGAAGTTGCTGACGCGGTTCGTGCTCACCCACATCGTCTTCCCCGTCCGCGCGTCCAGGCAGAAGTATTGCCCGCGGTCCGAAAGGCCGAACAGCCGACCTTTCCAAACCACCGGGGTGTTATACACCGTGCCGAGACGGTCATTGTGCCACAGTTCACGCACCGCAACGCCTTCCCCCGTTGCCTCGACCCGGATGGCGCGGGTGCCGGTGCCCTGACCCGTATAATAGACGGTCTGCCCCTCGACCAGCGGGGTTGCGGAATTCCAGTAGCCGGGCTTGAGGGGAGTGGGGATGCGTCAAAGCAATCGGCCGGTGCAAAAGTCCAGACCGACGAGGCTTTTTTCCGTCAGCAACACCACCTGTTTGGAATCGGCAAGCGTCAACAGAACGGCGGAGGCGTAAGCGGGGCCCTCCCCCGGCCAGGTCCACCGGCTCCGCCCTGTGTCCAAGGCCAGGGCGACAACGCATCCTTCCCCCGGCCCGCCAAGGTGGAGGATGCACAGTCCCTCTGCCACCAGCGGAGAAGCGGAGGTAAAGAATCTCGGCAGGGCGTTGGTGAAGTCGTCCCTTCTCCAGACCAGCTCGCCGCGGGCTGCATCCAGGCAGGTCACCACCCCGCCAACACCGAGGGCGATGACCTTGCCGCCGGCAACCGCCGGTGAACTGCGCGGCCCGGGATACGGCTCGGCCGGACCAGTCACCGCGACCGCCGGATACGAGTGGCGCCAGAGGGGGGCGCCGTCGCGGGCGTTGAGCGCGAGAATCACCTCCTCGTTTTCCTCGCGCGCGAACACATACAACCGGTCGCCCACCAGGGCCGGCGTGCTCTCGCCCAACCCGATTTTCCGATGCCAGTTTTCCGTGAGGGAGTCCGGCCAGTCAGCCGGGGCGTCAAACCCGCTCACCGTTCCGTTGCGGCCGGGGCCCAGCCAACAGGGCCAATCCTGCGCCGGAAGGGTCGGCGCCCGCACCAGAACCCACAGAAAAAGGCAAACGACGGCGGGAACCCCAGCGGCCGCGCGCAGGGCCGGGGACAAACCCGGCTCCGGCGAATCCTTGGTGCGCGGCGGGATGGGAGAGCGACGGAGAGTCATGAGCCCACTCCACGGAAAAGCACCTCTTCCCGATTGCGGGAGAACGGCAAGGGCGCGGCAAAGTGCATACAATATTGAACCGCAGCTTGGCCGAATTCATAGTCAAGGCAAGTCCTTTTCCCATGTGGCTTCGCATCACCCTTCGTGGAACCGTCAGTCCTGGCATGCAGCGTAACGAATCACGCGCACCTCGTGGCCGGAAAGCTCGAACCGGAGACCGCTCTCGGTCCTGTGCGGCGGGGCTGGGGCGCCCAGCAGGTCGGTAAATCGCGCACCCGGGCCGAACATGGCCGGATCGAGGGGAAGGGACACTTCCGCGGAATCGGTGGCGCCGTTGATGGCAACCCAATCGCCCTCGCCCGGCCGCAGCTCCCATTGGATCAGCACAACCCCAGGGGCCGGCCTCGCGCCGCCGCGCCTTTCCACGGGCTTCAACAGCGCCGGTACGCCCCGGCCGACGGCAGTCCGCGGGAGGAGGCTCAGGATTTCCCGATACAGGGCGGAGACTGCCGGGTCAGGAGGTTCAGCAGGACGACGCACGAGTTGGACAGGGATGCGGCGGCGGGCGCCGATGAGCTGCCCGTCGTGAAGGAGGCGCAATCCCGGGAGGGCCAGAACCAGCCAGGCGGCGGCGCGGTGTGCGGGCAACGCAAGACGCGAGGCAATGCGGGGCTCGTCATGGTTTTCGAGAAAGTGCGCGCCGGCGCACACGCGGTCCCAAGGCTGGGTGGAAAGATGCCGCCGCACCGCGGCGGCATCCCCGGCCACCAGCAGATCGTAAAGGGACTTGTCGTAGGCATGGTCAAAGCCGAGCGACAGGAGGGCGCTCTCCAGACCCCAGTACGCCTCGGCCAGAAACAGGAAGTCCCCATGGCTTCGGCGAATCCCGGCAATCGCGTCTTTCCAGAACTCGCCCTCGGCGGCCTCCCCGGACGGCGGCAAATGCGCCCACGTGCGGCGAAAAACGTCGTCGAGGATCAACATGGCCATGTCGCAACGTACTCCGTCGCAGCGCTCCGCCACCGTGCGGAGCTGTTCGATCATTCTGAGGCGCGTTTCGCCGTGCCGATAGTCCAGTTGCACGGTGTCGGTCCATGGCGGGAAATACGGGTCGCGGCCATGGGCAAGCCAGCGCCGCCCGCCCGGGCCGTCCGCGGCAAAAGTGCCGGGCATTTGAATCGGGCTGCTCACGAACAACTCGGGGTGTTGGACCACCCAGGGATGATCCAGCCCGAGGTGGTTGGGGACAAAGTCCAGCACCAGCTTGAGCCCCCGGTTGTGGAGCCTGGCCCTGAAAACCTCCAGCGCCCGGTCCCCACCAAGGGCCTCCGAAACGGAGTAGCCGGCGATGGCGTACGGCGACCCGCCCAAGTCGGTCTCACGCCAATCGGGCAGGAGTTGACGCGTCTCTTCCCGCAGGCTGGCCGAGGTCAACGCCTCCCGACGCGCGCGTTCGCCAGTGGTCCAGACCCCCATGAGCCAGACGTGGGTGAAGCCGTAATCAGCCCACGCCGCCAGTTCCGAGTCCGGCACCGTGCCCAGGTTCAATGGCGTGCCGCAGCGGTCTGAGAGCTCGCGCAGCCAGCAACGCGTATTGACCTCGTAAAGCAGGGGGTGCGCCATCGCCCGGCGGACGGAGGTCAGTCAAGGCTGTTCAAGACTTTGAGCGCCTGGGTGGGGTTGGCAACCCGGAGGATGAGGAGTCCTTTCCGGGCGTCCGGCGGCGTGGCACAGTAGCAGTACTCGATGTTGATTTTGGCGCGAGCCAGGGCATGGGCGATCCGGGCCAGCTCGCCGGGCTTGTTGGTCCCCTCGACGACCAGCACATCGTCTTCCACGACGAGCGTGCCATGGCTTTCAAATACGTGAAGCGCCTTGCGGTAATCACTCACCACCAGGCGGATGACGCTGTGGTCCACCGTGTCGCTGGTGGACACGGCGTAAATGTTGATTTTGGCTTCGGCCAGAGCGTCGGCAACGCGGGCGAGAGTTCCGGGGCGATTATCAAGGAAGATGGCCAATTGTTTAGCGATGTGCATAGGATACTCCGTTTGGTGGTTCACGTTTGACGTCAACGCCTCACCATAACCCATGGGTGCCAAATCTCAAGCGGCGCTTGCAACAGACTGCCACGGTTCTGGCCCTCAAAAACAAGCCAGCGCAGCCGCCGAAACGGAACCAGGGAAGCCTTGGGGAGATGACAGCGGCCCCCAACTCAAAACCCAGGGATTGGTCAACAACGTCCCCCCATTGCGGCCGTCCGTTGCCCCTGATGGATTGCCTTTTCTGGTGGCACCAAAGGGGGCGGCTCCAGCCAAACGGCAAAGCTGCTGGCTTGTTTCCTTGCCGCAAATTGTTAAATTGCGTCGAAAAATGGCTTCCACGCCCCAAGCCGCCGCTCAGCAGTCCCAGGCAGCCCCGCCGCTGTGTGTGGACTTGGACGGCACCTTGATTCGGACGGATGTGCTCTGGGAATCGCTGGTGCGGTTGCTGGCTCGAAACCCGTTGTATCTGGTGGCAGTCGTAGTCTGGTGGATGCGTGGCCGGGCGCATTTGAAGGCGGAGCTGGCCCGGCGCGTGCAATTGGATGTGGCGGCGCTGCCCTATCACGCCGAGTTCCTGCAATGGCTCCGGCAGCAAAAGGCCGCCGGACGGGACTTGTACCTTGTGACGGCCTCGGATGTCCGCCTGGCCGGCGCGGTGGCGGACCATCTGGGCCTGTTTACCGAAGTGCTGGCGAGCGACGGGCGCCACAACCTGCGCGGCAAAGCCAAGGGAGCGCGCCTGGCGGAACGGTTCGGTGACGCC
>JARKQH010000375.1 GCA_029974925.1 Verrucomicrobiota bacterium
CGGAGCATGGGCAAAGGACACTTCGGCGACATTCCAAACCGTGGTTGCCAACAGCCGATTCCGTTTCACCACGACCACCGGGGGCGCCAGCCAGGGCTATTACCGCGTCAAAGGGCTGTATTGACCGCGGCGGGCGAAGAAGCCCCCAAGGCACGTTTTTCTTGACAGGACGTCCTGTCTGCCTGTTTCTCAGGGTGTAATCCAGAGCCCAAAACGCGCGTGCAAATCAGCCTTGATTTCCATGTCAGGTGGCAAAGCGGCCGAACGTCGCCTCCCGGATGCGGGCGGGAGGGGGACGAACGATCGAGGAGGTTATGATCGCGTCTTTGAGTCCCATGGAGCGTGCGTGGCTGGCGGTGGGACTGCTGTGGTTTGTTGCATGTCTGAATTATCTGGATCGCGTGATGATCACCACCATGCGCGCCTCGCTGGTGGACGCCATTCCCATGACGGACGCGCAATTTGGCCTGCTGACCTCGGTTTTTCTCTGGGTTTACGCCTTGTTGAGTCCGTTGGGGGGCTACCTTGCGGACCGGTTCAGCCGCAGCCGGGTGGTGCTGGGCAGCCTGTTCGTGTGGTCGGCCATCACCTGGCTGACCGGCCATGCCCAGACCTTCAACCAACTGCTTCTGGCGCGGGCGCTCATGGGGGTTAGCGAAGCGTGCTATCTGCCTGCCGCGCTGGCGTTGATCATGGATTATCATCGGGGCTCCACCCGCTCGCTGGCCACCGGCGTTCACATGACGGGCGTTATGGTGGGCGCCGGGCTGGGCGGGCTGGGCGGCTGGCTGGCGGGTCGGCACGACTGGAGCTACGCATTCACTTTGTTTGGGATGATTGGGGTGGCGTATGCCGTGGTTCTCATCCTGCTCCTGCGCGAGGCGCCGCGTGAAAACGTCGCGGACAACCACGGTGGCGGGATGACCGATCCGGTTCGGTTCCAGGACGCGTGGGTGAGCTTGTTCAGCCGAAGCGCGTTCATTCTGGCGCTGGCGTTTTGGGGGTTGAACGGGCTGGTGGGCTGGGCCTTGGTGGGCTGGCTGCCCACCTACCTGGGGGAACGCTTTCAACTGAGCCAGGGCGCTGCGGGTTTGTCGGCCACGGGCTACCTTCAGGGGGCGTCGTTGCTGGGAGTGTTGATCGGCGGCGCGTGGGCGGACCGCTGGAGTCGCCGCAACGAGCGGGGACGCCTGTTCGTCCCGGCCATCGGGTTTTGTCTGGCCGCCCCCGCGATCTTTCTGGCGTCGGTGACCAGCCTGCTGCCGCTGGCGATTGGCGGCCTGGTCCTTTACGGTGTGGGCCGCGCATTCGCCGACTCGAACATGATGCCGATTCTCTGCCTGGTCGCGGACCCCCGTTACCGCGCGACGGGCTACGGGATTCTTAACCTTTGCAGTTGCGTGATCGGCGGATTGACCATTTACGCCGGCGGCGCCCTCCGTGATGCCGAATTCAACGTCCGCCTGTTGTTTCAAGCGGCTGCGGCCAGCCTGGTGATTTGTGCCGGATTCCTGGCCCTGATCAAGCCCGTCCCTTCGTCCCGCTCACGCTAAGACTCCGGTTGGCCGGGGGCATCCCGGCGCGGCCGCACCTGCCCGCCCGGGCTCGCTCCACCTCGGCGGGTTTGGCCCGCCTCAGGCGGTTTCCGCCAGGGCGCGATTCATGCGCTCGATGGCTTCGTCTATCTCGGCGCGGTCCTTGAAGCCGATGACGATCGAGTCAACTTCCGGCCGGGACAGGGCGAAACGAATCGAGCGTTCGCGGTCGGCGGGGTTGGTGAAATCGCCGTTGCCGATGATCTTCATGCCGATGATGCCGCGGCCTTTGGCGCGCATGGTTTTCAGCTCGGCCAGCACCGGCTCCAGGTTGTCTCCCGGTTTGTTCCAGGTTTGTTCCGGGCCGTCAATGTGTTTGGCCTGCGGGTTGATGCGCACCAGATGCACCTCCGTCCACGGCGAGGCCGTGGCCGCGTGCAACGCGGGGAGGCTGTGACAGGACACGCCCTTGGAAAGAATCCATTTCTTCTGCTTGGCCTCGTCGAAAGCATCCATCACCCGGCGGAAATCGTCGGTCCAGCCCTCTTTGACCATGCAATGAATGAGCATGCTGTCCACGTAATCCGTGTCAAAGGCAAGGCGATGCCTGTCTATGGCTTCCAGCACATTCTCGGGCTGCCCGGGAATCTTGGACTGAATGAACAGGCGCTCGCGCGGCAGCCCCTTCATGGCATGGCCGATCCACTCGAAGGTGCGGTAGCTTTGCGCGCAATCAAAGTAGGTGATGCCCTGGTCATACGCGTAATGAACCAGGTCCCGAAATCCTTCACGACCCAGAGCGCGTTGGACCTGGCCGCTGTTGCTTCCCGTGCCCATGCCGAGCCGGCAGATCTTCAGGCCCGTGTTGCCGAGGGCAACCTGATCGGTGGCGGTGCGCCGGGCCGCCTGGGGCTTCAACCCGCTGCAGCCGCCGAGCAGCACTGTGGCGGCGGCCAGGGTGGACCGTTCCAGGAACTGGCGTCGGGAGAGTGTGGAAGCATTCATAGGAGGATTCTTGTCACCATGCGAGCAATTGCCGGCCATACGTCATTCCAAGCTGGGCGTAGGATAGCCGCGCCAGCGCAGGCAATCAACCCGCAGTTTCCACGGCGGCATAAAATGCCTCCAGATTGGCCAGCGGCGCGTTGGGCGGCACATCGCAGCCCGAGGAAATGACGAAATTGCGATGCCCGGCCAGCGCGGCCAGAACCTGCGTCGTCCGCCGGGCCACTTCCGTCGGGGTGGACTGAACAAACACACCCGTCGGGTCCAAATTCCCGCAAACCACCACCTCCGGCGGCACCTGCGCCAGGGCCACCGACAGGTCCATCGGAGCCCCGAAGTGGAAAGTCTTCAGGCCGGTTTGCAGCACGGCGGGCAGGTGCAGCGCCTTGGCCGCGCAATTGTGAAGCACCAGCGCAAACCGGCCGTCGCCGACCGCCTCGCCGATCTGGCGAATGAAGTTCGACGAAAACGCGGCCATCATTCGCGGCGAGAGCAGACCCGCGGCGGGTTCGGCCATGATGGCGCCATCGGCTCCCGCGGCTTTGAAAGCCTGCAAGTAGGCCGTAAGGAACGCCGCGCTCTTTTCCAGCAGCACCTCCATCAATTCCGGTTCCGCCAAGGTGAGTTCCATGGCTTCACTGACCCCCACCAATCGCGCCGCCAGCGAAAAGGGACCGATACATCCCCCCAGCACCAGCCGGCCATCCGAGGCCGCTCGCAGCCGCCGAACGGTCTCGAGGTAAACCCCTGTGCGGCCCGCCCCGGCCTCCGGCACTGCCAGCTCGCGCGCCGCTTGCATACTGGTGATGAGCCGGCCGGTGACAGACGGCACCTCCGTGGCCGACATGTGAACCGTGCAACCAAAGGCTTCCGCCTCCGCGCTCAGGTCCATGGCGGAAAGCAGCGCCGGTGTCTTGTAACGCGCGTGCAGGGCCAGTTGAGCGGCAACCTGGGCCTCGGGTTTGGTCACGATTTCCTGCACGGTCGCGCCGGTCATCGCAACACCAGGATAAACCGCGATCGGAAGCGCCTGGCGCCGGGGGGCTGTCAGAACCCATTGGTTGAAGCCGTTGCTGCCCACTTCCGTCAACGTCACATGATTCATAACGGAGCCGGGATTATCGGAGACAACTTCCGACCTGGGAAAGAGTTTTCTCCGACCGGTCCGCTCCGTTGAGTTCTTTCCGGGATGTTCGCAGGCCACATTTGCCTTGTTACGGCCACTCGCGGAAAAGGCGGTCTGGAATGGAGACAAGCAGTACGTGCCTCAGGACAAGAACCAAAGGAACACGGAATTCCAGGAACAGGGAACCAGTGGTTCATATCCGTACTTAACCCGATAAGACCCGGGGAATCCCCGGGTGGCCATTCCGTAATTGTTGGCCCGGAACTGTATTCACTTAAGTTGCTGGATTTGTTATATTTGAGCCTGAGAGAACACCGCTCCGAGAAGGAGTGTTACAGCGATTGGAATGCAACCATGAAACTGAAGCGAATTGGAAACTGGACCGGAACCTTGCTGGCGGTGGCGGCTCTTTGGCTGCCAGCCGGGCTGCGTGGAGGTGATTTTGTTTATTTGTTCGGAGACACTTTTAGTGGGAGCTCACCTTCCGCTGAGCCGCCCTGGTTTTCGGCCGGGTTCGAAAGCGTTGGGCAGGATCGGGTTCGGCTGACAGTGACGACCTTGAACCTGAGCGGGGCCGAGAACATCAACGAACTGTATTTTAATTTTAACCCGGCCCTTGACCCCACTGAACTGACTGTGGACCTGTTTCCGGGGAGCGGGGGATTTCTGCTGCCGCGAATCGCCACGGGGGAGAATCGGTTCAAAGCGGGGGGCGACGGTCGTTATGACCTCAAACTCCAATTTGCGAAGGGGGGAGGAGTGGAGACGCGGTTCACTGCGGGGGATCACTTTGTTTGCGAGTTTTACGGCGTGCCAGGCCTGGCTCCGACCGACTTTGCATTTCTCAGCACTCCGGTTGGTTCGGCGGGGCTGCCTTTGTATGCCGCGGCCCACGTGCAGCGGATCGGCGCCGAATCCTCCAGCGGCTGGCTTTTCGCCGGCGCGCCGGTTCCCGTTCCGGTGCCGGAGCCTGGCCCCCTGGCGCTTTGGATTGTTGCGGGCGCTATCTGGCTGGTTTTCGGCTGGCCGCGCCAAGGCTGGTCACTGACTCCAGCGCGGGCTCGGCAAAAGGCGGAAGAGTGGCGAAGGAGGGCCTGATTCCGCGGGCCATCACGCCGCGATTAATCGCATTTGTCGCGGGGTGAGCAGCCACTCCAGCGTGGCACAACGCCCAGGGGTTAGTTCCCGGACGTTCAGCAGGCAAACACCCCCCTTCTTGAGGGTCAGCGAAGAGGAAGAATTGCCGCTCACCAATAAACTCGCTAACGAGCTCAGATAAGGCTCGTGCCCAACCAGAAGCACGCCGTCGGCTTCCGGTTCTTCCTGCTGAATGAACTCGATCAGATGGCGGGCGTCGCCGCTGGGGATCAGGTGGCTGCAAAGTCTCAGCCGCCCTTTGGCTCGGAGGATTTCCGCCACGATTTCGGCCGTCTGCCGCGCCCTTAAGTACGGGCTGGTGAGGATCAGGCCGGGCTCGACCCCGAGGCGTTTTAGCGCCGCCGCAATGGCCCGGACCCGGCGCTTTCCCTTGGGGGTCAACGGACGATCCGCATCGCGTGAGCAGCCTGCCGCTCCCAGATCGGCGGCAATTCCATGCCGAAGCAAATAAAGTTTCATAAGTCGTTCCAAGCTTAAAATTAATTGCCCGCCGCCAAACAAATCCAGCCGGTCCGCTCGCGGGACGCCCCGCCTTACTGGGCACGCGATGGGGGGCCAAAGGGCGACGGAGCCAACTTGACCTTCGGGTAGCGGGTTTTGGCCGTTTTAGCCTGCCGCGCCGGGGTGGCGCCGGTGGCCAGAGCAATGAAATCAAACTGGCTGCGACGCACCGGCTCCTCGGGGGCGCGATGGGCGCGGCGATACGAGCCGTCCGGCTGCAGCAGGCGGGCCTTGGTGTTGTCGGCCATCGTCGTGGCCAGGATTTCGCTGATCAAACGTTCCCGCAACACGCCGTCTTCGATTGGGAAAGCAAGCTCGATGCGCCGAAAACAGTTGCGGGGCAGCCAGTCGGCGCTGGCGAGGAAGACCTCGGGCTGGCAGGCATTTTCAAAGTAATAGATGCGGCTGTGTTCGAGAAAGCGGTCCACAATGCTTCGCACCGTGATCGTTTCACTGAGTCCCTTCACCCCCGGCCGGAGGCAGCAGATGCCGCGCACCGTCAAATCAATAATCACGCCTGCCTGCGAGGCGCGGTACAGGGCCTCGATGATTTCGCGTTCAGCCAGGGAGTTAATCTTGGCCATGATTTTCGCGGGCAAGCCCTGCCGGGCATTTTCCCGCTCGCGTTCGATGCGGCCCAACAGCCAGGAGTGGAAATCGAAGGGGGCCACGATCCATTTCTTCATGCCTTGGAACTGACAGATCCCGGTCAGCAAATTGAAGAAGTTGGTGGCATCCTCGCCAAAATCCGGCCGGCAGGTGAAAAAGCTCAGGTCGGTGTAAAGCCGGGCGGTGTTGGGATTATAGTTGCCGGTGGCCAGGTGGACATAACGGCGGATTTGATGGCCCTCGCGGCGAACCACCAGGCAGGCCTTGGCGTGAATTTTGTAACCCACCAGGCCATAGACCACATGGACACCGGATTCTTCGAGCTGACGCGCCCACTGGATGTTGTTGGCCTCGTCGAACCGGGCGCGCAACTCGACGACCGCGGTCACCTGTTTGCCGTGCCGCACGGCCGCCTCCAGTGCACCGACGATGCGCGGATCGCCCCCCGTCCGATACAGGGTTTGTTTGATCGCCAGCACGTCCGGGTCGGCGGCGGCCTGCTCCAGAAAATCCACCACGCTGCTGAAATTCTCGTACGGATGATGCAGGAGAATATCCCGCTCGCGGATGGCGGCGAACAGGTCGGGCTGGTCCCGGAGCGGCGCGGCCACGGGGGCTACAAAAGGCGGGTCCCGCAGCTCGGGGGAGTGATCGCCCTCGTAAAGGATCATCAGCCGCGTGGGGTTGAGCGGCCCGTCAATCAGGTACTCATCCTCCTCGGTGAGGTGGAGCGTGCTCAACAAGGCCTGCCGGATGACCGAGGGGCAGCGATCCTCCACCTCCAATCGCACGGCGTCGCCCTTGCGCCGATTATGGAGCTCGTTTTCCACCGCCTTCAGCAGGTTGGCGGTTTCCTCCTCGTCAATGTACAGTTCGCTGTTGCGGGTCACTCGAAACGGCCACCAGCCCAACAAGCGCGCGCCGGGAAACAGGTCCCCGAGGAAATGGCCGATCAGCCGGCTCAGATAAACGTAATCGCGCCGGCCATCGCTTCGCGGCAGGCGGATCAGCCGCGGCAGAATCCGCGGGATTTGGACCACCGCCAGGTGCTTGTGCGTCTCCTGCTCCTTGTCCAGTTCCAGACGCACAATGAGATTCAGCGATTTGTTCAGCAGTTGCGGAAACGGATGGGCCGGATCAATCGCCAGGGGCGTGAGCACGGGCCGGACCTGGGTGCGGTAATATTCCTGAAGCCAGGCCAGGTCGGCCGTGTCCAGCTCCTCCATGAAGAGCACGCGGATGCCATTGCGTGCGAGGGAGGGATGCAACTGGTCCCGCCAGCAGGCGTAGGCGTCGGCCACCATCTCCCGCACCCGCTGGGTGATCGCGCGAAAGGTCTCGCTGGCTGTCCGTCCGTCCAGGCTGCGCTCCACCACCTCGCTTTCGATCTGCTGCTTGATCCCGGCGACGCGCACTTCAAAGAACTCGTCCAGGTTCGAGCTGACAATGCAGAAGAACTTCAGCCGCTCGAGCAAGGGATTGCTTCCATCCAAGGCCTCGTCCAGCACGCGCTGGTTGAATTCCAGCCAGCTCAGCTCCCGGTTGAGGAACTGGGCGGGGCCAAACGTCTTGATTGGGGCGGCAGGCTTTGCCATGGGTTTAAAACTAGATTATGCCTCAACTCTTGGAAAGACGCAAAGCCCGCGTGCTGGCTTCGCTGCAAAGGCCCTTGTAAGCCGGCGGAAATCAGGCATTTTAGGGTTTGGAACGGCAGATGCCGCGAATTGGCCACAGACGCAACGATCCGACGGATGTCAAGGTTTTCATCCTGAATCCCGAGGGTAACTATTTGACCGCGGCCCCGGACGGCCTTCGGTTTACCCCGGACCGTTCCCGCGCCCTGATCTTTGATTTTCGCGCCGACCAGGTTGCGGAGCAATTGCGCGAAATTCAGACGGTGCACGGGCTGGTGCTGCGGGCCGAACCGGTGCCCCTGGCCGAGATTTATGAGACCTGCGACCGGTGCAAGGAGCTGTTCATGCCGTTCATGACCTTTTTCGATGGCAAACGCTTTCTTTGCGCCGACTGCCGGCGCCTGGTGGCGGGCAGCCGCGAGACCAAAACAGGCCGAAAAATTTCGGGAAAACCCTGTTGACTTGGCCGGCTTCTTTGGTAGCTTTTCCCCTCTTTTGATCGGGATTTTGAGATGAAAACACATTTGCCGAAAGTAAATCCGGACCAGCGCAAGTGGCATGTGATTGATGCCAGTGGCGTGGTCCTGGGACGCCTGGCCGTCCAGGTGGCCGACATTTTGCGCGGGAAGAACAAGCCCGTGTTTACCCCTCACCTCGACGCTGGTGATTTTGTGGTGGTGATCAATGCCGAGAAGGTGCGGTTGACCGGCAAGAAGGAAACCGCCAAGAAGTATATGACCTACTCGGGGTGGAAAGGCGGAGAAAAGTACACCTCCGTTGCCGAACTGCGCGCCCGCCAGCCAGAGAAACTGATCACCCGCGCGGTTCGCGGGATGGTGCCCCGAAACCGCCTCGGCCGCGTCCTGATGACCAAGTTGAAAGTTTACCGGGGCGACCAGCATCCCCATGCGGCGCAGCAGCCGGATGTCATCGCGCCGGCCCGGTAACGGTGAGGATTGACCAACTTTTTACACGACATGTCTGACATCAAGATTCCCGAACCGAAAATTCCGCAGCACCTTGGCACCGGCCGGCGCAAGACGTCGGTCGCGCGGGTGCGACTCGCTGCCGGCACCGGCAAGATTGTCATCAACGGGCGCCCGCTCGAGAATTATTTCCCCCTGGAAAACTTGCGGGGCACCGTCATGCAGCCGCTGGCCGTGACCGGCACGGCGGACAAGTTTGACGCCCATGTCAATGTGCGGGGCGGCGGTCCGAGCGGTCAGGCGGGCGCGGTTCGCCACGGCCTGGCGCGCGCGCTCATCACCGTGGACGCCAACCTGCGTCCGATTCTCAAAGCCGAAGGGTTGCTGACCCGCGACCCGCGCATGAAGGAACGCAAGAAGTACGGGCAGCCCGGCGCGCGGAAGCGGTTCCAGTACAGCAAGCGTTAAACCGCTGGCCGTTTTATTTGCGCCCCGCCGGCCCTCGCGCTGGCGGGGCGTTTTGCCATCTGTTTCTTCATCTTCACCCTCCTTATGAACTCCAAGAAAGTCGCGATTGTTGGCGCCTCGGGCTATTCCGGCGAGGAACTGGTGCGCCTGCTGTTGTCCCATCCCTTCGCCGAGTTGACCGCCGTCACCTCGCGCCAGTATGCCGGCCAGCCGCTGGCCCGCGTTTTTCCCCGGTTCGCGCATCATCCGCGCGCCCGGGCGCTGGGTTTCAGCGAGCCGAACGCCGAAAGGCTGGCGCGGGAGGCGCAGGTGGTGTTTCTGGCACTGCCTCACGGCGTGGCGGCCGAGTACGCGGTGCCGCTGCTGGAGGGCGGCTGCCAGGTCATTGACCTGAGCGCCGATTTCCGGGTTCATGACCCGGCGGTGTACCAGGAGTTTTACGCGCATGACCATCCCGCGCCCGGCCTGTTGCCGCGGGCGGTTTATGGTTTGCCGGAAGTCTATCGCGATCAAATTCGGACCGCCTCGCTGGTGGCCTCGCCCGGTTGTTACCCGACCAGCATCTTGCTGCCGCTGATTCCCCTGCTGAAGGCGCGTCTGATCGAGCCCGAGGGCCTCATTGCCGACTCGCTCAGCGGCGTGAGCGGGGCGGGACGCAAGGCGGAGCTGGATTATCTTTTCGTGGAGTGCAACGAAAGCATGCGGCCCTACGGCCTGCCCAAGCACCGGCACCTGTCGGAAATCGAACAGGAACTGTCGGAGGCGGCCGGCCGGAAGGTCATCCTGCAATTCACGCCGCACCTGATCCCCGTAAACCGCGGCATTCTGACCACGATCTACGCAACCCCCGCCAAAAACGGCGCCGATCGCACGGCGCCGGATTTTGCCACCCGGCTCAACGAACGCGTCGCCCGGTGTTACCAGGATGCTTACGCCGGCGAACCGTTCGTGCGCTTGCTTGAAGGCAAGGCGCTTCCGGACACCAAGAACGTGGTCGGCACGAATGTGCTCGAGCTGGCGTGGCGGGTGGACCCGCGCACGGGCCGGCTGATCGTGATGAGCGCGGAAGACAACCTGGTCAAGGGCGCCAGCGGCCAGGCGGTCCAGAGCCTCAACCTGATGTGCGGTTGGCCGGAAACGGCCGGACTGATTTAACGCCGCGAGAAACAGGTGCCAAGGCAGGGGGGTTGCGCTATGCTCCCCGCCATGTTGACCGAACCCTCGACCCTTGCGCGGAGCAAATCGAGCCCTCCTCGTTGCGCCCCAGCTTTCACTCTGCACCCGGCCTTCGGCCTCGCGGGCCTCATAATGCTGTGGACAGGCTGTGCCACCGCGCCGCCGCCGGCGGCGCTGCCCGAGCCCCAAGCCCTTGCGGCCACGGCGGGGCTGCCCGACCCGTTGGTCACCCTGGCCGGGCAGCCGGTGACCACCGCCCGGCAATGGAATGAGATCCGGCGCCCCGAACTGAAACGGCTCTTCGAACACTACGTTTACGGTTCCCTGCCGCCGCGCCCGGCGCAGTTCAAGGCCAGTCTCCTGGGCGAGCACCACGACTTTTTGAACGGCCGCGCCACGCTCAAACTGGTGCGACTGGTGTGCGGCCCGGGCGCCGGACCGCAAATTGATCTGATGGTGGTGGTTCCCAACCGCCGGACGGCGCCCGCTCCCTTGTTCCTGGTCATGAATTTCTGTGGCAACCAGGCCGTGACCGCGGATGACCGCGTGCCGCTGCCGCGGTCGTGGGTGCCGGACCGCTGCCCGGGCGTGACCAATAATCATCCGACCGCCGCGGCGCGCGGAGCGGATGCCGGGAACTGGCCGCTGGAGGAAATCATCTCGCGCGGGTACGGCTTTGCAACCTTCTATCACGGGGATGTGGACCCGGACCGGCCCGACGTTAGCGAGGGAATCCATGCCTGGCTGGCGGGGGGTGACCCCAACGCCAATCGCCCGGCGGACCGGGGAACGATTGCGGCGTGGGCGTGGGGATTTCATCGTTGCGTGGATTACCTGGTCAAGGACCCGGATGTGGACCCGAAACGCATCGCGGCGGTGGGACACTCGCGCAACGGCAAAACAGCCTTGCTGGCCGCCGCGTTCGATGAACGCATCGCCATGGCCTTCCCGCACCAGGCCGGCTGCGGCGGCACCGCTCCCAGCCGTGGCAAAGTGGGTGAATCCGTCAAGGCAATCAATGACCGGTTTCCCCACTGGTTCAACGCCCGTTTCAAAGCGTTCAACGAATCGCCCGAACGGCTGCCGGTTGACCAGCATGAGTTGATGGCGCTGTGTGCTCCCCGGCCGTTGCTGATTTCCGCCGCGGAGCAGGATCAGTGGTCCAATCCGGCGGGGCAGTTTGAGATGGCCCGTGCCGCCACTCCGGTCTATAAGCTGCTGGGAGCCACGGGCATTGAGGACAGCTCCATGCCGCCGCTGCACCAGCTCGTGGGCGGACATCTCGCCTACTACATCCGCGCCGGGCGTCACTCCATGACCGCTGCCGACTGGCAGGTGTTCCTCCAGTTTGCGGATCGTCATTGGCAACCCGCGGCGGGCAGGCCTTGAAGCCTTCGCCCGCCTTGCTCCCCAGCCTGGCCTGCCTTGACTGTGCCCGCGTCTTCCAAACCGGTCGTTTCGGCCTCGGTGCGGTCGGTGGTCGAGTTTGCCTTGCGGCGGGGAGACCTGGGTGCGGAGCGGGATTTTGTCGGCTCGGGGCGCGCGCTGGCGGGGGTCCGCGGGCAGCAACGGCTTCAGCGGTCGCGTCCCGCCGGATACGAACGGGAGGTGCGGGTGGTTGGTGAAGAGGACGCCGGTGACTTTTTATTGCGCGTGTCGGGGCGCATTGACGGGCTGATGGCCGGCCCGCAGGGGGTGTGGGTGGAAGAGATCAAGACGGTTCGAAGCGGGTGGGAGCGGACGGCGGATTCGTTGCACTGGGCGCAGGCCAAATTCTACGGCTGGATGTACGCGCAGGAGCACGCCCTCGACAAGGTGACCGTCCAGCTCACTTACCTCGACCTGGATTCCGGCCAAGTGACGGAGTTCAAAGAAGATTTTCCGGCTGCCGAGTTGCGCCGCTTCTTCGAGGAAACCACGGCCATCTACCTGGCATGGGTGCGGGACCATCGCCGCTGGTGTGAGCTGCGGAACCAGTCCCTGCGGGCGTTGACGTTTCCGTTTTCCAGCTATCGTCCCGGGCAACGCCAACTGGCGGTGGCTGCCTACCGTTTGTTCTCCCGAGGTGGACGGCTTTTTCTCGAGGCGCCCACCGGCATTGGCAAGACCATTTCCGTGCTCTTGCCGGCGATGAAGGCCTTGGGGGAAGGTTCACTGGAACGGGTGTTCTATCTCACGGCGCGAACGGTTGGCCGCGGGGTGGCCGAGAACGCCTTCGCGGACCTGCGGCGCGCGGGCGCGCGGTTGCGGACGGTGACGCTGACCGCCCGGGACAAGGTTTGCAAACGGGAAGGCCGGCCCTGCGACGCGGCGACGTGCCCGCTGGCCCGCGGCTATTATGACCGTTACCAGTCCGCCATGCGCGACGCGTTGGAGCGGGAGGAGATCACCCGTCCGGTGCTCGAGTCCGTCAGCCAAACCCACCAGGTTTGCCCCTTCGAACTGTCGTTGGACCTCTCCCTGTGGGCCGATGCCGTGGTTTGCGACTACAATTACGTGTTCGATCCCAGAGTGTTTCTGCGGCGCCACTTCGCCGAGGAACCGATGGACGGCGCGTTCCTGGTTGACGAGGCCCACAACCTGGTGGACCGCGGGCGCGAGATGTTTTCGGCTGTAATCAGCGGCCGCGACATCCAGACGGTGAAACGCGAAATCCGTCAGACCTTGCCCCGCTGCGCCCGCGCGTTGGGAAAAGTCCTCACCTTCCTGCGGAAGCTGCGGCCGGGCCTGGCACCGGCGGCAGAGCCGGCAGGGGACGCCTCGCCGCGGGAGCCGGACTTGTTCGAATCCCCGGCTGTGTCCATGCCGGAGCCCGGGGAAGAAATCGCCGCGCAAGCCGAGGGGCTTGAATTGCGGGGCGTTCAGGTCTGGCGCGAACTGCCGGAGGGGTTGGTTGAGGTTCTGGATGCCGCGCTTGCCGAGACCGAAGCGTGGCTGGCGCGGAACGAGCCGGCCGGATTCCGGGAGGCGCTGCTCGAGCTGTATTTTCAGCTTCGCTCCCTGCGCCGTGCCGCCGATTGGTACGATGAGCGCTTTGTGACCCTCCTGGAGCCGGGGCCGGCGCTGGTGCTGCGGCTGTTCTGCCTGGACCCTTCGCACCTGCTGCGGCAGGCCCTGGCGCGGGGCAAAGCCGCGGTCTTCTTCTCGGCCACGCTGACGCCCCTGGAGTATTACCGGGAATTGCTGGGGGGCGAGCCGGCGGATCCAGTGATCCGCTTGCCCTCGCCTTTCCCGCCGGAACACCTGGCGGTGCTGGTGCAGAACCGGATTCGGACCCAGTTGAAATCGCGGGCGGACACCGTGGGCGAAGTGGTCGAGTCCATTGCGGCCGTGGCGCGGGGCCGGCGCGGCAATTACCTGGTGTATTTCCCGTCATACCAGTACCTCGCGGATGTCCTGGCGCGGTTCCAGGCCGCCCATCCGGACCTTCGGGTGTTGGCGCAGCGCCCCGGCATGACGGAAACGGAGCGGGACGAGTTCCTCGCGCGGTTTGCCGTCGAGCAACCGGACACCTTGGTCGGATTTGCCGTGCTGGGCGGCATCTTCGGCGAGGGAATTGACCTGGTGGGGGACCGGCTGATCGGCGCGGTCATTGTGGGAGTGGGACTGCCGCAACTTTGTGCCGAGCGCGACCTGATCCGCGATTATTTCGAGGGCCGGTGCGGGCGCGGCTTCGACTACGCCTACACTTTTCCCGGGATGAACCGGGTGCTGCAGGCGATGGGACGGGTGATCCGGTCCGAGCGGGACCGGGGGGTGGTTCTGCTGGTGGACACGCGGTTTGGCGAAGGGAGGTATCGGCGGCTGTTTCCGGGATGGTGGCGGCCGGTGCGGGTGGCCAATGCCAGACAAATCTCCGAAGCCGTCCGCGCGTTTTGGGAGAGCGCCGGGCCGGAGTGAGGCCCTTGCGCCCCATTACAGCAGGCGTTTGACCAGCGCGAGGACGCCCTGCCGGATGGCGGAGCGGTGAGGCGAGGCGCCCGGGGCGCGCAAGACCTGCTCGCGATTCCGAACATACCAGTCGTAACTCTGAATGAACATTTCGGTATTCGAGTAGCGTGGCTGCCAGTGCAGCTCGCTGCGGGCCTTGGTGATGTCGAAGTAGAGCGAGCGGCCGTACATCAAAGCGTGGTAGGGACCGAGGGGGGAAAGGCCGAGGAGGCTGGTGGCCCGCATGGCCCACACGGCCGGGCGCAGGGGCACGCCGCGGACGCGGGAGCCGGTGCCGGCGTGGGCGCAAAGCGCCTCGAGGGTCTCACGCATCGTCCCGAACCGGTCGGTGCCGCAGTTGTACACCGTGGCGCCCGGGCGCGCGGCGGCCAGGCGGCACGCTTCCGCCAGGTCGTCGGCATGGATGAACTGGTAACGGTTGTCTCCCCGCCCCAGGACCGGGACGTTATACCCTTCGCGAATCCACTCGAACAAAATCTGGAAAATGCCCAATCGTCCGTGACCCATGATGGTTCGCGGGCGGATGATGGTGACGTCCAGACCGGAGCGCGCGGCTTCCAGGCAGAGGCGTTCGCCTTCCAGTTTGGCCCGGCCGTAGGCTTCCGCGGGGCGGGGCGGGGTGTCTTCGGTAACCGGATTTGACTCCGGCGCGCCGAACACGGCGCTCGAGGAGACATACACGACTTTGCGCACCGCCGCCGCTTGGGCCGCCCGCAACAGGGTGGCGGTGCCCTCGACGTTGACGGCATGGAACAGGGCGCGGTCTTTGGCCAGGGGCACCTGGGCCACGCAATGATAGACCACGTCGCAGTGCGCGCAGGCCGCCGCCACGGCTTGCGGGTCGCGGATGTCCCCTTGCACAAAAGCGACGGCGGCCGGGCGGTCCGGGGTGTCCTGCAGGTCCAGGACCCGCACGGGCTGGCCGGCGGCCAGCAGGCGGTCGCGAAGCAGGGAGCCGAAATAGCCCGAGCCGCCGGTGATCAAGGCCAGAGGAGCGCTCATGACGGCGGTGGGAACCACAGGCCCTGCGCAACGCACCAGGCCAGTGAGCGCCGCATGCCTTCCTCGAGCTCCACCTTCGGGTCGTAGCCCAGCTCGCGCTGTGCGCGCGCGATCGAACAGGCAATGTTCTTGTTCATTTCGGAGAGCACGTGAATCTTCTGGTGATAAAAGCCGAGCGCCTGGATCAGACGATCCACCACCAGCGCGATCTCGCTGGCGAGGCCGGGCAGGCGCAAGCGGCGATGAGCGCAACCGCCGCCGAACTCGCGGTCCAGCAGCCGCTCGACCGTGTCCACGATCTCATTCATCGTGTAAGGCCGGCGATCGGCAATCCAGTAAATCCGGCCCGCGGCCCGCTCCACTTCCGCCGCCAGCATCAGGCCCTGGCACAAGTTGTCAAGATAGCTCATGGACCGGCGGTTTTGACCCGAGCCGACAATCGGGGCTTTTCCCTCGCGAATCATCTGGAAAAACAGGGTCTGCCGCGGGGGCTGATTGGGACCGTAAAACCAGGGCGCCCGGATGATGACGG
>JARKQH010000388.1 GCA_029974925.1 Verrucomicrobiota bacterium
GTCCAGAAGTTGGGCGGGACGAAAACCATGAAGACGACCGTGCGCTGGCTGATGGCCAGTTGGCGGGCGCGGGCAAAGTCGTCCAGCATTTGGCGGGAAGTAGCCGCCATGGCGTTGTGCTTGAACGCCTTGAGGTTGGGCAAAGCAATGGCCGCCAGAATGCCAATGATGGCAATGACCGCCAGCAGTTCCAGCAGGGTAAAACCCGCCGCTGCCTCCCCCGCCCCGCTTCGCCGCATGTCAGGAGGATGTTTTTTCACAGTTACGGTTTCCAGAGCAGAACATTATCCTTGTTGACCCCCTGGTCGGCCCGCTGGTTGGGGTCTATCGCCCCATCGGGACCGGCCGACCAGATCATGACCGGACTGTTCAGCTCGAAGTTGTCTCCGTTGCCGTTCGCGTCACGGGTGTTCGCCAGCCCGTAGTAGCCAACGGTTCCGTTTTGCTGCGAGACAGCCCGCCGGCGATAGAACGCGTCCCGGGCTTTGTCGTCGTTGTTGGTGTCAATGGTGATGAAATAGGGAGTGCCCCACGGATCCCGATACGCGCCATCAGGGCCAACGCCACCCGAGACCGTGTCACTGCTGGTGACCGCATTCAGGAACTTGGTCCGCTGCGGGTTCTTGACATGGTCTTTGTTGATGGTCGGCCGGCCGTTGCCGTAGGTCTCGAGGTCCAGAAGGATGGCCATCATTTCGGCATTATTGGTCTGGTAGGTCGAGTTCGGCGTGACAAGTTGCATGGTCCCCGTGCTGGTCTTGATGTTGGGCAGGCCAAAGGTGCCGAAGGTGAAGTCCTCGCCCGAATTGGCGACGGCCTTCATGGCTTCCGTCGAGCAGGGGAAGCGGCTGTAGGCGGACTCATAGCTCTTGATGGCATTCAGAATGTCCGCCATCTGGACCTTGGCGCGGTTGATTTGGGCCTGGACCTTCGCCCGCCCCAGCGCGGGCAGGAGCATGGCGGCCAGGATGGCAATAATGGCAATGACAACCAGCAGTTCGACCAGCGTGAAACCACGACGCATCGCGCGCCGCAAAGGAGTTTTCTTTTTCATAGGTGGATGAGGGTTGGAGGGTGTAAAGCTGCGATTCACCTGACGTGGACGGCGGCTGGTTTTCCCCAGGATCGAGATGCCCGGAATCCAGCCACAATCCAGCCAGGCCAGGGGGATGACCTCCCGCCGCCGCGGCACCGGCCGTAAATGTAATTGCACTTGCATGGTTCGCCAGGGGTTAAGGCCAGTACGAGTAGGGGGGCTTTATGATGGTGGGCTTGCCCCAGTTGCTGATCCGGTAGATGTCGTTGCCGATTTTCACGTCCACCCACAAGTCAAAAGAGGACGGATTGTGGATCGGCCGCGCCGCGTTGTATCGCCAGGGATTGATCTTCTGCCCCCGGTCGTTTTGAAAAATGACCGGCCCTTCGACCGCGACTCCCAGCACGGTGCAGTCGGGGTTGGTGACCGCGAGAAATTGGCCAACCTTGAGCCCTTCGAAGAAATTCCTGGCCGTTTGGCCCTCGTCACCGCCCCCGCGCGTGCAATTCATGAAACCGCCGATGGTCGGGCCGAAGGTCGCACTGATGGTCCCGGCGCCGATTTGCGCCGCTTTGTCCAAAGTCTCGTACGAGTTGTTGGCGGAATTGAACGTGGTTCCGCGCAATTCGTAGAACAACACGTTGGGAGCCAAAAAATTCGTGTCGGAGGGCGGATAAAACCCGAGTTTCGCCTTGTAGGACTCGATGGCCGTCTCGAGCTGCGCCAATTCCGACTGCGTCCGGCTGCGGATTTTGTTTTTGTTCACCGCGGCGGTGATGGGGAAGATGAGGCTGGCAAGGATTGCAATGACCGCGATGACCACCAGCAACTCGACCAGCGTGAAGCCGCTGCGGCTCTGCGGCCGGAAATTCGGGCATGGGGTCTTCATTCTTTTCTCCATCGCTTTTTCAGGTTGATCTGCCATTTCGGATTACCGGTCGCGCAGCTCATGCTCCATCCGTTCGCTGAGCCACTGTTTGATCATGCTTTGATAATTGAGATACCGCGAGCGCGCCAGGCGCTTGATCCGCGCAAGCATCCGCGGGTCCATGCGAATCGTAATGGTCACCGATTCAGACGCCTCGCTGTTCCCCGCCACCGCCCCCTCCATCAGGCGCAAGTCCGGCCGGTGCTCCGACCAGAAGCCCGCTTCGGCTTCCTCGCTGTCGAAGATCGGCACGTCTTCCCACTTGGCTAACGATCGCATTGTTTTGTTCTATTGGGCCAGCGCCTGGTCCATCTTCCGCTGGTAGAAAAACCGTTCCTCAGGCTCGAATGGCCGGGCGTGAATCACCCGGATTTGCTTGCCATTGGTCCGATACACGCTGAAAATCCCGACGCCCCCACTCGACATTCCCAGGTTAAAAAACCGGGCTTGGACCGAGAACCGAGGCGAATCCGGCAAAATCCGAATGGCAAACGGGTCCTCGAACGATTCTTCGATTTCCTGCAGCGTCAAAGAGCTGTCGAGATTGAACGGCGGATTGTTCCAGTCAAACTCCATAACCGCTCAACTGTATTTAATTCGCCCATGCAATGTCTTTACAAAGTATTTACACATGAGCCCGAATTCTGTCAACAAGGTTTTTCCAGAATTTTTTCTATCCCGGACATTCCCCACCCCGATCCGGGCTTTAAGACGCCTTGGGCCTGGCTTATTCGTCGCCCTTTTTGCCTCCGCCGGAGTCACCGACGCGGTTCATCAACTCGATGAGCGGCAGGAACATGGCGATAACGATGCTGCCCACGATGACGGCCAGGAAGACGATCATGATCGGTTCCAGCAGGGAGGTCATCGCCGACACGGCATTGTCCACCTCGTCATCATAGTTATCCGCGATCTTGAGCAACATTTCCGGCAGGGCGCCGGTTTGCTCGCCGACGTCCACCATGCTGATGACCATGGGAGGGAAGACGCCGGAGGCTTCGAGCGGAGCGGTAATGGTTTCGCCCTCTTTGACGCTTTCATGAACGGCGGCGACGGCGTTGCTGACGATGACATTGCCGGCGGTTTCTTTCACGATGGTGAGGGCCTGGAGAATGGGCACACCGCTGCTGATGAGGGTCCCCAAGGTTCGCGTGAAGCGCGAGATGGCGACCTTGCTGATGACCGGACCGACCGCGGGCATCTTGAGTTTGATTTTGTCCCAGACCCGGCGGCCGAACTTGGTGCGGATGGCGAGCATGAACAGGACCCAGGCGCCGAAGAGGATGCCGCCGGTCATGACGAAATTGGTGCGGACCATGTCGCTGATGCCGAGCACCAGGCGGGTGAAGGCCGGCAGTTGGGCGCCTTCCAACATGCCTTCGAACACGGACTTGAAGGAAGGAATCACCTTGACCATGAGGATGAAGAGAATCCCCACGGCGACGATGAGAACGGCCACGGGGTAAAACATGGCGGCGACGACCTTGCCCTTGATTTTCTGGGCCTTTTCCATGAACTCCGCCAGGCGGGTGAGGACGACTTCGAGGACGCCGCCCAGCTCACCGGCTTTGACCATGTTGACATAAAGGCGGTTGAAGACCTTGGGATGCTGGGCCAGGCCTTCGGAGAAGGTGCTGCCGCCTTCGATGGAAAGCGCCAATTCCGCAATGATGGACTTGAGGGTGGGGTTGCGTTCCTGTTTTTCCAGCACGCGCAGGCCGCGGAGGAGAGGCAGGCCGGCGTCCACCAGCGTGGCCAACTGGCGGGTGAAGGTGGTGAGCACCTTGGATTTGACCCGGCCACTGAGGCCGGGGATTTTGATGTTGATGTTGATCTGGCCCTTCTTGCCGCCCTTGGCGGCGGCCTTGCCGCCTTTCTTGTCGGCCTTTTTTTCCGACTTCTCGGCCGCGCGGTCCAGCTCGACAATCTTGGTGGGGAACAGGCCCATCTCCTTGACGCGGCCGATGGCCTCGTTCTGGCTGCTGACTTCGAGCGTGCCCTTGGTTTCCTTGCCATGCGCATCCATGGCGACGTAGCTGAATCTTGGCATAACGCTCCTCTGGTTTCAGGACCTCATGTGTATTTGACCACTTCTTCAATGGTGGTATCACCGTCGAAGATGCTCCGCAAGCCGTCCTCGCGGAGGGTGACCATGCCCAGTTCGACGGCCTTTTGACGCAAAACCACGGTGGGCGCCCGTTCGTTGATCAGCGCCCGGATGGCCTCGCTGATGACAAGCAACTCGAAAATGCCCTTCCGGCCGCGATAACCGCTGTCGTGGCAGGAGGAACAACCGCGCCCGTAATAGAAAACCTTGTCGCCAAGGTCGTGCGGCGAGAGGTTGAGCAGGCCCAACTGGACCTCGGTGGGCTCGAACGGCGTGCGGCAATCCTTGCAGATGCGGCGCACCAGGCGCTGGCCCAGGACGGCCATCAGGGTGGACGAAATAAGGAACGGCTCGACGCCCATGTCAATCAGGCGGGTGACGGCGCCGGGGGCATCGTTGGTGTGGAGGGTGCTGAGCACCAGGTGGCCGGTCAGCGACGCCTGAATGGCAATCTGGGCGGTTTCAAGGTCGCGCACCTCCCCCACCATGATAATGTCGGGGTCCTGGCGCAGGAACGACCGCAGCGCCTTGCCGAACGTGAGGCCGACGGCCTCGTTCACGGCAACCTGCATGATGCCTTCGATATCGTATTCCACCGGGTCCTCGGCCGTGAGGAGTTTGGAATCAATGGTGTTGACGCGGCGGAGGCAGGAATAGAGGGTGGTGGTTTTGCCGCAACCGGTGGGGCCGGTGGCGATGAAAATGCCGTTGGGGCGCTGGATGGCTTCGCAGATGTATTCGTAAATGAACTGCGGCAGGCCCAGGGACTCGATTTCGAGATTAACCGCCGCGCGGTCCAGCACGCGCAGCACCACCGATTCGCCGAACTGGGTGGGCAGGGTCGAAACACGAAGGTCCACGTTGCGGTCTCCGAGGCTCAGGGCAATGCGTCCGTCCTGGGGCAGGCGCCGCTCGGAGATGTTGAGGTTGGCCATGACCTTGAGGCGGGAGATGACGGGCAGGGCCAGGGCCTTGGGAGGCGGCGACATTTCATACAGGGCGCCGTCCACGCGGTAGCGAATGCGAAATTCGGTTTCGAACGGCTCGAAATGGATGTCGCTGGCGCGGTCCTGGACCGCCTGATGGATGACCAGGTTGACGAAGCGAACGATGGGGGCATGGTTGGCCAGGTCCGCCATCATCGAAGCCTCGTCCCCGCCTTTCACGGCGCTGACCTCCGTGGCCAGGTCCTTGTCCGCGCCGAGTTCCTTGAGGATTTCGGCGACGCTTTCACCCGCCTCGAGCCCTTCGCCGTAGTGTTTTTCAATGGCCTTTTCGATGGCGGCCGGATCAGCCACCACGAGCTGGATGTCTTTCTTGAGCACGAAGCCCAGTTCGTCCACCCGCGCCGGGTTCAGCGGATCGGCCATGGCGACCTGGAGGGTCGAGCCAAACTGTTTGACCGGGACGCACTGGTACATGCGGGCGGTCTTGGCCGGAATGGCGGCCAGCAGCTCGGGGGTGAAATCGCGGTCGTTGAGGGTGACGACTTCGGTGCCGAGGTGGTTGGCAATCACCTGCAGGATGGTATCGAGGTCCATGACCCCGAAATCCTGCAGGATTTGCATGATCGGCTTGCCGCTCCGCTTGAATTCCCCCAGCACCTCTTCATACTGCAGGTCGTCAACGAGCGCTTGCTCCTTGATGAGCGCCAGCAGCGGATTGGACAGGTCTTCGGCCATAACAAGCTGGTTAAACCTTGCCTTCGACCACCGCGGTGGCCTCGGCGCCCACCGCCTGGGCCAGTTCGAGTTCCTGGAGTTTGGCCTGGATGGTGACCGGGTCCTGCGCCTTGGTGATCACTTCCTCGCGGGCGATCATCCCCGCCATGTACTTCTCCAGGAGGAAGGCGTCGAGTGTCACCATGCCATACTTGGCGCCGGTTTGAATGTCGGACTGAATGCGGAAGGTTTTGTTGTCCCGGATCAGAGCCGCGATCGAGGGGGTGTTGACCATGATCTCGAAAACCGCCACCCGCCCGGGCTTGTCAATGCGCGGCAGGAGCAACTGCGAGATCACCGCCTGCAACACCGTCGAAAGCTGAATGCGGATTTGCTCCTGCTGGTTGGTGGGGAACGCGTTGACCACACGGTCAATGGTCTTGGCGGCGCCGGTGGTGTGCAGCGTCCCAAAGACCAGGTGGCCCGTCTCCGCTGCCGTAATGGCGGCGTCAATGGTCTCCAGGTCGCGCATTTCACCGACCAGAATCACGTCCGGGTCCTGGCGCAGCGCGCGGCGCAGCGCCTCGGCGAAGTTCGGCACGTCCACCCCGATTTCGCGCTGGGTCACCAGAGCCTTCTTGTGTTTGTGATAATACTCGATCGGGTCTTCGATCGTGATGATGTGGGCCTCGTCGCGCTCCTCGTTGATGATGTTGATCATCGAGGCCAGCGTCGTGGTCTTGCCGGACCCGGTGGGGCCGGTGACCAGGACCAGTCCGCGCGGCTTGTAGAGCAGTTCCTTGGCCGAGGGCGGAATGCCAATCTGCTCCATGGTCAGCAACTTGCTCGGGATTTGCCGCAGCACCAGCCCGAAATTGCCTTTCTCCTTGAACACACTGACCCGGAACCGCGCCACCTCGCCAAACGCGAAGCCGAAGTCGGCGCCGCCCCGCTCGCGG
Organism: Verrucomicrobiota bacterium; assembly: GCA_029974925.1. Lineage (GTDB taxonomy): Bacteria > Verrucomicrobiota > Verrucomicrobiia > Limisphaerales > UBA8199 > JARKQH01. The sequence continues at coordinate 6,692 of JARKQH010000388.1, forward strand.
ACATGTTGAATATGATCCTCGGAGGTGATGCTGCGCATCAACTCCTCCGTATCTTCGGGCGTCAGCGAGGGGCCCTCGACCCGGTGCAGGATGCCATGCACCCGGATGGTTGGCGGCGTCCCCACGCGAATGTGGAGGTCGGAGGCGCCCTCCGACACCACCAACTGCAACAAATCTGACATTGAGTAGGACATGCTAAATCGTCTTCCAATCAGGCCCGCAGTCTAACCACAAAAATGGACAGCCGGAAAGTGGATTTATCACGCCCCAGCCGGGTCCCGGGCAGGGGGACGCCATGGCACACGGTCGCCTTCAATCCTCGTCTCCCACGGTGGCGCGGATGACCTCGTCGGGGGTGGTCAGCCCGGCCAGCACCTTCCGAACCCCGTCTTCGCGCAGCGTGCGCATCCCCATCTCGCGGGCGCGCGCGCGGAGCACGGAGGCGGGCACCTTCTCGTAAATCAGCTTTCGCGAGTCGTCGTCAATGACGAAAATCTCGAAGATGCCGAACCGGCCGCGGTAGCCGGTGTTGGCGCAGTTGCCGCAGCCTTTGCCGCGGAGGAAAGTGCCGCTCTGGATGCTGGCCGGGTCCATGTTGAGCTGCTTCATCTCCGCCTCGGTGGGCACGTAGGGCGCGGCACACTGCTTGCACACCTTGCGCACCAGGCGCTGGGCCATGAGGGCCCGGGTGGAGGACGCGACCAGGAAGGGTTTGACGCCGATGTCAATCAGACGGGTGACGGCACTGGGGGCGTCGTTGGTGTGCAGCGTCGAGAACACCAGGTGGCCGGTCAGGGAGGCATTGATCGCGATGGAAGCCGTTTCCAGGTCGCGAATTTCCCCGATCATGATGACGTTGGGCGCCTGGCGGAGGATGGACCGGAGGGCCGCGGCAAAGGTCAGGCCCACGGCTTCGTTGACCTGCACCTGGTTGATGCCTGCCAGCAAGTACTCGACCGGGTCCTCCACCGTGATGATCTTGCGGTCGGGCCGGTTGATGAAGTGCAGGCACGAATAGAGGGTCGTGGTCTTGCCGGAGCCGGTCGGCCCCGTGACCAGCAGGATGCCGTCGGGCAGGCCGATCAGGCGCTCGAAGGTCTGTTGATCATCCGTGAAGAACCCCAGTTCGGGCAAGCCCAGGCGCAGGCCTTCCTTGTCCAGAATACGCATGACGATGCTCTCGCCATGGTTGGTGGGAAGACAGGAAACGCGCAGGTCAATCAGTTTCCCCCCCACCGACGTCTGAATGCGGCCGTCCTGCGGAATCCGGTGCTCCGAAATGGACATGTTCGACTGAATCTTTAGGCGGCTGATGATCGCCGCCTGCAACCGCTTCGGCGGCGGCTTCATTTCATGCAGCACACCGTCAATGCGGTACCGAACCCGAAACTTCTTGGCCAGGGGCTCGAGGTGGATGTCCGACGCGCGGAGCTTGAACGCGTCAACAATCAGCGAATTGACCAGCTTGATCAGGGGCGCGTCCGCCGCGACCGTCGCCCCGTCCTCGGCCATCACTTCCTCGACCTGGACGTGTTCTTCGGTGAGCTCCTTGATAGCCTGCGAGATGCGCGGGTCGGCCACCATCCCCCCGCCCCGATCCCCGTAATACTTGCTGAGGGCCGCTTCAATGTCCGCATCGGAGGCCACCTGCAGGCTGATGTCGGCGTGGAGCAGATGGGTCAGACTGTCAATCGTGTCAAGGTCCGACGGATCGGCGATGGCCACCGTGAGGCTGTTGTCGTGCTTGAAGACCGGCACGACCCGGTACTTGCGCGCAATGTGGCGCGGCACCGCGGCGATCACCTCGTCGGGAATCTTGATCTGCGAAAGGTCCACCACCTCCGCGCCGAAATGCGCCGCCTTGGCCTGAGTCACGTCCGCCTGGCGGACCACTCCGTTGGCCACCATCAGGTCCACCACGCCCACCCCGGCTGATTGGGCTTCGGCACGCAGTTCCGCCACTTTCTCAGGGGTCACAAACCCGAGATCAACCAGGATATCAACCAGATAATCGTCTTTTTCTGACACGGTTCGCTTTGGGCTGCCACGTTGCTCGTGGAGAGCTAAAGACAGAGTACTGGCCTCCGGCCGCTTGTCAATGCGCCGCCCAAGGTTTTCGAAGCTCGCTGTCTTCGGAGTCAGAGGACGGGCGGGTCAGCGACCGGAAACGGTGCTCTCCAGCCCGCTCTGAATAAAGGAGCCGGGTTGGGTCGTCAATTTTCTTTGTTGCGCCCTGGCCATCGTTGCCTTAGGCATGGGGGCACGACTACTCAATTCAAAGTTATGACGCGAAGTTCCTTTTCTCTGCCCGCCGCTGGAGGGCTGGCCTTACTCATCGCAACCACCGCTGCGGCAGCGGTTCCGGCGGCCCCGCCCGGATTTACCGCGCTGTTCAACGGCCAGAATCTGTCGGGCTGGTGGGGAGAGAAGACGACCAATCCCCGCACTTACCTGGCGTTGCCCCCCGAGGCCTTGGAACAGCGCAAGGCCGCCAGCCACCCGGACATCGCCAGCCATTGGCGGGTTGAAAACGGCGAACTGGTCAATGACGGCAACGGCCTCTATCTCACCACCGACAAGTTTTTCGGGAATTTTGAGCTGCTCATTGATTACAAGACGGTTCCGCGCGCAGACAGCGGCATCTATCTCCGCGGCTGTCCCCAGGTTCAGATTTGGGACTACACCGATGAAGCCAAGTTCAACATCGGAGCGGACAAAGGGTCCGGCGGGCTGTGGAACAACAGCCCGGGAGCGCCGGGCAAGGACCCGCTGGTCAAGGCCGACAAACCGTTCGGGGAATGGAACCATTTCCGGATTGTCATGGTCGGCTCCCGGGTTTGGGTCTGGCTCAACGGCCAGGCGGTGGTTGCGGGCGCACTCATGGAAAACTACTACGACCGCAAACAGCCCATTCCGCCGACCGGTCCGATTCAATTGCAGACTCATGGCGGGGAAATTCGCTGGCGAAACATCTTCATCCGGGAAATCCCGCCGGCGGAGGCCACGCGCTGGCTGCGGCCGGAGGATCCGCCCGGCTTCGAGCCGGTTTTTAATGGAAAGGACTTCAGCGGATGGGCGGGGCCGGTTGAGAATTACGAGGTCCAGGAGGGGGCGATCGTCTGCAAACCGGGAAAGGGCGGGACGATTTATACCCAGCGGGAGTATGGCGACTTCGTGGCCCGGCTTGAGTTCAAGGTGCCGGCGGGCGGCAACAATGGTCTGGCGATTCGCTACCCCGGCCAGGGAGACCCCGCCTATAGCGGCATGTGCGAACTCCAGGTGCTGGATGACAATTACGAGAAAGCCCGCAACGCGAAAATTGACCCGCGGCAGGCGCATGGTTCGGCCTATGGCATGGTGGCGGCCCACCGCGGCTACCAGCATCCCGTCGGCGAGTGGAATTACCAGGAAGTGACGGTGCAAGGCTCGACCATCAAGGTGGAACTCAACGGCACGGTGATTCTCAACACCGACCTCGCCAACATCACTGAATTCATGGGCGGCAAGGCCCATCCGGGGAAGGATTTGAAGCGAGGCCACTTCGGATTTGCCGGCCACAGCGATCCTGTTATGTTTCGCAACGTCTCGATCAAGTCACTGAACTGAAATCAACATGATCCCAACTGCTTTTTCCCGCCGCGCGTTCCTGAAATGCCTGGGCACCGCTTGCGCAACCGCGCCGTTTGTAACCCGGGACCTTATCGCCAAACCTCCCTCTTCGATTCTCCGTCATGCCAGCTTCGGCGCGTCCGGCATGGCCTGGTCCGACATCAATCAACTCGCCCGATCCCGCCAGCTTGAACTGGTGGCGGTGGCCGAGGTGGACCTGAACCGGACCGGAGAACTGCGCAAACGATTCCCGTCGGCGCGGGTTTATCAGGATTGGCGCCGGCTTCTCGACAAAGAGGGGAAGCATCTGGATTCGGTGAACGTTTCAACACCGGACCACATGCACGCGCCCATCGCCGTGACGGCCATGCAGATGGGCAAGCACGTGTACGGCCAGAAGCCGCTGGCGCACGATTTGTATGAAGTCCGCCAGATGACGACCCTGGCGCGGCAGAACAAGGTGGTGACGCAGATGGGAATCCAGATCCATTCATCCAACCACTACAAGCTCGGGGTGTTGCTGATCCAGGCCGGCGCCATTGGCCGCATCAAGTCCGTCCACAGTTGGTGTCCCAAATCGTGGGGCGACCCCGCTCCCCTGCCCGACCGCACGGACCCCGTGCCGGAAGGTTTTGACTGGGACCTCTGGCTGGGGGTCTGCGCGGAACGGCCTTTCATCGGCAAGGGCTATTATCATCCCAGCAATTGGCGCAACCGCCTCGATTTCGGCACCGGCACCCTGGGCGACATGGGCTGCCACATTTTCGACCCCGTCTTTCAGGCGTTGGACCTCAAAGCCCCCCTTTCGGTCCGGTCCGAAGGCCCCGCTCCGAACCAATGGAATTGGCCGGTGAACTCCCTGATTCATTTCTCCTTCCCCGGGACCCGCTTTACCGCCGACAAGACGGTAACCGTCACGTGGTACGACGGAGACCAAAAGCCGCCCGCAGAGGTCCTCGCTCTGCTGGAGGGCGACCCGCGCCCGGATACGGGCTCCATCTTCGTCGGCACTCACGGCACTCTGGTGCTCCCGCACGTGAATCGTCCCCTGCTCTACCCCGACGCCAAGTTCCAGAACTTCAAATACCCCGAGGTGGCCAGTGAAGACCACTGGCTGTCCTTTGTGGAGGCGTGCCTTGGCAAAGGCACAACCTCCGCCGGCTTCGACTACTCCGGACCGCTGACCGAAGCGGTGCTCACCGGCACCGTCGCCTGCCGCTTCCCCAACACCACCCTGGATTGGGACAGTGCCAGCTTGCGGTTTGCCCAGGCGGAGGCCAACGCGTTCGTCCGCCGCCCCTACCGGGCAGGCTGGGAAGTCAAAGGACTGAGCTACCCGTGACAGCGACACCGGCAGACGCAGCCTCGGCCCCCCCTTCGGCGGCCAGCCCGAATGAACGAAAGGCCCGTTGCCACCGTCGAATATCGGTGGTATGGTGAAGCAATCTAAATCTATATCATAGAAAAACTAATATTATGAAAACCAGCATCATAGGGCGACTGGCCGCGGTTGTTGCCATGGCCGCGGGCTTGGCTTCAACGCAGGCGGCAACGCTGAAGGTCGGGGACCCGGCGCCCAAGCTCGAGGTGGGCAAATGGGTCCAAGGGGACCCGGTCACCCGTTTTGAACCGGGCAAGGCCTACTTGGTCGAGTTTTGGGCGACGTGGTGCGGACCGTGCCGGGCCACGATTCCGCATCTGAACGAGCTTCACAACAAATTCAAGGACAAGGGGCTGGTGGTCATCGGGCAGAACGTCTGGGAGCGGGACGAATCGCTCGTGGCTCCCTTCGTGAAGAAGATGGGGGATAAGATGACTTATCGGGTGGCGTTGGACGACAAATCCGCGAACAAGGAAGGCAAAATGTCCAAGAGTTGGATGGAGGCTGCCGGCCGAAACGGCATCCCTTCGGCCTTCCTGGTGGACAAGGCAGGCAAGATCGCGTGGATCGGGCATCCGATGCAACTCAAGGATGCCGACATCGAGAAAGTTCTCGGCGGCTAGACCGCGCGGGTAAAGACCAGGTCCAATCCTTCGCCGGACAGCGTCAGGCGGTCCCCTTCGATCACCGCCGAGAGGGCGCCGCGGCCCCCGCCCGTGAAATTGAGTTCATAGCGGTTGTTGCTCAACCGTTTCCATTCCAGAGAGAAAGTCTGGATGGTCGGAGGCGTGACGGGCCCGCCGGCCGGGAATTTGACCTGTGGCACGTTCTTGAGGATGGCTGTCTGGTCCGTCATGGCCACGAAGCTGGTTTGTGAGAAGGCGCCAATCATCCATTTCTTGAGCTTCTGCATTTCGGTCGCGCTGATGTTGGGGCGGGCGCGCCGAACATTGGCCACCGCCATGTTGACATTAAACTCCCACCGGCCCAGGAGCGTTTCAGGATCGTACTTTGGCGATTTGCCGGTTTCGAGGTAAACCCGCAGGTCCTTGAGGTTGGGGGCGACGGTGTCCCAGACCAGCCTCAGCGTTTCCGGGTTTTTCACAATGGCCTGAACGGGGCTGTGCTCCATCAGTTTTCCAAGCGCCGCGCCACGCTGCCGCATTTCGATAAAATCCCGGTCTTTTCCCAGCGCTTGAAATTCGCCGCGCTCAGCCAGACCGAGGAACGCAGGATAGGAGCTCAGCCGCGCTTCCAACAGGGAATTGCAGAAGACCAGCCCGGCTATGTCCGCCGCGTCATAAAAGCGCTCGGGCATGCCGTCCACCGCGCGGGCGACGCGGTGCAAACCCGTGCTTTGCAGGTCCTTTCCCAGGCGGTTCAGGAGGCGGACCGAACGCGGGTCCTCATCCCCCGTGGCCAGTTGCACCGTCCAGTAGCTGAACGCGTAGATGAGGAAGGAAATGATGATCAGGTAGGCCACGCCATTGAGGAGCCCCACGCAGAGGCCCAGCCGCTGGTTCAGCCTTTCCCACAACGCCAGCCGCAGGTCGCCCGCCCGATATTTGTAGTAAACATCAACCTTTTGATGCAGAACCGCGGCGCCGGCTTTGAACAGAATCGAAATCACGATGAACATGACCAACGGCGGAATCACCCACGCAAAAATCGGGTCTTTCAACCCCAAGGCCACGAACAGCGGTCTGACCAGCCGGCCAAGAGGAACGGCCAGCCACGCCCCGGCCAGGATGCCGAAAAATGAGCATGCAACGCGGATCGCGCCCTGCCGATATCCCAACCCGGCCAAGGACGCGAGCAACAGGATTGCCAGCAGCCATATCGTCATGGTTCCCAGTTAATGGCCTTCGGGTTGAAAATGCACGCAGAAAATTCGGCTCCCGACCGCCTCCTCGCCAATCCCGGACCCCGTGGATTCAGGCTCGACAGAGCCGCGGAACCGTTGTCACCATCAGCGGGTCACCCGGAAATCACGCGTCCCAAATTGTCTATGAAGCTTATTTCGCAGAAACAAAAGGAGCAGGCGATCGCCCACGTGGCGGACCTGCTTGCCAAGGACGGATTCCATCAAACCCAGACGATCCAACAATGGCTGGACGACGCGGAAATGCGCCCCGCTCAATTCAGCTTTTCCCTCCCCGCTTTGCAGGTCATGGGCATCCTCGGCTTCGGCGAGGAACTGGTCAAAGCGAAGGAATTGCTCGAGTAGGCCGAAAGGCGCAGCGGGGGACGGCCCAGGGCCGTTGGCTTCAATGGCCCTCGCAGCAGTGGGGCAGCGTCCCGGCCACGGCGGAGAGGGAACGGGTCTTGGTGATCTTCACCGCAACGTCCTCCGGCCGGCAGTGGACATAATCCCAGGTGAAGCTGTCCGGAAATTCCGCCTCGAACTGGTAGCGGAGGGGGACCGGGTCGTGCCCGTTGCGAAGGATGAAATGCTCGCCAACCGGGAGGCGGATGAAGGTTTCGAGGATCAATCCGTGCTTGATCGAACAAGGCGTTTCGCGAACGTCCAGCATCCGGTCCGGTCCAATCTCAGGCAAATTATTCATATCGTTATGGGCGCCCAAGGTAGCGGCCGGATGGCCGCAGGTCTTTGACACAAGTCAACTCTTGCGGGCGACAACGGATGGCCCACGGCAGAGCTGTTCAACGGTGAAAAAGGATGCGGGCCCGCCCAGCCCAGGTCCGTTTCAAGGCAGGAACTCGAGAAATCCAAACCTCGAAGGCTCGTGGAACGAACCGCTCAAGGGGGGACGCCAGGCCAGGAAAGCCCGGTTGGCCCGGTCGCAACGGAAGAGATTCAACCGCCAGACCGTGCCGGGTCGCGGTGGATTAGTAGCGAGGCTTGCGATGGGCACGCGCATCTGGCAGGTCCAGACTTTGCGCCGGGCGTCCACCACCGAAGTGGACTCGAAACCACTGGCCCAGGCGAAGTCCTTTCGAGGAAGGTCCACCCGCACATCGAGACGCTCGTTGGTTGGGGCGACTTCCAACTCGACGTAGCGGCCGGGCGACTCGAGCTCGCTGCCGATGAATGCTTCGACCACATCCCGGTCCCACAGGCTGGCGCCGGGCTGATCGAGCGCGACGCGTTCGGCGCCGGCCAGCGCCGGCTCGAAGACCGTCAACCGGGTGAACGGCGCCTCGAATGCCAGATAGAGATAACGGTCCGACCACAACGCCCGCACGGCGGTGGCCAGCTCGGGCCGGACCTGGCCGTCGGTGGCGCGCTGCTCGATGCAAACCGCCTCGGCCCGTTCCCAGAGCGTGTCACGCATCGGCTGGCCCAGCGGCAAATCCTGGCTGATGCGGCGGGCCCGGAGAGTGGGCGGCGGCAGCGAACGGGCCAGCAGTTTGCGGGCGTTGTCGAAGTAGATTTTGCGCAGCACCTCGGGCGGCAGCCCGATGGAACTGATTGTCCAGTCGCCCTGGATCGGCGTCATGTGCGCCCAATCACGGTCCCACGTTTCGAGCCAGCGCCAATGTTTGGCAAAAAACAGCTCGGCATCCGCGTCGCTCGGAGGAGGTTCGTTGCCGCTCGAACCGAGGATGAGACGGTTGTAAACTTGAAAATCCGTCCCAAAGAGGATGCGGTCCTGGTGTTTCAGGAACAACCGCCGGACTTGGCGCGGGTTGTGTCGTCCGATCTCGGGAATGCGGGCGGCAAGGTCCGCCATCATGTTGGGATGACGGCTCAGCGCGGCGTCCACCCATTCCAACTCTTCGGCGTTGTTGGCGAAGTGAACGCAAACAAAAGTGGTCTTCGGATGCCGTTCAATCACGCGGTTTAACGACTCGAGCAGTTCTTTCCAGGGCGGAAACTTGTTGGTGTCCCCAAACCACCAGCTCTTGTGGTCCTTGAGCTCCTTCCATCGTTCGTTCTGCTCGTTGTAAGGCAGCCAGAAGGCTTTGGGGTCGGCCACGTGAATCGAGACCGGCATGCCCAGCTCGCCACATCGTTTCCAAACCGGATCCAGCTTGGGGTCATCCGGCTGGATGAGACGCCCGGCCTTGTCGCGAAGATAGAGGCCCAGCCGTTTATATTCCTTGAAGCCGGCCGCCCCCAGGCGATACCCGGTTTCGATTTGCTGAACGGCGCGCTCGGAGAAACCGGGGTCGTCCCAGCCCGAGTAGTCCAGGCTCATGTAGTGAAGGAACCGGCCGGGATGGAGTTTGTCGGCGAGCGCCTTGTTGCGCTCGAACTCACTCGGGCCGCCGTCTTTGCCCGGGGTCACGAAGCCGCCACTCAGGTTGACCACCACGCCCAGGCCCACGGCGTCCATGATTCGCACCGCGCGCGCCA
>JARKQH010000426.1 GCA_029974925.1 Verrucomicrobiota bacterium
CGGGGAGTTTTTCGGGTGTCTTGAAGAACACCTCCGGCACGCTCGCCCTGGCCAAGGTGGGAACCAACGTGTTGACGCTCTCGGCATCCAACTCGTATGCGGGCCCGACGACGGTCAACGCGGGCATCCTGGCCGTTGCGACTGAACATGCGCTGGGCGTCGGCGACCTGACGGTTGCGGGTGGCACCCTGGACGTGCAGAGCCCGCGGTTGTATGTGAACAGTCTGGCCGGCTCGGCCGGTGGGGTGATTGCCAACGATTCGACGGCCGCCACCAACCGGCTCGTGATCCAAGGCACCAACACCACCACCTTCGGCGGCGTCATGCAGAACGGCGCCGGCGGCGGGGGCATGGGCCTGACGTTGCTCGGCGGATCGCTCACCATGTCCGGCGCCAACACCTACACCGGCGGAACCCTCGTCGGCAGCGGCGCCAGCTTCTATATCGCCAATGGCCCGGCCGCAGTGACTGGCGGCGTCATTGCCAGCAACGGCGCCACCCTCGGCCTGTCGGGTGGCAGCAGCACGCCCGGAACTCCCACCTCCATCACCACGGTGGATGGCGCGACCGTTTCGTTCACCGCCGGTGCGTTGGGCAAAATCTGGAACACGCAGTTCTATGGCACTCCCAACACCACCAACCGCATCCTGACCACCATGTCCTTCGGGGGTAACAACAGCTTCAGCAACTTCCTTGGCGTGGTCCAGTTTGAAGCCAACGCTCAGGTCCGCTTCATCAACATCCCGACCGGCGGCACTGGCGGCGGCGACAACACCACGTTCGAATTCGTGGGCAACACCGAGGTGATGACGCGGGATCCGGCGACCGTCAGTCTCGGTCACATTGTGGGTGGCAATCCTTCCGCCGGCATCAACGGCGCCAGCAGTGGCGCGGGGCCCAACACCTTCATCCTGGGCGCCAAGGGCGTGGATGCCTCGTTCCAAGGCTACATCCGTGGCTCGAACAACATTGTGAAGGCCGGTTCGGGCGTGCTGAGGTTCGACGGCGTTGGCGCCACCACCAACTCGGACTTCGCCACCTACACCAACTACCTTTACAACTCGCTGCTCGCTTACTACGGAAACACCACCATCAGCAACGGCGTACTGGCCCTGGTGGTGCCTAACGATCTGAGCAACGCCTTTTCCATCACGCTGGCCGCCCCCACCGCGGTGCTGGATGCGTCGCAAATGGGTTACGTCAGCAATTTCACCGACGCTTACGGAGACAACTCGGCTCTCGTAACCAACGGCACGCTGCGCCTTTACGCCGGCCAGACGCTGGCCGGCCTGGGCACCATTCGGGGCGCGGTCATCGCCGAAGCCGGTTCCATCATCAACCCCGGACTACCGGTGGGCGTTCTGACCATCACCAACGGCGCGGTGTTCAACGGCACGCTGAACTTCGACCTGAACCGGACCAGCAGTCCGAAGGCCGACCAGATTGCCGCTCCGTCGGTCAATGTGAATGGCGCGACGATTAATGTAACCAACCTGGGACCCGACCTGGTCACCGGTGACACGTTCCAATTGTTCAGCGGGCCGGTCGCCGGCACGCCGGCGGCGGTGAATCTGCCGGCGCAGAATCAGGCCGGCACCATTACTTATGTCTGGGACAACCGGCTGGCGGTGGACGGGAGCCTGAAAGTGCTCAGCGGCGCTGCGCCGGTGGATCCCACGCCGACGAATCTGGCAGCCTGGGTCAGCGGCAACCAACTAACCCTGAGCTGGCCGGCGGGCCACACGGGCTGGGAGCTCCAAACCAACGCGGTGGACGTGGCGAATCCGGCCTTCTGGTTCACTTACCCGGGGTCCACCGCAACCAACCAGGTGACGGTGACCCTTGATCCGTCCCAGACCAACGTCTTCTACCGCCTTCGTTTGACTCCGTAATGGCTGATAGTGGGAACGACCGGGCGCCAGCCCCCGGCTGGCGCCCGGCCTTGCTCGCCTGATAAATGAACGCAACCATGCCCAAGCGAAATCAACCGGCCGGTCCGCCCGGCTTTACCCTTATCGAGTTGCTGGTGGTCATCGCGATCATTGCGATCCTGGCCGCCATGCTCCTGCCCGCTTTGGCCCGGGCCAAGGAACGGGCGCAGCGAACGGAATGCGTCAACAACATGCGACAGTGGGGCATTGGCTGCATGATGTACGCCGAGGATTACGACAGCAAATTCCCCACCACCCAGGCTGGCGCCAATCCCATCAATGTCATCCGCGGCGGTTATTACACCCGCTGGATGTGGTTCAACGGCGCCTACCAGGGCTACAAGGTTCCCCAGAGCTGGACCCAGATTCCCAACGATCCCAAAAACTATTATCAGGGGCTGGGGATGCTTTATCCGCAGAACCTTGCGGGCAACGGCCGCATTTTTTATTGTCCCGGCCTGAATGCGAAGAAATCACCAATCGGTTCGAGCATGTATGAGCCGCTGCTCACCTCGAGCACGGCCCAAAACGACAGCAACAACCCGGGCAGCGTTCGCTGCAGTTACATTTACAATCCGTGGGTGAGAAACCCCGCCGGCTCCGACAACGACGCCCTGACCCGGCTCTACCAGAAAACCAGCCAGATTTCCAAGCGCAAACTCTTTGGCATGGACTTCATTGACAGCGCGGCCTGGCTGCCGGGGGGCGAGGTGGACGTCAACGGAATCAACTTTTCCCACAGCCGCAGCCGGGGCTGGAACGTTCTGTTCACCGACGCGAGCGTTGAATTCCGCAAAGTCAATGCAAACACCAAGGCCGTCTATGCCATGGGCGGGTTCAACGGCCAATACGACATCAAAGGGATTTGTGACCTGGCCGCGCTTGTCTTTGAATAACCTCTGCTTTGCCGTTCTGTTCGCCGCCGCCGCCCTCTCCGCGGCCGAGCTGCGCGACGAATGGATTGACTCCGACACCGGCCACCGCGTCGTGCGTCTTTCGCGCGTGCCCGGCGAGAGCCAGAGCTTGTATTTTCATCAAAACGGCTTCACCGCCTCCGGCGACAAGCTGGTTTACGAAAACACCCGGCCGGAGGGGCCGCCGGGCGAGCGCGGCCTGCGGTCCAGCCGCATCTACGTTTACGACTTCAAGAAAAAGGAATCCGAGTTGCTGGTTGAGAACGGCGGCCGGGTGATCCTGGTGGCGGCCAGGGGCCGGCGGGTGTACCATCAGCGCTTCAACGAACTGTTCGCCACCCACCTTGACACGCGCCAGACCACCAATCTGGCCGAGCTGCCCGCCCGCTGGCGCGTCAGCGCAATCAACTGCGACGAGACGCTGGGCGCGGGCACCTTTGTCGAAGGCGGCCCTCCGATTGACACCGGCGGCCCGCGGTCGTCGTGGTTCGAGCGGATTTTTGAGGCGGCGCGCCCGGGCGGCATTTTCCTGGCGGACCTGAAAACCGGTCAGACGCGGGTCATCCACCGGGGGACCAACTGGTTCAACCATTTGCAGTTTTCGCCGACCGACCCCGCGCTCCTCCAGTACTGTCATGAGGGGCCCTGGCACAAGCTGGATCGCATCTGGCATATCCGGACCGATGGCACCGGCGTGCGACTGATCCATGCCCGGTCCATCCCCATGGAAATCGCCGGGCACGAGTTTTGGAGCCCGGACGGCAAGACCGTCTGGTTTGATCTCCAGGTGCCGCGGGGGGAGACCTTCTTCCTGGCGGGGGTTGAAATCGAAAGCGGGCGGAAAATTCGGTACCCCTTGGAGCGGGACCAGTGGTCGGTGCATTACAACATCTCCTGGGACGGCAAACTGTTTGCGGGCGACGGGGGAGCGCCGAACATGGTGGCGCGGGCCCGGGATGGCAAATGGATTTATCTTTTCCGGCCGCAGCCCGACGGCACGTTGAAAGCCGAGCGGCTCGTGAACATGGCCAGGCACAATTATGACCTCGAGCCCAATGTTCAGTTCACTCCCGATGGCAAATGGATTGTCTTCCGCGCCAATTTCGACGGTCCGGCCCAGGTTTACGCCGTCGAAGTCGCCAAGGCCGGGTCTTGAGCGTCGTATGGGTATCCGAGGCGCCGTCGTTTTTCTTGCGGCTGTGGCCGCGTCTTCACCCCTTTGGGCTGTCGCGGGGCCGCCCCCGGCCCCGGCCCGGTTTCCCGTCACCGAGTTCGGGGCGAAGGGGGATGGCCAGACCCTCAACACCGGCGCCATTCAATCCGCCATAGACCGTTGCGCCGAAGCCGGCGGGGGGGTGGTGGTGGTGCCCGAGGGGGTGTTCGTGAGCGGGGCCATTTTCCTGAAACCGGGTGTGAACCTGACCGTCGAGAAAGGCGGGGTGCTGAAAGGGTCGCAAAACACCAATGATTATCCGTGGATCCCAACCCGCATCGCCGGTCTGGAAATGCGCTGGCCCGCGGCGCTGGTCAATGCCAGCAACCTCACCCGGGTCGAATTGAGCGGCGAGGGCACTCTGGACGGCTCCGGCGAACGCTGGTGGCGCGAGTACTGGACCGCCCGGGCGAACGAAAAGGACGGCATTGACCCGCACTTCAAAATCCCGCGCCCGCGTCTGGTGCACCTCTTCGAGTGTCGGAACGTGGTGGTGCGCGACCTGTGGCTGAAAAACTCGGCCTTTTGGAACTTGCAGCTTACCTATTGCGATGGCGTCGAGGTTCACAACCTCAAAATCCGGGCGCCACATGAGCCGGTCAAGGCCGCCAGCTCCGACGGCATTGACATTGACTCGACGCGGAACGTCCTCATCACCGGGTGCGACATCGAATGCGACGATGACGCCATCTGCTTGAAGGCCGGTCGGGACGCGGACGGCCTGCGGGTGAACCGGCCGACTGAGAACGTGGTGATTCGCGACTGCCGGGTGGGCTACGGCGCCGGCCTGGTGGTGTTTGGCAGCGAGACGGCAGGCGGCATCCGCAATGTCCGAATCTCCGATTGCCGGGCGGAGGCGGGGTGTGGAGAAATCGTGCGGTTCAAGACCCGGATGGGACGGGGCGGGGTGGTCGAGGACATTGTTTATGAAAACATCACGGCGGACGGGACCGCCCGCGTGTTCAATTTCAACATGAATGCCTTCAGCACCACCTGGCTCCCGGAAGCGTTTCGCACGCCCGTGCCGCCGGAGCGGGGCACTCCCATCTTTCGCAACATCACCGTCCGCAATCTCACGGCGCGAAACTGCGGCTCGGCCGGCTCGCTGGTTGGCCTGCCCGCCAGCCCCCTGCGTGATCTGATCCTCGAAAACATTGAAATCGAGGCGCGAAACAGCTTCACCATTCGCCATGTGACCGGCTTGCGCTTCCACAACGTCAAGGTCAACGGTCAGCTCGTGGAGGCGCCGCCGGAGGGAGCCTTGCCGGCCAGTGCCGGACGCGCGCGCGCCGCCGCCGATTAGCGGGGGGGATTATGCGAGGTTCGGTTGCGCGCTGGCCGGGACGGCCCGCTTCCCGGCGGGGGAAAACCGGCGGCCTGCTTCGGGTCCTGTTGGCCGCTCTGCTTGTGGCGGACGCGGTCCCCGCTCACGCCCAGCGACAGATGGAAAGACTCGGCCGCGGATTGGTCGTGCTGCGCACCGCCACCTCGCAGGCTTACCTCAGTTGGCGGTTGCTGGCCACGGACCCCGAGGAGATTGCCTTCAATGTTTACCGTTCCACGGGCGGGGCTGCTCCCATCAAGATCAATCAGGGTGCTCCGGTCAGTCAGACGACGGATTTTCTGGACACCACCGCCAACTTTGCCGTGTCCAATGCCTGGCTGGTGGCCCCCGTCATCGGGGGAATCGAACAGGCGCCCTGCCCTCCGGCCCGACTTCCCCCCAACCCTCCGGTGCGCCAGCACCTCAATCTGCCCCTGCAAACGCCGGTCAACGACGGCCTGAATTATGACGTGAAATTCTGCTGGGTGGGCGACTTTGACGGCGACGGCGAGTATGACTACCTGGTGGACCGGACCGCCACGACGGGCAGCTCGCGCCAATATTTGCAGGCTTACCTTCGCGACGGCACCCTGCTCTGGCAGGTGGACATGGGGCCGCTGAGCACCAACCGCTCGAACGCGTACGAGCCCGATGCCGCGGCCATCAGCGTCGGAGACAAGGACAACTTGACCGTTTATGATCTGGACGGAGACCACCGCGCCGAAGTGGTGGTTCGCGTCGCCAACGGCACGGTCCTGCCCGGCAACCTCACGGTCACCACCAACAACAACGTCGCTCAGTTCCTCTCCATTCTCGACGGCCTGACCGGCGTCGAACGCGCCCGGGCGCTCCTCCCCAATCCCTATTTCGCCGACGGCCCGCTCAATTGCCACGCGGGCATCGCGTATTTCGACGGCATCCATCCCAGCATCGTTTTCAGCGGCGAAAACCGCGTCGGCACCGGCCCGTTCCAGCGGCTGTCGGTGGCGTGGGATTTCCGCGACGGGAAGCTGACCCGGCGCTGGCTCTATCAAACTCCGCCCGGGCAGAATGACGAGGAGGGCCACCAGCTCCGAATCGCGGACGCCAACCATGACGGGCAGGACGACCTCATCCGCATCGGCAGTGTGGTGACCGACAGCAACGGCGTGCCGGTCACGCTCTACTCGACCGAGCTGGGCCACGGCGACCGCTACCACGTCTCTGACCTGGACCCGGACCGGCCCGGTCTCGAGATGTTTGCCATTCAGCAAAGCAACCCGACTCTGCTGGCCACCGCCTTGCAGGACCTGGGCAGCGGCATCCTGTACAAGAAGTGGCATGCCGGCGCGGTGACCGACGTGGGCCGCGGCCTCACGGTGGATTTGCATCCCGGCCATCGCGGCTCGGAGGTGTTCTCCACCCAGCCCGGCATGTTCGATGCCCGCGGCCTGAAGATTGGCAACGCCAAGCCGTGGCCCTGGGAGGGCCTCTGGTGGAATGCGGATCTGTGCCGCGAGTTTTTCGCCGCCCGGGACGGGAGCGGTCTCCGGCCCTGCGTGAACCGCTGGGATTACACCAGCGAGACCGAAACATTGATTTATAATGTTCACACCGAGGGTGTTCACTCCGCCTACGGCGCGCGGCCGGCGTTTTTCGGGGACATTCTTGGCGATTGGCGCGAGGAATTCGTGGTCGTGGCGGACGACTACTCCGCGCTGCGCATCTACTCGACCTCCACGCCCGCGACCAACCGCATTTATTGCCTGATGCAGAACCCGCAATACCGCGTCCAATGCACGTTCAAAGGCTATTACCAGGCCAGCTACCCCGATTACTACCTGGGCAACGACATGCCCCCCATCCCCATTCCCCCGGTTTCGGACGCCCAACTGGTCTGGCGCGGCGGCGGCGCCAACGTGTGGGACGAAGCCTCGACGGCCAACTGGCTGACCAACAATCTGTGGATCAGCAACACCGTCAAAGTCCCATTTGTCTCGGGCGCCTCGGTCTTGTTCGACGTCACGGGCTCGAACCACGCCGCCGTGACGCTCGCCGGGTCCCTCCAGCCCGCCAGCGTGCGCGTCTGGTCGCCCGCGGACTACACCTTCGCGGGCCCGGGCGAGCTGTCCGGCGCCATGGCCCTGACCAAGGCGGGGGCGGGCCGGTTGATCTTCAATGGAACCAATCGCTACACGGGCCGGACACTGATCGGCGAGGGGTCCTTGACGGTGAACGGCTGGCTCCCGTTCAGCCCCGTCACCGTCCGCGGGGGTGTCTGGCGGGATGGGCGTCTCTGTGGAACCGGCGTCATTGGCTCGGCGGTCCGCATCGAGGAAGGCGGCGGGCTTTCACCCGGACAGGGCACGAATTCACCCGGCACCCTGACCCTCAGCAATCATCTCACGCTGGCGGGCCGCACCTTGAGCCATTTCGATTTGTCCGACGACCCGGCGGGCACGGTCAAAACCAACGACCTGGTGGTGGTTGCCGGCAACCTCGTTCTGGCGGGCACCAACGCCCTGGTGATTCACAGACTGGACGGCGCCTTGGCGCAGGGAAGCGTCTATCCCTTGATTGCCTATTCCGGCGCGTTAGTGGGCAACCTGACGAATCTGACCGTCGTTGGCCTGACCGGTGTCCCCTGTGCGCTGACCAATCCCCCCGGCCAGATCGCCCTCTTCGTCAAGAGCCATCGTCCGCCCGCCACCGTCACTTGGACGGGTGGCAGCGGGGGGAACGCTTGGGACCTCCTCACCACCAGCAATTGGCTCAACGGCGCGGCCAAAGACCGGTTTGCCCCCAACGACCACGTGCGCTTCGACAACCTTGGCACGTCGAACCTGACGGTGACTTTGGCCGGCGACCTCAACCCGGCCACGGTCGTGGTGGACAGCACGGCCAACTACACGCTTGCCGGCGATGGGGCCATCGTCGGTCCGGCCTCGCTGACCAAATCCAACACCGGCACGCTCACCATCAACACTCTCAACAACGCCTATACCGGAAAAACGACCCTCGCCGGGGGGACGGTTGTGGTGTCGGAACTGGATGCCGCCGGCTACCCGAGCCCGCTGGGCGCGGCCGGTCCAAGCCCCACCAACCTGGTGCTGGCCGGCAGCCCCACCTTGCGCGTCCTGGGCCAGTCCTATACTGACCGCGGCCTGACCTTGGGTGCCGGCACCAACACCCTGGACGTTTACAACGCCGGCGAGCAGGTGACCTTGGCCGGTTTGCTCACCGGTCCCGGCGCGCTCCAGAAAACCGGGCCAGGCACGCTCGCGCTCACCCGCAGCAACAATTTCTCCGGCGTCACCATCCTGCAGGCGGGCACGCTCTCGCTCGGCGGCGACGACGCCAACCAATACGGCTTCGGCGCGGGGGGAACCGGCACGGTGATTCTCCAGGGCGGCACGCTGACGATGTTCGACAATTCGAGCTCTTACAACAGCATTTACTGGACGGTCCACGTGCCGACCGGCTCGACGGCCACGCTTAACGCCGACAGCCGCGTGGATTACCGCGGCGCCCTCACGGGCGGCGGCACCTTGACCTTCCGCGTGCCCTACGTCCGCACCACCCTTTACGGCAACTGGTCCGGCTTCACCGGTCAGCTCAACGTCACCACCGACAGCGACGGGGGGGACTTCCGGGTCAGCAACAGCTACGGCTATGCTGGCGCGTCCGTGCATCTCGCCAGCCTGGTGAGCGCTTACCACACCACGGCGGGCTCCAGTGTGGCATTCGGCGCGCTGTCCGGCGTCGCGGGCTCGAAGCTGTCCAATGCCGCGTGGACGGTCGGAGCGAGAAACACTAACAGCACCTTTGCAGGCACCATCGCCGGCAATTCGATCACCAAGGTCGGCACGGGCACCTGGACCCTGACCGGCTCGAATTACTACGCCGGTCCAACGCTCGTCAGCGGCGGCACGCTCATAGTCAATGGAGACCACCGCGCGGCCACGGGGGCAGTGACGGTTGCCTGGGGCGCGACGCTGGCCGGCACGGGCCTCATTGGCGGTCCGGCCACCATTCAGAACGGTGGCACCCTCTCACCCGGCAGCAATTCAATCGGCACCCTGACGTTCGCCGGCAGCCTGAACCTGCAGGCCGGCTGCACGAACCTGGTTGAAATCAACAAAACGACCGGAACGGCGGACCGCGTGGCCGTGGCCGGCGCGCTGCAGCTCGGCGGCGTGACGATCGTTACCAATCGTTCCGGCACCCTGGCGGCGGGCGACTCTTTTCAGTTGTTCGACGCCGGCTCGTTCGCCGGGTCTTTTCAAATGCTGCTCCTCCCCCCGCTGCCATCTCCGCTGGCGTGGAACACGAACTCGCTCGCCACCAGCGGCCTGATTTCCGTCGTCACCCGCCCGGTTCCAGCTCCGCCTCGAGTGGCTTTGGGGATCCTGACCAACGGCGCGCTGGTTTTCACGGGCACCGGGGGTGTCGCTCAGGCCACCTTCCACCTGCTGGGCTCGTCGAATGTGGCGGCGCCCTTGAGCTCGTGGGAACGTCTTTTGACCAACCAATTCGATGAACAGGGCAACTTCATTTTCACGCATCTGCCGAATCCGGCCTGGCGCCAGGGCTTTTACCGGCTCCAAGTGCCTTAACGCCTCTTCCAGAAACGCCAGGAGGGCTCGACAGGCCGCTTGGGCGGCCGGAAACTTTCCCTCTCCATGCCGGGCGACAACTCATAAAGTGACCCGTATGAAAACGCTGCTGCCATTGCTCTTGCTCTCCGTGGCCACGGGTTTGGCAGTGGGCGCCCCTCCGCTGCACACAGCACCCGCCGCTCTGGACCTGAGTGGCGCGTGGCGGTTTGCCTTGGACCGGGCCGATGTCGGCCTCCCGGAGGCCTGGTTCGAGCGTCGCCTGCCCGAGGCGATCCAACTGCCCGGCGTGCTCCAGGCCCAGGGTTATGGCGATGAAATCAGCACCAACACCCCGTGGGTCCTCTCGCTCTACGACAAAAACTGGTTCCTCCGTGAGGACTACAAGCCCTACGCCGGGCCGGCACCGGTCAAGGTCCCTTTTCTATCCCAACCCCCGCGTCACTATCTGGGCGTGGCCTGGTATCAGCGCGACATCGAGATTCCCCGCCACTGGATGGGACGACGGATCGAGCTGTTTCTGGAACGCGCGCGGTGGGAGACGCGGGCCTGGCTGGATCAGCGGTTGCTGGGGACCAACAACTCGCTCTGTGTCCCCCATGTCTTCGAAGCAGGGATCATTGGCGACGGCCCCGGCCAGATTCGACCCGGCACCCATCAACTGACCGTGCGGGTGGACAACCGCATGCTCATGAATTATCGCCCCGACGCCCATGCCGTGAGCGACTCGCTGGGCAGCACGTGGAATGGCATCGTGGGACGAATCGAGTTGCGCAGCACGCCCCCGGTCTGGCTCGACGAGGTCCGCGTCCGGCCGAATGCCGCCGCCAAAAGCATCGCGCTGACCGCCCGGCTCAAGAACATTTCGGGCCTGCCGGTTTCGGGAAAAATCTCTTATGAGATCGAAGCCGGAGCCGGAGCCGCGAAACTCAACTTACCGGCGCGCAGCCGGAACTTCCATGCCGCTGCGCCCAGCCTGGACCTTGTCCTCGAAGAGGACTGGCCCCTCGGAGCGGACGCAAAATGCTGGGATGAATTCTCCACCCCGCTCTATCGGCTGCGGCTCACGCTGCGGGGTGAGATGGGCGATTCCGCGTCCCGGGTGGAACACGAACTCGGCATCTCCTTTGGTCTTCGCGATATCCAAGCCGCCGGCCAGGAGCTCCTCGTCAACGGGCGCCCCACCCACCTGCGCGGAACGCATCACGGCGGCGATTTCCCTCTCACCGGCCACCCGCCGTGCGACCTCGAGTATTGGGAGGGATTGTGGCGAACGTGCAAGGAGTGGGGATTGAATCACGTCCGGTTCCACTCCTTTTGCCCGCCGGAGGCGGCGTTTGAGGCCGCCGACCGCGCCGGCCTCTATCTCCAAATCGAGCCGGGCATGTGGAATGAGATCAGCCCGGGCACAGCCATGGAGAGGATGCTGTATGCGGAAACCGAACGCATCCTCGCCGCCTATGGCAACCACCCCTCGTTCGTGCTGATGTCCGCCAGCAACGAAGCCAAGGGCCGGTGGAAGGACGCGTTGCCCCGTTGGGTCAATCATTTTCGAAATCAAGACTCCCGCCGCCTTTACACCCCGGACACCGGCTGGTCGCTCATTGACGAACCCGGCCCGGTCGAGGGCGCCGATTTTCTCGCCGTCCACCGCATCGGCCCGAACATGCTGCGCGGGCCCTCGGCCTGGTTCGGCCGGGACTACGCCCGCTCCCTGCGCGGCGTCAATGTGCCGGTTGTCGCCCATGAGTTGGGGCAGTGGTGCGCTTATCCGGACTTCGAGGTCATCCGGAAGTTCACCGGCTATCTTCGGCCGGGCAACTTCGAGATATTCCGCGACTCGCTTGCCGGCCGGGGTTTGCTGGAGCAGAACCGGGAGCTGGCCCGGGCCTCGGGCCGGTTTCAGTTCCTTTGCTACAAGGAGGAGATTGAAGCCAACCTGCGCACGCCGGGGCTGGCCGGCTTCCAATTGCTGGATTTGCACGATTACCTCGGCCAGGGAACCGCCCTGGTTGGATTACTTGACGCCTTCTGGGAACCCAAGTCCTGCGCCACGGCCGCCGAGTTCCGGCGTTTCTGCGGCCCCACTGTTCCTCTGGCCCGTTTGACGCGCCGCGTGTTCACCCCGGCGGACCCGTTCGAGGCGCCGGTCGAGATCGCCCATTACGGCCCCGCCCCGCTGACGAATGCCAGCGTCAGTTGGCGGATTCTCAACGCCAGCGGCGCCGTCGTTCGCAGCGGGCAGTGGCCGGCCCGGACACTTCCCCACGGCAGGACGGCTTTGCCCGGCGCGGTCACCGCCAGTCTTGACGGGCTGCCGGCTCCCGCTGCCTATCGGCTGGTCGTCAGGATCGAGCCCGCGTTGTCCGCTGTCACCGGTTCGGCTCAGTCCATCGTCGCGCCGGCTGCCGTGTCCGTCTTGGAGAACGACTGGAAGTTCTTTCTCTATCCGCCGCCGGATGCAGCCTTGACGCCGCCGGACATTCTCGTGACCACCTCGTGGAACGCGGCCGAAGCCCGGCTGGCCGCCGGGGGCAAGGTGCTGTTCCTCCCCCAAGCCGCCAGCCTCGACTGGAGCTGCCCGCCGCTCGATAATGTGCCCATTTTTTGGAACCGGCTCATGAACCCCGGCTGGAGCCGCATGCTGGGGCTTTGGTGCCAGGCCGGTCATCCCGCCCTGGCCCAATTCCCCACCGACTTCCACTGCGACTGGCAATGGACCGAGCTGCTGCGCCGGGCGCGGGCGATCAACCTCGACCGGTTGCCCCGCCGGCTGCAGCCCATCGTGCAGGCCGTGGATGACTGGAACCGGAACTACAAGCTTGGCGTGCTTTTTGAATGCAAAGTCGGCCCCGGCCGTTTGCTGGTGTGTTCGCTGGACCTCCAGAACGACGTGGCCTCCAGGCCTGTGGCCGCCCAGTTGCGCCGCTCGCTCCTGGCGTACATGGCCGGCACGCGGTTTGATCCCGAGGTGTCCGTTTCCCCCGCCGATCTCCGGGAGTTTCTGTTTGACACGCAGATCATGCGGAAGCTCGGCGCCCAGGCGCGGGCCGGGGGGGCGGATGCGGCCGCGTTGCTCGACGGCGACCCCAACACCTTCTGGATCGCCGGCGGCGGCCGGCGCGGCGCCCCGGAACGCGGGCATCCCCACGAGATTATCATCCAGTTCCCCCGCCCCGTCCCCGTCCAAGGCGTCGTGCTGTTGAACCGTCAAAACGACCGCGATCATTTGGGCGACATTCGCGGCTACCGGCTCGACGCCGGCGAGGATGGCTCAACCTGGCGGGAAATTGCCCGCGGCGAGCTGGCTTCGACCTGGAACCCCCAGAGAGTGGCATTCAGCGCGCCCATCACCGCGCGCTTTCTGAAGCTGACCGCCCTCTCCGGCTTCGGCGCCGATGCCACCGCCGCCCTCGCCGAGTTTGCCGTCCTTTACGCCGGCCCGGCCCTGCCGGAGACTCCTCCCGGCAGGCCGGCCGAATCCCAACGTTCCCGCAGCACCTCGACCGATGTGGACGAGGGCACTTCTCCGTGACCATGCGTAACGACAGATTCCAGCACCTCATCCGGTTGACAATCCTGGCCGCCAGCCTGGTCCATCCTGCCGCGCGTTGGGCGGACCTGGACACTGCCGCGCCCAAACGCCATCCCTCGCTGCCCACGGTCTTCCTGGCCGGCGACTCGACCGTCCGGAACGGCAGCGGGCGGGGCGCGGACGGGCTTTGGGGTTGGGGCAGTTATCTCGACCGGCACTTTGACACCGCGAAAATACGCATCGAGAACCGGGCCTTGGGCGGGCGCAGCAGCCGCACCTTCATAACCGAAGGGCTGTGGGACAAGGTGGTCGCGGAATTGAGGCCGGGGGATTTTGTCATCATTCAGTTCGGCCACAATGACGGGGGCGAACTGGCCAAAGGCGACCGGCCGCGCGCGTCGCTCAAAGGCGCTGGGGATGAGTCCCGGGACGTCATCATCGAAAAGACCGGCAAGCCGGAAACCGTCCACACCTACGGCTGGTATTTGCGAAAATATATTGCGGACGCCAAGGCCCGGGGCGCCACGCCCATCGTCTGCTCGCCGGTTCCGCGGAACATCTGGCGGGAAGGCCGGGTGGCTCGCGCGGCCCATGACTACGCCAAATGGGCGGCGGAGGCCGCGACGGCCGGCGGCGCGTTCTTCATTGATCTAAACGAAATGATCGCCCGCCGCTACGAGGAGATCGGGCCGGAGCGGGTCGCGGCGGAGTTCTTTACCGCCGCCGATCACACCCACACCACCCGCGCCGGGGCGGAGGAAAACGCCGCGGCGGTGGCCGAGGGCATCCGCCGTCTGGAAGACTGTCCGCTGCGCGACTTTCTGTTGCCGGTGTGGCGGTTCAGCTTTGGCGGTGAAGCGCCCTCGGGCTTCGTCCGCGTCACCCCGCAAACCGCCTATGACCCCGGCCGCGGCTTTGGCTTCCTGGAGAGCAATCCCGCCAGGCCGGACCAGCCCTCCGTGTTCGCCGTGGACCTCGAGGAAGGCAACTACCATGTGAGGCTCCGGCTGGGCGACCCGGTGCGCCCCACCTCCACCACCATCAAAGCCGAATCCCGCCGGTTGATGATTGAAAAAGTCGAAACCGCGCCAGGCCGGTTCGAAATCCGTGCGTTCACCGTGAACGTGCGCAAGCCCGCCATCCGCACCGGCGGCACCACGCTGCTCAATCCGCGGGAAAAAGGCCCGCCTCTGGCGCCCGACTGGGACGACCACCTCACCTTCGAGTTCAACGGCGCGGCTCCCGGAGTGGCCACCATGGAAATCAAGCCGGCCCGCGAGGCCATCACCGTCTTCCTGGCCGGGGATTCGACCGTCACCGACCAGCCCAAAGAACCTTACGCCGCCTGGGGCCAGATGCTCCCGCGCTTCTTCCAGCCCGGCGTGGCCGTTGCCAACCATGCCGAGTCCGGCCTGGCCCTCTTTTCCTTCGAACGCCAGAGGCGCCTCGAGAAAATCCTCAGCACGATGAAGCCGGGCGACTACCTCTTCATTCAATTCGGTCACAACGACCAAAAGGACAAGCGGCCGGAAGCGGGCCCCTTCACCACCTACAAAGCCAATCTCCAACGGTTCATCCAGGCGGCACGGGACCGGGGAGGCATCCCGGTGTTGGTGACTCCCATGGAGCGGCGGCGCTGGCAGGACACTGGGCCGCAAACCACGCTCGCCGACTACGCCGAAGCCGTCCGCCAAACCGCCGCGGAGGAGAGAGTTCCGCTCATTGATCTCCATGCCATGAGCTTGAAACTCTACGCCGCCCTTGGCCCCGAGGCATCCGCCAAGGCCTTCGTCCATTACCCGGCCAACAGCTTCCCGGGGCAAACCCAGCCGCTGGCGGACAACACTCATCACAGCGCTTACGGCGCTTACGAGCTGGCCCGCTGTGTGGTCGAAGGCATCAAAGCCCACCTCCCCGAACTGGCGGCTCACCTGGTCCAGGATGCCGGCTCCTTCGACCCGGCCAAACCCGATCCCCCCGCGACCGTGGTCATCCCCCGCAGCCCCCTGAGAGACAGGGCGGAAAAGCCGGCCGGAGATTGACCGTTATTCCCGCACCCAAGGCCGGCTCGCGCGCGCCGGTCGGCGCAGCCTGGCCCGTCCTTCGGACGGCCGGAGCCCGCGCAGCGGGTCACGACCCGCCCAGTTTGGCCTGCACGCTCCGCGTCTTGTCCTCCATGGTCTGCGGCCGATCCGTTCGCGTGCCCATTTTGATCGTGGTGAAAATTCGTGGGGCGCCCATCTCGTGCACCACCTCGTGGCACCGCCGAATGGCGGCGAAAACCTGGTCCCATTCGCCTTCAATGTTCGTGCCATTGGCATGCAAGGCGGTTTTCAATCCCGCCGCCGTCAGCACCTTTTCGCACGCCGCCACGTACGACGACAGGGACACCCCCGCACCGATCGGCACCACACACAAATCAAGAATGACCTTCATATTGCCTATTCCTCCGACAGCCCCAGCCGCCTGTCCAGTCCCGATTTGAGTCTGGCCCGGGCAGGCACCAGGTCCGGGCATGGCGCCGGGCCATCGCTTGCGAACGCAAGCGTTGCAGCCGCAGCGAGAACGACCGAACCGCCGGAGTCCTTGATTGATTCTCTGCGGTCTCCTGTTGCACCATGGCCGGGCATGAAGTTTTGGAAACATGTTTGGTTGACTCTGCTCTGCCTGGCCGCCGCCCCCCTGGCCCGCGCCCAGATGCCCGATCCGCCGGGACAGGTGGCCCCGGGTGAAAAGCCCAGGCACGAAGCCTATCTCTTCGCGCACATGCTGCACGGCGATTACTGGCGGCTGTATTACAGCGTCAGCCTGGACGGTTTGCATTGGGAGCTGCTCAACGGAGGCAAACGTGTGTTCGAGGAATACCGCGGCCACGCCGATATTTGCAGGGGCCACGACGGCCGCTATTACCTGATCGGCAACCGCGGCGACCACCGGCCGGACATCAACTTCTGGGTTTCCGAGGACCTCATCGCCTGGGAAAAGCACAGCGACTTCGTCCCGGACCTCAAGCACGTTCCCGACTACCCGAAGGCCCTGCCCCGCATCGGCGCGCCGAAGCTGTTTTTCGACGAGGCCAGTTCCCAATACCTCATTACCTGGCACACCACGCATGACCTGGGCCAGACGGACCTGCCCGAACCCTATTGGGCCGGCCAGCGCACGCTCTACTCGACCTCGAAAGACCTCCTCACTTTTTCCCAACCGCCGCGCAAGCTTTTCGCGTGGGACATGGCCACCATTGACACCATCATCCGCAAAGCCGGCGATTTCTACTATGCGATCATCAAAGACGAGCGCTATCCCACCCTTGAGTGGACCACCGGCAAAACCATCCGCATCTGCCGCTCGCCCAGCCTCCTGGGCCCCTACTCCGAGCCCGGTCCCCCCATCAGCCCCAACTTTCGCGAAGCCCCGACCCTGATCCCCTCGCCCAACGGCAAGGCGTGGTATCTCTATTACGAGCAGTATCCGGGTGTTTCCTACGGCCTGTCCGTGGCCGCCACGCTGGAAGGCCCGTGGTTCCAAGTGGCGGGATACCAGCAACCCAGTTGGGACAAATACTCCCTCCCGCCCAAAGTGCGTCACGGCGCGATGCTGCCCATCAGCCGCAAGCAATATGACGCCCTGGTCGCCCGGTTTGGCAAACAGCCGGCAAAGTAAGGAACCGGCCGGTGTTCGTTTCAGGCTGCGTTTTCACTCAAAACAGGACTCCAAAACCGACCATGTGCAGGTTCAGGCCCGGATTGGGCTGGGCGAGGCTGCCGTTGGACATGTGCTGGAACCGGTAACTGAGGCGCAACCTGGCCGCCAGGTCGAAGTTTACTCCGACGTGGCTGGTGAACTGCAGCTTGGTTCCAAAATTCTTGCTGCCATAAACCTCCTCGCTGATCCAGGTGGGACAAAAGCCCACCTCGAGGCTGAGCGGCACCCGCTGGCCTCCAAACAAAATGCCGAAGCCTGCTTTGAGCACCGCCCCGTCGGCGTAATCATCGCCCAGCCAGCCGGCTGAAGCCGTCAGCGTGGGGCGCAGGTACAAGGACAACGCGCCGTTGGATTCCCAGTGCCAGGGCAGTCCGACATCGGCGTAGAATTCGCCCTGGGTGAACTGCTTGCTTTCGGTGGGAAAGGAGATGCCAAAACGCGCGCCGGCGGCGAGGATGGCCACCTGGTTGGTCGTTGAGGCAAAAGCCGCTGACAGGGTCATGACCAGGAAGGCCAACAACAGGAGAACCGCCCCGGGGCGGTTCGGTGGGATGAGGCGGGAGTCGTTTGTTTCTCGCGTGCGTTGCGGGGCCGGACCCATGACGGACCCTCCCCGTGAACGCTTCCAGGGAATCGGGGGCTTCATCCGATCAGCGCTTCAGGAATTTGGCCACCGCCTCCGTCCGGGTGCGCACCTGGAGTTTTTCATAGATGCGGCGGATGTAAGTGTGGACGGTTTCGTAGCTGATGCCGAGTTTGTCGGCGATTTCCTTGTAAAGGAAGCCCTGGCTGAGGCAGTCGAGCACCTCCTGCTCGCGCTGAGACAGGTTTTCCGTTGGCTGCGGCGAAGGACCGGATTTCTGGAAGGACTGGACCACCTTGCGGGCGATGTGGGTGGTCATCGGAGACCCGCCACGGTGAACCTCACGGAGCGACTGGAGCAGCTCCGCGCTGCGAGTGCGCTTGAGCAGATAGCCCGAGGCCCCGGCGGCCAGCGCGTTGAAGATGTTATCGGTGTCCTCGTAAACGGTGAGCATCACCACCTGGATGGCCGGAGCCACCTGCTTGAGCTGGCGCACGCACTCGACCCCGTTCATCCCCGGCAGGTTGATGTCCATCAACACCACCTCGGGCCGGTCTTTGGGCAGCCCCTGCAGGGCGGACTCGGCGTCGCCGTACTGGCTAACACAGCGGAATCCCTCCGCCCGGTTGATCACCCGCGCGAGTGTGTTGCGCAACTGTTCGTTGTCTTCGACGATGGAAACCGAAATTGGCATTTACAGTTTTCCCAGTGTTGCCCGACCCGCGTCGCGGGTCAAACGGAGACTTTCCCGGCACTGTTCCGCCTCCCGCTCACCCGCCCTCCCCTCCGCGAGCCAGGGCGCGCAAAGGGACGGTGAGCCGGATGCAGGTGCCGCCCTCGGGGCCCGGCCCGGCCTGGAATTGTCCGCCAAGGTCTTCCATCCGGCGCCGCATGTTGCGCAAGCCGTTCCGCCCCTTGCTTTCCACGTTGGGGGGCAGACCCTGGCCGTTGTCCTCAATTTCAAGGATGAA
The DNA here is from genome assembly GCA_029974925.1 of Verrucomicrobiota bacterium. GTDB lineage: Bacteria > Verrucomicrobiota > Verrucomicrobiia > Limisphaerales > UBA8199 > JARKQH01. Next base: position 18,772 of record JARKQH010000426.1, read on the forward strand.
TTGAGCGGAATCCAGGCGCAATCGCAACCGGGCCGCGGAAGCCCGCGAATGCTTGACGATATTGTTGATCGCCTCCTTGGCGACCAAAAACACGTTATGGCGCAGCTCCGGGGAGATGGGCGTGGCGGGCAACTGCGGGGGGACCTCGAGCCGGTATTGCAGCCCGGCCAGCGCCAGGTATTCCTGCGCGTATTTGCACAAGTAGGTCACCAGCCCGTCCAGCGTGTCGTTGGCGGGATTAACCGTCCACACGATTTCATCCAGCGCGCGGGTGGTTTCCCGCGCCGTCTGCGAAATCTGCCGGGCATGGTTTTCAATCTCCTCCGGCAGATGCTTGTCCGCCTCCGCCATCTCCCCCAGCAGGGCGACCTGGGTCAGGTTGGCGCCCAGTTGATCATGCAGGTCGCGGGCAATCCGGGCGCGCTCTTTCTCGAGCGCCTCCTGCTGGCGCAACGCGGCGAGCTGACGCTGAAGTTTCTGGGTGGAAACGTAGTGGACTGACCCAACGATGGCGCCGAGCAGCGCCAGGGTGACCAGCGTGAGGAACCACCAAGTGCGCCAAAACGGCGGCTGAACGACGACCCCCAACGACGTGCCGGCCAGGTTCCAGACCCCGTCCTCGTTGCTGGCCGTGACTTCGAACCGGTAACGTCCGGGGGGCAGACGCGGATAACGAACCACGCGGCGGTCAGCTTCAACCTCCGTCCACTGGGTTTCGTGTGGGTTCAGCCGGTACCGGAAGCGGGCCTTCTCCGGCGCGGCGAGGTTGAGGCTGGTGTAGCGGATTTCCAGCGCCTGGCTGCCCGGTGGCACCGTCACTTCGCTCAGCGGCGCGGCGCCCAGGGTGCCCGCATCCAGGCGCCGGCCATCCAGGTAAACCGCTTCGATCATGACCGGCGGTGGATTGGTGTTTCGCTTGAGCTGCGCCGGGTCCACCGTCACCAACCCTTTGATGGTTGGAAACCAAACCCTGCCGTCGCGCGTCCGGCAGGCCGCGGGCTGCGATCCCTGCGTACACTCGGGCGAGGGCAATCCCTCGGCCCGCCCATACAGCCGCGGCGCCACCGCCGGGATCAAGCCGGCGGCCAGATCGGCCAGTTCCTTCCTTGCCACGCGCAGCAGACCCGCCGTTGTCCCCAGCCACAAATGATCGAGGTTGTCCTCCAGCAAAAACGCGATGCTGTCCCCGGCAGGTCCCAACCGTTCCGCGTAGGAGGTCCAGCGCCCCCCGGCGAAGCGGCACAAACCGCTCGAGGTGCCCACCCACAGCGCGTCGTCGCGGTCGCGCAGCAAGGCGGTCACGTTGTCGCTGGGCAAGCCGTTCGTCCGCGTGAACACCTCGAACCGCCCCTCCTGCCAGTGGGCCAGGCCGCCGCCATCGGTCCCGACCCAAAGGCCCGTTCCGCCATCCTCGGCCAGCGCCCGCACCGGAAAGGCGGGCAATCCCTCCTGGGCCGTGAGCCGCTGCCATTGCGAGCCATCCCACCACGCCAGGCCTGCCTCCGTGCCCGCCCAGAGCCTGCCCTCGCTGTCCTGATAAACCGCCGAAACGTCCCGCCGCAACAGGTCCGGTCCCGGCGCCTGCCGAAACTTGTTTTCTGAAAGCCGCAGCAAACCGCCGTTCACGGTCCCGGCCCACACCTGTTGCTGCCTGTCCACAAACACGGACCGCACGAAGCACTTCATGGGGCCCAGCGTATGCAGGTCCAGTTTCGCCTCGAAATCGGTGAACACCACGGCGCTGCCACTGGCGAAGCGCTCGATTCGCTGGTCGTTGTACCCCACCCACAGCCCCCCGAGGACGTCCTCGGCCACCGACTGGACCGTGGTGCCGCGGGTGGCCTCGAGCACCTCGAACAGGTGCCGCTTCACCCGCGCCAGGCCTCCGCCGTTCAGGCCCACCCACAAGCAACCTTCGCGGTCCATCGCCAGGGAAAGCACGGCGCTCTGGGAGAGTTCGGCGGTCGAAAGCCGGGCATAACGCCCGTCCGCTTGGAACCAGAACACGCCGTCACCGTGCGTGCCCACCACCAGGTTGCCCTCGGCATCCTCGCAAACCGCCGTGATCGGAACCCCCTCCGTCCACGGGTACGGCCCCAGGTCACGCTGCATTTGGTCCCGCTTCCATTTCTGGATGCGATTGTCCGCCAGCCGCCAGTAACCCCCCTGCCGGCTGGCCAGCAGCGCGTCCAGCCGCCGCGCCAGCCCGGGCCGCCCATCCGGCCGGGCGGTGACCGGAAAATGAAATTCATAGACCACCGGCAGGCCGGTCGCCGGGCCCGCGGGCACCTCCCCAATCGCCGTGAGCTGCCAGTCCGAACCGACCCACGTCAGGCCGTCGTCGTCCGTGATCACCGCCCGGCAGTTGCTGGCCAGTCCCGCTCCGGCGTTCCACACATTCACCTGCTTGTCCTGGTAACGGCAAAGCTGTCCGTCCGCGGTGTAGAGCCACACCGCCCCGCGGCGGTCCTCGCAAGCGGACATGAGCCGCCCCTGGCGGGTGCCGCGGCCGATGTCGAGGCTGATGACGCGGCCCTGGCGGACGAGGAACACGCCGGCGCTTTCGGTGCCGATCCATAAATTCGTTTGACTGTCCTCGAACAGCTTGAGAATCCGGCTGCTCGACAGCCCCGGCGTGTTGGCCGGTCGAAAGGTGGTGAAGTGCAGGCCGTCGAACCGGGCCAGTCCGTCCAGGGTGCCGGCCCAGAGGTAACCTTCCCGGCTTTGAATCAGCGTGAGCACCGCGCTCTGGGGGAGGCCATCCTCGACCCCCCAAACCCTGACATGGAAGCCGGGCGTCGAGTCAGCGCAGCTCGCAGCCACGATTCTGCACAAGAGCAATCCCGCTGCGGCAGATTTCCAGAGGTTTCCGGGCATATCGGCCAACCGCGGCTCAGTGTGCCTGCGGGGCGGCGCCGGCGCAAGCCGGGGCATGGACGCCGGGCCGCAAACGGTATAGGGTGTGCCCCAGACTTATGGCCCTGGCTGACATTCGTCGAGAATACACGTTGGGCGGCTTGCGGCGGCGCGACCTCGCGCCCGAACCCCTAACCCAGTTCCGCGCCTGGTTTGACCAGGCGCTCGGAGCCCGGGGGGGCGGCCGGCTGCTCAAGTTCTTTGTCAACTTGTACAAGGCGTTTCTCATGCTCGGGGGCGCCCAGCCGGCCGACGTCAACGCGATGACCCTCGCCACGGTGGATGCGGAGGGCCGCCCCTCGGCCCGCGTCGTGCTGCTCAAAGGCGTGGATGAGCGCGGCTTCGTTTTCTACACCAATTACCACAGCCGCAAGGGGCGGGAACTGGCGGCCAATCCCCGCGGGGCGCTGGTCTTTTACTGGGCTGACCTCGAACGCCAGGTCTGTGTCTCAGGCGAAGTCAAGAAACTGTCCGAGGCCGAGTCGGACGCCTATTTTTCCAGCCGTCCGCGCGGCAGCCGGATAGCCGCCCGCGCCTCGGACCAAAGCCAGGTGGTGCGGGATCGGGCGGAGCTGGAGCAGCGTTGGCGCGAGGAGGAGACTCGCTACGCGGGCCGCGAGGTGCCCCGGCCGCCCCATTGGGGAGGGTATGTGCTTGTGCCGGACCGGATCGAATTCTGGCAGGGGCGCCCCAACCGTTTGCACGATCGGTTCTGTTACACGCGGCAGCCGGACAACACCTGGAAAATCGAGCGTCTGGCACCTTGAAACACGGACGGCCCCATCATTCCCGCCCGCCGCCGACCTCAGAGGGTCACCCTTCGGCGCGCGGCATCGCCGCCAACCATTGCCGCTTGGGGGCGCGAGGAGGTCCCGCCCAAAAACCCCGATGAACTGGGTGCTGCTCCAGAACAGCTTGTTGGTCGGCGGTCTGACCGCTGCCCTGGCGGTCGGATTGGGAGCGTTGGTGGCGCTGTGGGTGGCCTGCCTGGACCGCCGGTGGCATGCGCTCCTGGCCGGGGGAGCGCTTCTGGTCCTGGCCTTGCCGCCCTTTCTGCTGGTCAACTGCTGGCTGCATTACCTCGGTCACACCGGTGTCTGGCGCGGCTGGCTGCCGGTGAACCTGTTCTCGCTGGGCGGCGCGGTGTGGATTCTCGCCTTGTGGCTATGGCCCATTACTTTTCTGGCGGTCTGGAGCGCCTGGCAGCGGCTGGAGGCCGCCCACCTCGAGTCCGATATGGCGCTCACCGGCGCGGCACTCATCCGCGTGCTGCTCCTCCCGCTGGCCCGGCCTGCGCTGGCTCAGGCGGCGCTCCTCACGCTTGTCCTCGCGCTCAATCATTTTGCCATCCCCGCCATCCTCCAGGTGAAGGTCTTCCCCGCTGAAGTCTGGGTGCGCTTCAGCACCACCTTCGACACCGTGGGCGCGCTCCAACTGAGCTGGCCGATGGTGTTGGGTCCGGCCCTCCTCATCCTCTGGCTGGCCCGCAGCCCGGTGGTGCCCTGGCCACACCTCCAACCTCCGCTGTCCCCCCGCTTGCTGCGCCTGCAAATCGGGCCGTTCTGGTTCCATGGCGCCGGCTTGGTTGCGGTCGCGATCTACGGGCTGGGAGCCGGTCTCCCGTTGTTTCAATTGGTGTCAGCGCCGCGGACCTGGCGTGAACTGCCGGGCGCGTTGGCGGCGGGCAGCGAGGCCGTCTGGAATTCATTTGGATTCGCCGCGCTGGCCGCCACCCTCGTTATCGGTTTCAGCCTCTTGCAGACCGCCACCGCCACCCCCGCCGAGCCGGGCGGCGCAGTGACCTCATCGCAAAAGGGCCGGGCGATTGTCTGGCTGCTCTGGCTGCCGTTCCTCGTGCCGGGGGTGTTGCTTGGAGTTGGTTTGATCACCCTGCTGAACCGTCCCGTGCTGGCGTGGTTTTACCAAAGTGCCGCGGTGGTGCTGCTGGCGCTTGGCATTCGCTACCTGGCCGTAGGGTGGACGGCTGTCTGGCACGCCCTCGGCCGAAGCGACCCGCGCCTGCTGGATGTTGCCCGCTTGCACGGCGCCAGCCGGATGCAACGGATCCGATACGTGCATTGGCCGCAGATCCGGCCGCAGGTCATGGCCGCCTGGTACATCGTTTTCCTCCTGGGCTTGTGGGATGTTGAAACGATCGTGCTGATCTGGCCGCCCGGGGCCGAAACCCTCGCCTTGCGCATCTTCAACCTCCTTCACTACGGTCACAATGCCCAGGTCAACGCGCTTTGCCTGGCGTTGCTGGGTCTGGCTGCCGCGCCGCTGGTGGCGTGGCTGGCTTGGCGCCGGATCGGCCGCTGGGGCCGGAGCGCGCTCCGGGCGAGCTGGTTCGCGGCTGGCGGCCTCTGGCTGTGCGGCTGCGGCCCGCAGGCGGCCTCCAATGAAACGCCTTTGCCAAGCCGGCTCTTCGACCGCGTGGAGATCATCGCCTCCCGCGGCGCGGGCGTCGGCCAGGTCAACAAGCCGCGCTCGGTTGCGGTGGACCGCGGGGACAGTCTCTACGTGGTGGACATGACCGGCCGGGTTCAGAAATTCGACTCGAACGGGGTCTTCGTGTTGCAGTGGCAAATGCCCGAAACGGACATTGGCCGGGCCAAAGGCCTGTGCCGGGACCACGAGGGCAACATCGTCGTGAACGAGCCGCACTATGCCCGCATCAACCATTATTCACCGGCCGGCCGGCTCGTCTTCCAGTGGGGGCGGCGCGGCTCCGGGCCGGGCGAACTCAACTTTCCCCGCGCCGTGGCGGTCAACTCCCGCAACCAAATCCTCGTCAGCGAATACGGCGCCAACGAACGCGTGCAGCGTTTTCAACTGCCGCCTGTCCTAAGCCCCGGCGCCTCGGTCGAGTTCCTCGATGCCGTGGGTGAAATGGGGGATGCCCCGGGTCAGTTCAACCGCCCCGAGGGCCTGTGCGTGGATGCCCAGGACCGCATCTATGTGGCCGATTCCTGCAATCATCGCATCCAAATCTTTTCTCCCGAGGGCCGGTTTCTCCGCGCCTATGGCCAGCCCGGCCGCGGCCCCGGCCAGTTGAGCTACCCCTACGATATTTGCGTGGACCCTCAGGGCTTTCAATACGTGTGCGAATTTGGCAACAGCCGCATCCAGGTGTTCGACGCCAACGATCGGCCCGTCGAGATTATTGGAGGACCGGGGTCGGAGCCCGGGCGCTTCAGCAACCCGTGGGGGGTGGCTCTGGATTCGGCCGGCAACCTTTACGTTGCCGACTCGCAAAATCACCGCGTCCAGAAACTGAAACGGTCGCGGCCCTTTGCCGGCAGCCCGGTTCGTCCTGCGCCGATTTCCCTTCAATCGGATGCGGGTTTGCGGTTAGCTTCAGGGGCGTCGGCCGTTGAGCCCTTATGAATTTTCAGTTCACCCAGCCCTACTACCTGGTGCTGCTGGTGCCAGCGCTGGCGTGGACGCTCTGGTTTGCCTGGAAAACCGATGTTCAGACCAGCCGATGGCGGTGGGCCCTGTCCCTCGGCATCCGTCTCATGGTCCTCCTGGCAATCATCTTCGCTCTGGCTGGGCTGCAATGGCTGCGGCCGGTCGAAGGCATGAATGTCTTCTTTGTGCTGGACCGTTCGGACAGCATCCCCTCCCCCCAACAGGAAGCCGCCCGCGAATACGTCAACCTGGTCAGCAACCGGAAGAAACCGGATGATCGGGCGGGGGTCATCGTGTTCGGCAGCGAGGCCAGCATCGAATCCTCACCGAACTACGCGGTGGACCTGCAGAAAATCCAGGCCGTCGTCGGCACCGAGCGCACCGACCTGGCGGGCGCCATTCGCCTGGCCACCGCCGCCTTTCCCGAAACGGGCCAGAAACGCCTGGTGCTTCTCACCGACGGCAACGAAAACGTCGGCGATGCCATGAGCGCCGTGCTCGCCGCCCGTCCGCTGGGCGTCTCAGTGGATGTTCTGCCGCTGGGCGTCGCGCGCGCCAACGACCTTTTCGTGCAAAAACTCCAGGTCCCCGCCCGCCTTAAGAAAGGCCAGTCCTTCGAAGCGAAAATCTTTGTCCAGTCCGAGCAGGCCCAATCCGCCACCGTCCGCCTTTACCGCAACGACCAGTTTCTCGGGGAGCAGAAGGTGGCCATGAGCCCGGGCAAGAACCTGTTTACGTTCCCTCAAACCCTCACCGAGCCCGGTTTTTACAGCTACGACGTGCGGATTGATGCGCCGGGGGACCCCCTCCCGCAGAATAACCGGGCCACGGGCTTCGCCATCGTGCGTGGCGAGCCGCGCCTGCTCATCGTATCCGCGGATCCCGATCAGGACCGCCAATTGGCCGCCGCCCTCACTTCCTCCCGCCTCGAGGTGATGCTGGTCGGACTTGCCGGTTTTCCGGCCACGCTGGCCGAGATGCAAAGCTATGACGCCATCTTCATCAGCAACCTGGCGGCGGGCGACCTCGGCTTGGACCGGCAGCGGCTGCTCGAGAGCGCGGTGCGTGATTTCGGGGTGGGGCTGGTGTGCGTGGGCGGGGATCAAACCTATGCCGCGGGCGGATACCGGGGCACGCCATTGGAAACCACCCTGCCCGTCAACATGGAGTTGGACAGCAAGAAGGTGCTGCCCAGCGGCGCGGTGGTGCTCGTCATGCACGGCATGGAATTCGCCAACGGCAACGAGGTCGCGCGCCAGTGCGCCATTGGCGTGCTCGAAGCCCTCGGGCCGCAGGACGAAATGGGCGTGCTGCTCTGGGACGGCTACGAGCGCTGGCTTTTCCCGCTGCAAAAGGTGGGGCAGAAAGCCAGCCTCCGCCAGCAGATCGCCGGCATGAACCAGGGCGATCTCGGCAGCTTCCAGCAAATTCTCGAGATGGCCCACGAGGGCCTCAAAAAGTCCACCGCCAACCTCAAACACATCATCGTGTTCAGTGACGGCGACCCCGGCGCCCCTTCCGCCCAGCTCATGCAGGCCATTGTCGGCGACCGCATCACGGTCAGCACCGTCCTCATCGCGGGGCATGCCGGCCCCGACACCATGATTCAGATGGCCGATCAGGGGCGCGGCCGGTTCTACAACGTGTCCTCCGCTTACGATCTGCCCCAGATTTTCATCAAGGAAACGGCGGTCATCCTGAAATCCGCCATCTACGAAGAGCCCTTCAAGCCCCAACTGCGCTCCTCCAGTGAAGTGGTGCGCGGCATTGGGGCGGAGGAGTACCCCCCGTTGCTCGGCTACGTGGCCACTACCCCGAAGGCGCGAGCCGAGACCCCCCTTTGGACTGACAAAGGGGATCCGTTGCTGGCCCATTGGCAGTACGGCTTGGGCCGGGCCGTGGCCTTCACCTCGGATGCCAAGGCCCGCTGGGGCCGCAACTGGCTCAACTGGGAACGCTACCGCCAGTTCTGGTCCCAAGTCGGCCAGTGGAGCCTCCGCCGCCTGGACAGCGCCGAGTTCAGCACCGAAGTCACTGTGGACAAGGGCGAAGCCATCCTCACCGTGGACGCGCTTGACGAGCAGGGCAACTATCGCAACTTCCTCAACCTCCAGGCTGCCATCGTCAACCCCAAGGGGGAACGCCAGACCGTTCGTATTGAACAGACGGGTCCGGGCCATTACGAAGCCCGGTTCCCCACGGCCGAGGTCGGCGCCTATCTGCTCAACATCATGGACATCAAGGACGGCCAGTTGCGCGGCACGCAGGTGGTGGGGGCCAGTGTGAATTATTCTCCCGAATTCAACACGGCCGAACCCAACCTGAACCTGCTTCGCCGCCTCGCGGAGAGCGGCGGCGGCAAGCTGTTGGACCGGGCCAACCTCGCCATCAACTCGTTTTCGCACGACCGCCAGAAGACCTTCCAACCCCAGCAGCTTTGGGAGGGTTTGCTGAAACTCGCCATCCTTTTGTTCGTGGCGGACGTGGCGGTGCGGCGGGTGCAGGTGGATCGCGCGGAATGGCTCCGCTGGATGGCCGCGCTGCGGCGGCGGCTCTTCTTCTGGGAAACGGCCCCGCGACCGGTTGAAGCTGACGAATCCCTCGCCGCGCTCCTTGCTCGGCGGCAACAGGTCCGCTCGAGCACCACATCCGCCATCGAGCCACGGCCGGATTTGTTCCAGCCCCAACAACCGCCCGTGGTGGGGGAACCGGCCCCGGGACCGGCGACCGTACCCGCTGCAACAGCCGTTGCCCCGCCGCCCGAATCCGCACCCGAGCCCCCTCCCGCCCCGGCGCCGGGAGGCACGACCAGCCGGCTGCTCGAAGCCAAACGCCGCGCGCAGCAGCGTCGTCGCAAGTAGTTCCCCTCCGCTCCCCCCGGCGGTCGTTCCACGGCGTGGGGACTGTCCTTTTCAGCGGCTGCCGGGCTTGACCGCCGGCAGAGCCGCCAGGTCGGCGGGCAGCTTGTCCGGCTCGAAAGTCTCGACCTGAATCTTCAGCAGGCTGAACATGGGCAGGCCGAAGTCAACCGTCCCCCCGGAACGGTCCACCGCCATGGCCACGCCCACCACCTCGCCCCCGTGCGCGCGAACAATGTCTATCGTCTCCTGCACCCGCCCCCCTTTGGTCACCACGTCTTCCACCACCAGCACCTTTTCTCCGCTCGAAATCCGGAAGCCGCGGCGCAGCACGAGTTTTCCTTCCTCCTTTTCGACAAAGATGAAGCGCAAGCGCAGTTGGCGGGCCAGCTCCTGCCCCAGCACCAGGCCACCCATCGCCGGCGAAACCACGGTCACCGCTCCCAACCCCCGCACCTTGGCCGCCAGCTCCGCGCCCAGCTTCTCCACCACCGGCATTTGCTGCAACGCCAGCGCACACTGAAAATACTGGCGGCTGTGCAGCCCGCTGCGGAGGATGAAATGCCCCTCGAGCAGCGCGCCGGTGTCGCGAAAAACCTGGAGAATGTCTGACTCGGTCATGGGCCGAGACTAATCACGGCAGCCAGCCATGACAAGCGGCTGCCCATCCTGAGCGGTCCGAACCCCGTCGCCTGGCCGCAGTCAGAACCCGATGCTGATGCCGCCGTCCACTGGCAGCAGGACCCCGGTGACAAACCGGGCCGCCGGTGAACAGAGGTAAACCGCCGCCCAGCCCACATCCTGGGGGCTGCCAAACCGGTTCATTGGCGTGCGGCCCAGGACCTTCTGGCGGCGGGCGGGGTCGCCCTCCATGGCCTTGCGGGTCATCTCGGTTTCGATCCAGCCGGGGGCAACGGCGTTGACGCGCACGCCGGATGATGACACTTCCGTCGCCAGGGTCCGGATCATGCCCAGCATCGCGGTCTTGGCCGCCGCATAAGCGACGACGAGCGGAATCCCGAACAGGGAGGCCATCGAGGCCACAAAGAGGATGTTGCCGTGCTGGCGTTTGATCATGCCGGGGAGGACCGCCTGGTTCAGCGCGTGCGCAGCGAGCACGTGCGTTTGCAGAACGGTTTGGAATTCTTCGGGCGTGGTCTTGACCGCGGGTTTCTTCAAATGGTTGCCCGCGTTGTTGACCAGGATCGAAACCGGCGCGCCGGCGGCCGACTCGGCCGCTTTTACCAACCGCTCCGCCCGCTCCAAATGAGTCACGTCGTGCGCCACAAAGGCGGCCTTCGGACCCAGCCGGGCCGCCGCCTCCGCCAGCGGCGCCTCCCGCCGGCCCGCCAGCACGACCCGCGCCCCGGCGGCCACCATGCACTCCGCAATGGCCAGCCCCAAGCCGGTCCCGCCCCCCGTCACCAACGCGGTCTCGTCGTCCAACCGGAACGGGGCTTGTATTTGTTTCTTTTCAACGGACGCCATACTTGTTCTCTGCCTGTTCTCTCTCGCGGCCGGTTTCAACCATTTCGTCCGGCCGATCGCGCCGCCCGGCTGCGGTGGCGCGGGCTACTCTCGCACAAGAATCAGAATTGCGCCACGCCTCCTGAGGGCAGCGGGCCCGTTGGAAATCGGGGTCCCGCAGGGGGCGGATCAACCGGTTCGCGCTCCATGGACAGCACGCCGGGAACGCTGCAGTTGTTGGGCCGCCGGCCTGCTCGCCAAGGTCAGTTCAAGGAAAGCGTGACACGCGCCTGGCCGGCCTGGCCGGGTGGCACAGGCTTGGGAGCGATCAGGAAAAGGCGTTCGGCGGTGATTTCGCCACTGGCGGTCAGGTATTGCTGCACCGCCTGGGAACGCTCCCGCATCAGCCGCAGATACTCCTCGGTTGGCACCTCGGCCCGGCTGGCCAGCAGGGCCTCCATCGTCTCCACAGCCGTGGCGGCCAGCTCGGGGTTGCGCTTGAGAATCGCCGCGTCGGCCTTCGCCCGCCGCCGGGCGATGGCTTGCGGGCTGTTCTTTCCGTGAAGGGGGAGCCAGCCGATTGCCGCTTGCAGCCAGCCCTGCCTGGGCTTTTCGATTTTGGCCGGGGGCGGCCGGTTGGTGGGGGAGGCGGCCGCTGCCGCAAATTCGTGCAGGGCCGTCGAGAGATTCGTCCCGAAGGCTTCCACCAAGGCCGCGCGCAGCAACCGCTCGTAATCGTCGGACTCGACCTCGAAGCTCTCCGCCGGCGGCGGGGGCTGGCCGGTGGAAGCGATTTCCTCAAGGCGCTTCGTCTTGATTTGCGCCCGCACCGCGCGCCGCGCCAGCGCCTGGCCGTCCGCCTGCGGGTCGGCCAGGGCTTCAATCTCCAGATTCAAAGCCGGCCGTTCGACGAGCGCCTTGACCAGCTTGTCCAGCTTGTTGGTTTCTCCCTCCAGAAAGGCGGCTGAACCGGGTTGGAATTCCACATAACTCAATTCCTCGCCGCCACCCACCAGCGCGCCGAGCAACTTGAAGGGCGAGGTGGCCGCCTTGGTGATCACATTGACCAGCACCTTCAGGATGATGGGGCCCAGCCGGAACTGCGGATCATCCAGCCGGCCGGACACCGGCACATCCAGCTCGATCAAGCCGTTCCGGTCCTTCAACAGCGCCACCGCCAGCTTGATAGGCAACTGGCTGGCGTCCGGGCTGTTGTTGCGGGCGCCCAGCATGAGCTGGTCAATCTGAGCCTTGTTTTCGGCCTTCAACGCCCGGTCCTGAATCTCGTAATGCAGATTCAGGGACAACCGCCCTTTGTTGATCGGATAACCGCCGTACTTTTCCATGTACGGCGTGAAAACTGGAAGTTGGATACCGGAATTCGAAATGCTCAAATTGAGCATCGGGGTGGGCGACAGGGGATTAAGCCGCCCCTGCACGGCAAATGGCGCCCGTTCATCCACCCGCCCGGACAGCTCCACTTCCGCGCTGGCCGCCGGGTCCGAGGACAATCCCCGGATCACGCCGTTCAGTTCCTGGACATCAAACACACAGTTGGGCTGGATCGAGGCATCGGCAAAATGAAAAGAAACATTGGTGAGGATGAAAGCATCGAGTTGGATCGGAAAGCGCGCCCGGGCCTGCCCGCCCTCGGGCGGGGCGGCCGGGGCCGTCGCAGGCTCGGCACCCGCGGCATTGGGGGTGCTCCTCGGAAAGACCGAGAGCAAATTGAGCTGTCCCTCCGGCCCAACCCGCAGGCTGGTCTTCAAGCCGTCCCAGTTCACCGCCGCCACGCGGACGCTGTCCGGTTTCAGGGTGGAATGGATGCCCGTCACCTGAAGCTGGGCCCAGCGCACGAACTCCTGCCCCGCCAGGTCGGCGGCCAACACGTTGGTGAGCTGAACTCCGCCGCGGAAAGTCAGTCGCGGCGCGCCCGGTTCCGCCTCCTGCCAATCCAGCCTCCCGTGCAGTTCGCACTCCCCGCTCTGAATCCCCAGCCGCACGTGCTCCCGGAGATAGGGCTCAAACGGCTGGAGCGCCAGGTTCGTAATCCCAAACTGCAAGCCCGCCTGGCGGCGCCAGGGCCACACCTGACCGTCCACCGCGATCCGCCCGCTGCGGTTGACGCCAATCGCGGCGCTGACGGTCACCGGCTCGTTGCTCGAGGTCGTGACGTTCTTCACCTCCACTGTCAACGGCTCCAGCGTGATGGCCGCGGGCAGCGGTGTCGCCCGGTCTTCATACGCCACTTTCCAGTCCTCGAGCTTTACTTCTTCGACCACCGCGGTCCAGGGGGGCGCCGGAATGGCCGTCGGTTCACTGGCTGCCGGCAGGGTGTTGGTTCTGTCAGGCGGGGCCGGCGACACCAGCGAAAGCAGGTTGATCGAAGCGTCGGCGTTGCGACGCGCTGCGATCGCAGCGCGGATGACCCTCAACTGTTTTATCCGGGCAGCGCGTGTCCCCCACTCCGCGCTTGCTCCTTCGACGGCCAGCTCCGGAACCTCCACCCAGGTTTCCTCGCTGTCGGGCGCCCGCACCTTCAGGCGCGTCACCCGGACATTCAGGTTGGAGACCGCCGCCAGAAGCGTATCGGTCCCAAACTGGACCTGGTAGGCGGCCTCGACGCCGAGTTTCCCCTCGTGAATCGGACCCCGCAGATGGCCCTCCAAATAAGGCCAATACTTTTTGAGTTCGACCGCCGCCACCTGCACTTGGCCGCTGGACTGAACGGGGCTGATTGAAAACACACCCGCGCCGGTGATTTGCTCGGCGGCTTCGGTTTGAATCGAGAAGCGGTACTGGGCCGGGCTGTGGGGCGCGTTCGAAAATTGTCGTACTTCAAGGTCAACCGGTTTAAGCAGCGTATGGAACGGAGTCTGGCGGCTCAAATCATCAAAGGCCAGCGCCGCTCCCTCGAGCTGGAACTCGTCAACGGCCACCGTCCACGGCTCTTCTGACGCTGGAGGATGGGTCACGCCCGCTTCCGGCGGTGGCGGCAGCCGGAGTCGCAGCAGATTCACCGAGCCATCCGGGTTGATTCGCGCGATGACCTCCGGCTTGCTGATGGCCACGCGCTCCACTCGCGCCCGGCGCTCGCGCCAGTTTAGAGCGCCGCCGCTGACGGACAGTTCCGGAACCGCCAGCACGGTTTCCTTGGCCTCCGCGTCTCCAACCCGAACCTCCCTCACTTGCACCGTGGCGTTGGACACCACCAGGTCAATGCCATTGGTTCCCGCCGAGAAGCCATACGCAGCCTGGATGTCGGCCTTGCCGCCCAGAATCTCCGCGCGGGTCAGGTCTTCAAGGTAAGGTTGATACTTGGCCAGGTCCGCGCCGACGACTTCGATTGATCCCCAGGATGCCGGCGGGTTGACGGTGACGTCGCCCGCCCACGACAGCCGCTTGCCCGTGTCATTCTCCGCCTTGAACGAATAGGGGGTCGCCGCGCCCGGCTGCGTGCTGAGTCCCGCCAACTGGAGGTTGATCGGCCGGTACTCCGTGCGGAAGGGACGGTGTCGCGTGCGATCCTCAAACGCGACAAATCCGTTGGTCACGCTCAATAGAAACACTCTCACCCGCGGCATCCCGCCGGAGGGTTTGGAGGCGGGCGGGGCGGCTTCCTTGCGTTCAAACAGGTTGGCAAAGTTGAACCGTCCGTCCCTGTCCAGCACCACCTCCCCGAACGGTTCCTGGAGCCGGATTTCCCTGAACGTCCAGGCCCAACGGAACAGCGAGGAGAGCTGAAAATTGACATAAAACTCCTCCCAGCCGGCAAAGCGCCGGCCATCGGGTTCCGTCAGCTCCAAGCCGCGAATGGTCAACGAGAGCGCCCAAGGGTTGAATTTCACCTGCCGCACCGTGGCGTTCCGTTGCGTCAGCCCGGGCAGCCGTTTCTCCAGTTGCGACTTGAGGACCCACGGCACGAGGAGGAAGCCCGCCAGCGAATAGATCACAAGGAGGCCGACCAAAATCAACACACGGCGCCGCCATTGGGGGGAAACGTTTCTGTACCAAGCCATGTCTCCATGCTATCACTTTTTTCGCCCCTTCCAACGCCAAATCATTACCTAAACCGTTCCAGTCCGCACCTCCTCGGCCAACAGTGGGTTTGGGTGCTGACCCCGAAGCGCGCACCCGTCAAGGCTTCAAGGTAGTGCTGCAACTCCCGGGCCGCGAATTCTGCCGCGGGTGAAGGTTTTCCTGGAATAACAAGCGAGAGCCCGGCGTCTTTCCGGCCACCGGAGCCTCGGCCCGCCAGGTCAAAATGATCATCTGGACCATCATGCGGATGAAACAAATCCGTGCAATAAACGACCGGCTGGGAACCTGCCTCGGCTGCCGCAGCCGTCGTCCGCGCCGGCAGGTGGGTTGCCAGCGCCCAAGCCAACAACCAGCCGAGCATTGTCAAGAGTTCTTTCCCCTTCGGGCTGTTCATGGGACAAAACCCCAAGCCGGCCCCGGCGGCGTTGACAAGGTGGATTGCCGCGTCTCGTCCCGAGGACTGGTTCCGCTTTTTTACGGGCTCAATTACCGTGAAAATCATGAACAGTTGTTGGTGCAATTCGTCCAAGGTGTGGTATTCTAGAACGGATTTTAGAATGAAGTTGGAACTTTTTGCCGTCAGGCTCCTGGGGCTGGGATTCTCCGGATTGCTGCTTGTCAAGGCTTGGGCGGAGCCCAATCCGGCCCCGGCAGGCGCCGAGCCCCGCCATTCCGCCACCAATGAATTCCGGCTCATCAGTCCGGGCCCGGCGGATGCGCGCATCGCTTTCATTACCGCCAAGATGCTCGAGGAGCTTCAATATGACCGAAAGCCTTTTGGGGACGCGATTTCCAGCCAGTTCCTGGACCGCTATCTGGAGTCCCTTGACCCCCAGCATCTTCACTTTCTTCAAAGTGATCTGGCCGAATTCGAGCGGTACCGGACCAACCTCGACGATCTGACCATTCGCCGCACGCAGCTTGCCGATACCCGCCCGGCGTTCGAAATCTTCAACCGGTTCATCGAGCGCATCCAGCAGCGGGTGGCTTACGTGGATCAGCTCCTCACCAACGAGACGTTCAGCTTCGACGCCGACGAACGGATTACCATCAACCGGCGCAAGGCACCTTACCCAAAGGATCTCCAGGAGGCCCAAAACCTCTGGCGGGACCGCCTTCGTTACGAGTACCTCCAGGAAAAACTTGGCAAAGCCGAGGCGCGGAAGAAAGCCGAGAAAGAGAAGGCCAGTCGCGGCACCAACGACCTGAACGGCGCCGCCAGTCCGCCGAAGAAAAGCCGGTCGGACGCCGAACAGATTGTTGAAACCCTCGCCAACCGCTACCATCGGACCCTGCGCACCTTCCGGGATTGGGACCACGACGACGTGATGCAGGTTTATCTGACCGCGCTGGCTCACGTGTACGACCCCCACTCGGACTATTTCGGCCACGAACAGCTCGACAGCTTTTCCATCACCATGAACCTCAGCCTGTTCGGCATCGGAGCCGAGTTGCAGTCCGAGGATGGTTACTGCACCATCCGCCGCCTCCTGCCCGGCGGCCCGGCGGAGAAAAGCAAGAAGCTGAAGGAAAAAGACCGCATTGTCGCCGTCGCGCAAAGCAATCAGCCGCCGGTGGATGTGGTGGAAATGAGCCTGAACAAGGCCGTGCAGCTCATTCGGGGCCCCAAAGGGACGGAAGTCCGGTTAACGGTCATTCCCGCCGGGGCGGATTCGTCCGAACGAGTTGAGATCCGGTTGATCCGTGACGAAATCAAATTGGAAGACCAGGCTGCAAAGGCCAAGCTCATCGAGTTTCCGCCGCGCAGTCCCGGCGAGAATCCCGTGCGCATCGGAGTGATTGACCTCCCCTCGTTTTACGCCTCCTTCGATCCCGCCCACACGCGGGGCAAAGGTGAGATTCGCAGCACGGCCGCCGATGTCGCGAAACTGTTGACGAAGCTGAAACAGGAAAACGTCAGCGGCATCGTCCTGGACTTGCGCCGCAATGGCGGCGGTTCGCTCGAGGAAGCCAAGCGCCTCACCGGCCTGTTCATCAAGGAGGGTCCCGTGGTCCAGGTGCGCGATGCCGACGGCTCGATCGAGGAAGACCGCGACAATGATCCCTCGGTGCTTTACGACGGGCCGCTCGTGGTGCTGACCAGCCGGTTCAGCGCCTCCGCCTCGGAAATTCTGGCCGGCGCGCTGCAGGATTACGGGCGCGCGCTGATTGTGGGGGATGCCTCCACCCACGGCAAAGGCACCGTCCAAAGCGTCAACACCCTCAAGCCTTACATGCGTCTCGGCAACGTGGTCTGGACCAACGACCCCGGCGCCCTCAAAGTGACCATCAAGAAGTTCTACCGCGCCAGCGGCGCCTCCACCCAGCTCAAAGGCGTCGTCCCCGACATCGTGCTGCCCTCGGTCATCAGCGAGTCCAAGGACTTCGGCGAAAGCGCCCTCGACAACCCCATGCCTTGGGACACCATTCCCAGCGCCGAGTTCCAGCGTCTCAATCTCGTGGATGCTTTCGCGGCGGAACTGCGCAAGCGCTCCGCCGAGCGGGTCGCCCGGGAACAGGACTTTGCCTACATCCGCGAAGACATCGAACAGTTCAAGAAACTTCAGGAGGACAAGACCGTCTCGCTCAACGAGCAGCAGCGCATCAAGGAAAAAGAGGAGGCCGAGGCGCGCCAAAAAGCCCGCGACCGCGAGCGCCGGGCCCGGCCTGAACCCGTCGAAAAAGTTTACGAAATCACACTCAAGCAAGTGGATTTGCCCGGCCTGCCGCCGCCGGTGCAGCGGACCAACCAGGTGTCGGCTGTGACCAACGCCGGCGCCGCTTCGCAGCTTTCCGCCAGCGCGGACGCCGAAACGGCCGCCGCTGCCGACGATCTTGAAAATGCCGACGAAACGGCGCCGGCCGTGGACCCGATCCTCGACGAAGCGCAGCGCATCCTGCTCGACTATCTCTCTCTCCTGCGCAAGCGGGAGGTGGTCGCCACCGGCTCCTGACCTCCCGGCCGCCGGCGCGAGACGGTGTCGGGCCGGCACGCCAGCCGAACCGACGGGGCGCGGACGCTTGTTCCCCGCCACCGGCCTTGCGGTTGCCAGGCTGCTGCGGTCCCGCCCGAGGCTGTCTTGAATGCACTCGGGTGTTGACATTGCTGCCCGCTGAAACCGAGGATTGCTGTCATGTCAACGGATCCTCGCTCGTTTGGCTCC